>CAMCUN010000073.1 GCA_945878995.1 Polaromonas sp. YR568 | reverse complement strand
TCACGCGAAAATTCGCCAGCAGGCTGGCTCCTACAGGGGAAAAGAAAACCAATGCGGCTTGTCAATGTGGCTTGTCTTTGTAGGAGCTGGCCTGCCAGCGAATCGTGCCGGGCAACGGGCATCACCTCACGCGAACATTCGCCAGCAGGCTGGCTCCTACAGGGGAAAGAAAGCCAATGCTGCTTATCAATGCGGCTTGTCTTTGTAGGAGCTTGCCTGCAAGCGAATCGTGCCGGACAACGGGCATCACCACAAGCGAAAATTCGCCAGCAGGCTGGCTCCTACAGGGGAAAAGAAAACCAATGCGGCTTGTCAATGCGGCTTGTCTTTGTAGGAGCTTGCCTGCAAGCGAATCGTGCCGGGCAACGGGCCTCGCCTCACGCAAAGATCGCCAGCAGGCTGGCTCCTACAAGGGCAAAGACATGGCCTCGTCTTTGCAGGCTCTGGACTTAAGCGCTCAGAGCGCCACCATCTCAAAGTCTTCTTTGCGGGCGCCGCACTCCGGGCAGGTCCAGTTCATGGGCACATCGGCCCACAGCGTGCCGGCCGCAATCCCATGCTCGGGGGCGCCAGCGGCTTCGTCATAGATCCAGCCGCAGATCAAGCACATCCAGGTGGTCGAGTTGGTGGAGGAGGTCACGGTGAAAGGATGCCTTTTATAAGATGGGTAAGATTGTATAGATGTGGTTTTGCCATCTTGGCAGGCACAATCCAAAGACATGGTCACCTCTTCTTTTGCCGCCGATCCCAGCTCCACTGGCGACGAATCCGCCAGCCCCGCCTGCGTGATGAGCTTCAATGCCAATGACCCCAGCGGCGCAGGCGGCTTGTCGGCCGACGTCACCGCCATGGCCTCGGCCGGCGCCCACACCCTCACTGTGGTGACTGGGGCTTACTATCGCGATTCGGCCGAAATCTTTGACCACTTCGCCTTTGACGAAGAGGCCGTGGGCGAGCAAGCCCGCACCGCCCTGGAAGACATGCCGGTGGCTGCCATCAAGGTCGGCTTTGTGGGCTCGCCCGAGAACATAGCCACCATTGCGGAAATTGCCACCGACTATTCAGAAGTTCCCGTCATTGCCTACATGCCCAACCTGTCGTGGTGGGACGAGTCCGAGTTGGACAACTACCTGGAAGCCTTTCGCGACCTGATGCTGCCCCAAACCACGGTGCTGGTGGGCAACCACAGCACGCTGTGGCGCTGGCTGCTGCCCGACTGGAGCGGCGAGCGCAGCCCCAATGCGCGCGAAATCGCCAAGGCAGCGGCTGAATACGGCGTGCCCTACACCTTGGTGACAGGCATCTCGCTGCCCGATCAGCACATTGACAACGTGCTAGCCAGCCCGGTCACCGTGCTCTTCAGTGAAAAGTTCGAGCACTTTGAAGCCAGTTTTGCCGGCGCAGGTGACACCCTGTCAGCGGCGCTGACGGCCTTGCTGGCCACCGGCCTGGACTTGCAAAGCGCCACCGCCGAAGCCCTGAGCTACCTGGACCACAGCCTGGACGCAGGCTTTCAGCCTGGCATGGGCCAGTTGCTGCCCGACCGGCTGTTCTGGGCCCAGGCCGACGTCGATGACGACGAAGACGACACACCCGGCCTGGACCTTGACCCTGGCGAAGGCAAGCCCCCTGCTCCCCCGACCTTTGAACTCCCTCCCCATGGCACCAAACAATAATATTTCTCAGAACGACGTCCTCTTTGAGAGGGCCAAGGCCGTGATCCCAGGCGGCGTCAACTCCCCTGTGCGCGCCTTTCGCGCCGTGGGCGGCACGCCGCGCTTTGTGCAGCGTGCGCAAGGCGCCTACTTTTGGGACGCCGACGGCAAAAAGTACATCGACTACATCGGCTCCTGGGGCCCCATGATCCTGGGCCATGGCCACCCTGCAGTGCTCGAAGCCGTGCAAAAAGCCGCCCTCGATGGCTTTTCCTTTGGCGCGCCTACAGAGCGAGAAGTGGAGCTGGCCGAGGCCATCATTGCAGCCGTGCCCTCGCTGGAGATGGTGCGCCTGGTGAGTTCGGGCACCGAGGCGGGCATGTCCGCACTGCGCTTGGCGCGCGGCGCCACCGGCCGCAGCAAAATCATCAAATTTGAAGGCTGTTACCACGGCCATGCCGACGCCCTGCTGGTCAAAGCCGGCTCTGGCCTGGCCACCTTTGGCAACCCCACCAGTGCGGGCGTGCCTCCTGAAGTGGTGGCCCAGACCATCGTGCTTGAATACAACAACGTCGAGCAGCTTGAAGAAGCCTTCAAGATCCATGGCCCAGAGCTCGCTTTGTTGATGATTGAGCCGATCGCCGGCAACATGAACTTTGTGCGCGCCAGCGTGCCCTTCATGAAGCGCTGCCGCGAGCTGTGCAGCCAATACGGCGCCTTGCTGGTGTTTGACGAGGTGATGAGCGGCTTCAGGGTGGCCCTGGGCAGCGCGCAAAGCATTTACGCCCAACTCATTCCTGGCTTTGAGCCCGACATGACCGTGCTGGGCAAGGTCATTGGCGGCGGCATGCCGCTGGCCGCTTTTGGCGGCAAACGCGCCGTCATGGAGCAACTGGCCCCGCTGGGTCCGGTTTACCAGGCTGGCACGCTCAGCGGCAACCCGGTGGCCACCGCCTGCGGTCTGGCCACGCTCAAAGAAATCAGCAAGCCCGGCTTTTATGAGACCCTGGGTGCCAGGACACAGCGCCTGGTGACGGGCCTGACGCAGGCGGCCCACGCTGCGGGCCTGCCCTTTTGCGGCGACAGCCAAGGCGGCATGTTCGGCTTTTTCCTGATGGAGCCGCTCCCGCAGAACTACGCCACCGTCATGACCACAGACGGCCCCAAGTTCAACGCCTTCTTCCATGCCATGCTGGACGCAGGCGTGTACTTTGCCCCCGCGCTCTACGAGGCCGGCTTTGTGAGCGCCGCCCACACCGACGCCGACATAGACGCCACGGTGCAGGCCGCAGCGGCGCACTTCGCCAAGGCCTGATGCCATGGGGCTGCGCCTGACGGGACTGCAATTGAAGGGACTGCGACTGATGGGACTGCGCCTCTTGGGGCTGGGCTTGGGTCTGCTGGCCTGTTCTGGCGCGCAGGCCCAGTTCGACAGCAGCCGGCTGTGGGTCAACGCTGGCTTTTACTCTGTTCACTTCGACCGCGAGTTACAGCTGCGCGACCCCAACCCGGGCCTGGGCCTGGAGTACCGGCTCAACACCGACTGGTCGCTCACAGCGGGGCGCTTTACCAACAGCGACAACGCCCACTCCAACTACCTGGGCGCCTACTGGCAGCCCTGGACCTGGGCAGGCGCACGCTGGGGCGTGGTGGGCGGCGTCTTCAACGGCTACCCCAAAGCCTTCGAGGGCGGCTGGTTCCCAGCCGTCATACCCGTGGCCACTTGGGAGCGCGGCCCACTGGGCCTGAACGTGGCGCTGGTGCCACCGCTCAAAGACAGGCTGTATGGGGCGCTGAGCTTTCAGCTCAAACTGAGGTTTTCAGCCGGAAACTGAAGGCTGCGCTGAGTCAAGCGCTGGGCAGAATCAAACAGCGTTCCAGTTCGAACCGCTCAAAGTCTCGGTCAAAACTCACCATTCGCAGTCCGGCTGTTCGGGCTGTGGCTGCCAGGCACAGGTCGGTCCATAAGCGCGCAGGCAACGCTGCAGATGCAAGCACCCACTGCCCTATGGCTTGGTCAAGCCCGGGCGGGTCTGGCAACAAGGCCACGCCTGGGGCGGCCAGCCACTGCTCGTAAACGTGCATGGCTTGTGCCAGCGTCATCACGTCCGGCCCCATCAGGCGGGGTTGTGAGAGCAGCCTAACCAGGCCCATCATGGTGCTGCAGCTGAACCACAAAGGTGTGCCTTGCTCGCAGCTCAATTGCCAATACCGCGAGGCCGCCGCATGAAAAGGATGGGGCCTGTACGACAACGCCAGCCAGACGTTCACGTCAAGAAAGTCCCCGCTCGCGGGCCTCCAGGCGGCAGAGGCTTCAGCGACCCGCCATGAATTGCTGGGCTCGCTCATCGTCATCCTCGTGCATCAAAGTATCCAATGGGCCAGCGCTCAGGCCTTGCTTGAGCACATCCGTCGCAGGGCCTACCCCAAACACCGGCCGCGCCAGCAAGCGCTGCTGCGGGTCCATGTTGTGCCTCACCCCCAAGCCCTTTTCGACCAGTTCCACCATCAGATCGCGCAGGCTGCGACCCTCCAAAGCCGCACGGGCTTTAAGGTGCTTGAACAGCGGGTCGGGCAGATCCAGGGTGGTGCGCATGCCCACATTTTTGCATCAATGCATAAATATGCAAGTGCAAAACTTTCAAGCACCGTAAAAAAGAAGAGATCAAGATGGCACGGATAACTTGCCATCGGCCTTCACCGCCGCCTGGCTGATCAGCCGCAGCACGCTCTCGCGCAGCACCTTTGGCCGCACCGGTTTGTGCAGCACCTGCACCCCAGCCTCGCGGGCCTGGGTTTCGAGTTGGGCCGACACGTCGCCGGTCATCAGCAGCGCAGGCAAATGCGGATGGCCCAAGCGCTGCGCCTGCTCGCGCAGGGCCTTGACGAGCTCCAGCCCGTCGGGTTCGCGGTCGCCCAGGTGAAAGTCGGTCACCAGCACATCGGGCCATTCCTTCCTGGCGCAGTCCAGGGCCTCGGCCAGGTTGCGGGCGGAGGAAACCTGGCAGTCCCAGCCACTCAAGGTCTTGCTCATGCTCACCAGCAGCAGCTCGACGTTGTCGATCACCAGCACCTTGAGGCCGCGCAGGTCGTCGTCGGTAGAGGGCAGCGCCGTCTGAACTGGCTCCACAGCCAGGGGCTGCGGCTCCACCCGCTGCATGGAGATGCTAAAGCTCGAACCCTCACCCAAGCGGGACTGCACCCTCAGCTGGTGCGAGAGCAAACTCGCGTAACGCCTGACGATGGACAAGCCCAGACCCAAGCCTTCGGTGCCGGCGTCCGAGGCGTCAAGCCGCACAAACTCTTTGAAAATGAGCTCCAGCTTGTCGCTGTGAATGCCCACGCCGGTGTCGCTCACCTCGACACTCACCACCCCGGCGCGCTCACTGACCTTGAGCTGCACGCCGCCTTGGCGGGTGTACTTGACGGCGTTGGAGACCAGGTTGCTCAGCACATCGTGCAAGAGCACCGGGTCGGACCACACCCAATGGCCGGAGCTGTCCACCTGCAACTCCAGGCCCTTGCTCTGGGCCGAGGCGCGAAATTCCGCCTCCAGCTGCGTCAACACCTTGGCAAGTGGCAGCGGCCCCATGCGAGGCTGCACCAAGCCAGCGTCCAGGCGGGTCAAGTCCATCAAGGTGGTCAAAGACGCGCTGAGTGACAAGCTCAACTCGTTGAGGTAGCGCAATGTTTCTTTGACGCTGGCAAAAGAGTCGTCGGCCAAGGCCCGCTCGGACAACAGGCCAATGGCGTGCGCAGGTTGGCGCAGGTCGTGGCTGACGGTGGCCAGCAAGCGGCTGCGGGCGCTGTCCACCTCCTGAAACTCAATGTTTTTGAACTGCAACTCACGCGCCAAATTGGTGCCGCGCCTGGCCAGCATAAAGCCTTGGCGAATGGACTTGTGGTGGTTGCGGGCGTAGACCAGGTGCAGCGCCAAGAGCACCAGGGTGAGCAGACTGACACCGGTGGCGTAAGGGTGGTCTTGCTGCGAAATGGCCCAGGAAAAACTCAGGTAAATGGGGGGCGCGAACACCAAGGTGTCTATCCAGCGCCCTGACAGGCTGAAAGCCGTGCCTCCCACCAAAATCATCACCACCATCACCGTCACCATTTGCACATACAGGTCCAGCGAAGGCACGATGAACACACCCAACACCCCCATGAGAATGCCGCCCGAGGCCTGCAGCAACACCGCCAGGGCCGACCACCAGCGCAAAGCCTGGGGCTGCGGCTCGTCTTCACGCGGGTAAAGCACGCTGGCCAGCCACCTCAAGCACAGGTAAATGCTGTAAGCCACTATCCACAAGCGCACCTTGGGAAAGGTCTCAGGGTCTAACACCCAGCCTAGGTAAATCACCATCGCCAATGAAATGGGGGTGCTGGCCGCCAAGTTGCGGTAGAGCAGGCGCAGGTATTCGGCCTTGATGGAGTGCGGCTCGTTCAAGCGCTCGTTGAGCGTGCGCTGAAACTCAACCATCTTCCGCACCAGCCAGCGCATCAGGGTCGGGATGATTTCTGAAAAAAGCACGGTCAGTCCAGGTGCTGAAGACTGCTCAACACCGCCTGGCTGCCGCAGCTTTTTTGAGCAACAACACACCTTAATGGTGATATGCGGGGCAAGCAAAAAGCGCTGGAGCAATTCATGAAGGAAGGCCAATAAATTATGAATTAGTCCTACTTTAACCTTATATAACGGTTTTATGGCTTAACGCAGGCAGAAGCTCTACCGTCTGAATCAACGAGTCACGCCGTGATCAGCCTGCAGCCTTAACCAGCCAGCTGGCGCTGGCAATGCGCCAACAGCCCCTGCACGCCGTCTTCTACCAAGTCGAGCACACGCTCAAAGTCCTCAGAGCCACCGTAATAAGGGTCAGGCACCACGGTGTCGGTGTGCTGCTGAAAAAACTCGGCCAGGCGCCTGACTTTTTTCAGGTGCGTGGGCGGGCACACAGATTAGGTGAGCGACTGGTTGTCCCAGTCCATGGTGAGGATGAGGTCGTGGTGCTCAAAGTCATGCTCAGTCAGTGGCCTGGCTCGCAAAGGCGACAGGTCGTAGCCGCGCAAGGCAGCATGGTGCTGCGTGCGGCTGTCCGGGGCTTTGCCCGGGTGAAAGTTGTGCGTGCCGGCCGAATCGACAGAGACGCGCTCAGCCAAGCCCGCCTGCGCGAGCCTATGGCGCATGACACCTTCGGCCGTGGGGCTGCGGCAAATATTGCCCATGCAAACGAATAGCAATTTCATGGGGGTTGACGATAGCGCGAAAGTGATGCGGCGGCGGGCGGTGATGGTTTGAGCGCACCATCCACCCATGCAAAAGCTGGCTTGTCCCCTGTGGGAGACAAGCCTGCCAGCGAATATTCGCCTGCGGTAATGCCTGTTCATTGGCACGATTCGCCAGCAGGCTGGCTCCTACAAAGACACAAAGAGCTGCGGCTGGCTTGTCCCCTGTGGGAGACAAGCCTGCCAGCGAATGTTCGCCTGCGGTGATGCCTGTTCATTGGCACGATTCGCCAGCAGGCTGGCTCCTACAAAGACAAGGTGCAGCTGGTCTGGCGGTGATGGTTGGCGTGCTCAGGGCTGCGTTGGCGGCGCCATGGCGCGCAGCTTGTCTTTTTTGCTGGGCCGCTTGCCCTTGATGCCACCGCCACCGGGCATTGGGGCGGGCGGGGTGTCCAGGGGCTCGAAGCCGGGCACCACCTCCAAGGGCAATTGCAGGTCAGTGCGTTTGCAAATCAGCTGCCAATGCGCTTGGGCGTGGGCGGTGACGAAGCTCAGCGCCAGGCCTTGGGCGCCGGCGCGGCCGGTGCGGCCAATGCGGTGGGTGTAATCGGTGGCGGAGCGGGGCAAGTCGTAGTTCAGCACCACGGGCAAGAGGGCAATGTCTATGCCGCGCGAGGCCAGGTCGGTGGTCACCACCACTTGCAGCCGCCCGGCCTTGAAGGCGGCCAGCACATTTTGACGGCCGCCTTGGCTCATGTCGCCATGAAAGGCGGTGGCTTGGATGCCGGCCTTGAACAGCTTGCCGGCCACATGCTCGCAGGCATAGCGGGTGGCCACAAACACCAGCACGCGCGGCCAGGCGTGGGTGGCGATGAGGTGGCGCAGCAAGGCCAGGCGCTTGGCTTCGTCCACGGCCATGGCGCGCTGCTCAATGGCCGCAGGCGGCGAGGCTTGTTCAGACTGCTCAGCCTGCTCGCCGTTTTCAGCTTGCACAGACAAGCGAAGAGGCTCATGCAGCAACCCCTGGGCCAGGGCCGCGACGGCCGCATCAAAGGTGGCTGAAAACAGCAGCGTTTGCCGCTGTGCAGGCAAGAGCGCAAGCACGCGTTGCAACTCATCGGCAAAGCCGGCGTCGAGCAGGCGGTCGGCTTCGTCAAGCACCAGGTGCTTGAGTTGGCCCAGTTGCACGGCGTTGTGGGCCACCAAGTCCAGCAGGCGGCCTGGGGTGGCGACCAGCACGTCGGTGCCGCCGCGCAAGCCCATCATTTGCGGGTTGATGGAAACGCCGCCGTAAACCACGGCCACCTTGAGCCCCAAGGGCCAGGCCAGGGCGCTGAGCACTTGACCGATTTGCACGGCCAGCTCGCGTGTGGGCACCAGCACCAGGGCGCGGGTGGCGCGGCCTGAGTGGTATTGGCCGGGCTGGGGCTGCAGGAGCTGCACCAGCGGCAGCGCAAAGGCCAGCGTTTTGCCAGAACCGGTGGGGGCGCTGGCCCACACGTCGCGGCCTTGCAGCACGGCCGGAATGGCTTGGGCCTGAATGGGCGTGGGGCTGGCAAGGCCTTGCTCGGCCAGGCTGCGCTGCAGGGCGGCGCTCAGGCCCAGTGTGTCAAAGTTCAATGAGTCAACGTTCAAAGGAGAAGAGGATGGCAAAAGATCAGCCATCAATGGCGAAAGTGCCGCACGCCCGACAAGACCATGACCACGCCACGCTCGTTGGCCGCGTCAATCACCTCTTGGTCGCGCATGGAGCCGCCGGGCTGAATGACGCAGCTCGCGCCCGCGTCCACCACCACGTCCAGACCGTCGCGGAAGGGAAAGAACGCGTCGCTGGCCACGGCCGTGCCTTGCAGGCTCAAGTTGGCGTGACCGGCCTTGATGCTGGCGATGCGGGCCGAGTCCAGCCGGCTCATTTGGCCGGCGCCCACGCCCATGGTCATGCCGTCCTTGCAAAACACAATGGCGTTGCTTTTGACGTACTTGGCGACCTTCCAGGCGAACATGAGGTCGTCCAGCTGCTGCGCGCTGGGCTGCAGTGTGGACACCACCTTGAGGTCTGCGCGCTGCAGCTCGTGGTTGTCGGCGCTTTGTATCAACAGGCCTGAGCCTACGCGCTTGATGTCTTGGCTGTTGCGGCCCGCTTGGCCTGCGGGCAGGGCAATTTGAAGCACGCGCACATTGGCTTTGGCCTTGAAGATGGCCAGCGCCTCGGGGCTGTAGGCAGGGGCCATGAGGACTTCGACAAACTGCTTGCTCACGGCCTCGGCGGTGGCTTGGTCCACCGTGCGGTTAAAAGCAATGATGCCGCCAAAGGCGCTGGTCGGGTCGGTCTGAAAGGCCTTGGCATAAGCCTGGTGGGCATCCACGCCCACGGCCACGCCGCAGGGGTTGGCGTGCTTGACGATGACGCAGGCCGGCGCCTCAAAGCTTTTGACGCATTCCCAGGCGGCATCGGCGTCGGCAATGTTGTTGTAAGACAGCTCTTTGCCCTGCAGTTGGCGGGCGGTGACCAAGGAGCCGGGTGCGGGCTGCAGGTCGCTGTAGAAAGCGGCGCTTTGGTGCGGGTTCTCGCCGTAGCGCAGGTCTTGCAGCTTGACGAACTGGCTGTTGCTTTGTGCGGGAAAAGCCTGGCGCTTGGGCACGCTGTCGGCCGCGTCAAACTCAATGGACGAGAGGTAGTTGCTGATGGCGCCGTCGTACTGGCTGATGCGGTTGAACGCGGCCACCGACAAGGCAAAGCGGGTCTTGAGGCTCAGCGCCTGGCCGCCTTGCAGCTCGGCCAGCACGCCCGCGTACTGGCTGGCGTCGGTGAGCACGGCCACGTCTTTCCAGTTTTTGGCGGCGCTGCGCACCATGGCGGGGCCGCCTATGTCTATGTTTTCAATGGCGTCGTCCAGCGTGCAGCCGGGCAGGGCCACGGTGGCTTCAAAGGGGTAGAGGTTGACCACCAAAATGTCTATGGTGTCAATGTGGTGGCGTTGCAGCGCGGCCATGTGTTCGGGCAGGTCGCGGCGGGCCAAGAGGCCGCCGTGGACCTTGGGGTGCAAGGTTTTGACGCGGCCGTCCAGCATCTCCGGAAAGCCGGTCATCTCGGCCACCTCGGTCACAGGCAGGCCCTCTTGGGCCAGCAGCTTGGCCGTGCCGCCCGTGGACAGCAGCTTGATGCCCAGCGCGTGCAGGCCCTTGGCCAGGTCCACGATGCCTGTTTTGTCAGACACGGAAAGAAGTGCGTGCATGGGTTGCGCTTTTTGAAGAGTTTGAATTTTGAAAAAAGGCTTACTTGACCAGCTTGTGGTCCAGCAGCTTTTTGCGCAAGGTGTTGCGGTTCAGGCCCAGCCATTCGGCCGCGCGCGACTGGTTGCTGTCGGCGTGCTGCATGACCACTTCGAGCATGGGCTTTTCCACCACCTTGACCATCATCTCGTAAATGCCGGCAGGCTCAATGCCGTCGAGGTCTTTGAAGTAGCCTTCCAGGCTGGCGCGTATGCACTCTTCTATGTCTTTCTTGCTCATACGGGCGCTTCCTCGGGGTCTTTGTGGGGCTGTGGCGTGGGGTGCTGGGGCTGCTCACTCAGAGAGGGCATGCGGTCCATGTGCTGCGCCAGTTCATCAAAAAAGTCGGCCACGGCGGCCAGTTGTGCCACGCTGTGGTCCAGCGTGTTCATGCGCTGCCTAAAAGCCTCGCCACCGGGCAGCGATTGAACATACCAGGCAATGTGTTTGCGCGCGGTGCGCACGCCCGTGAACTCGCCATACAGGCCGTAATGGTCTTGCAGGTGGTCCAGCAGCAGGCGCTTGACCTCGGCCACCAAGGGTGCGGCCAGCAGCTCGCCGGTGGCCAAAAAATGCGCCACCTCGCGAAATATCCAGGGCCGGCCTTGGGCGGCGCGGCCAATCATCACGGCGTCGGCGCCTGTGTACTGCAGCACAGCGCGGGCTTTGTGCGGCGAGGTGATGTCGCCATTGGCCACCACCGGAATGCCAATGGCCGCTTTGACCGCTGCGATGGTGTCGTACTCGGCCAGGCCTTTGTAGCCTTGCTCGCGGGTGCGGCCGTGCACGGTGATCATTTGCACGCCCACACCCTCAAAGGCGCGGGCCAGGTTGACGGCGTTTTTGTTCGCAGCCGACCAGCCGGTGCGCATTTTGAGCGTGACCGGCACGCCGTGCGGCGCACAGGCCGCGACCACCGCCGCTGCAATTTCAATGGCCAGTGGCTCGTTTTGCATGAGTGCCGAGCCCGCCCATTTGTTGCAGACTTTTTTGGCCGGGCAACCCAGGTTGATGTCAATGATTTGCGCGCCGCGCTCGATGTTGAAGAGCGCGGCCTCGGCCATCATGGGCGCGTCGGTACCCGCAATTTGCACAGCAATGGGCGCCACCTCGCCCTCGTGGTTGGCGCGGCGCGAGGTTTTCAGGCTGTGCCACAAATCGCGCCTGGAGGTGACCATCTCGCTGACCGCATAGCCTGCGCCCAAGGCTTTGCACAGCTGCCTGAAGGGCCTGTCCGTCACCCCTGCCATGGGCGCGGCAAAAACATTGTTTGCCAGAGCGTAAGGACCAATGTTCATGGGAGAGCGGGCGGGAGGCTGCGGCAAAGAGAGAAGGATTGTATCTGCCTCATTTTTGAGCAAAACCCACAAGGGCTCAGGACGCCTGCGCGACAGCCGTCCTTTTTCTGACAGGTCCTTATGAAGCCTGCCTATACTTCGCGCCCATGACCGAATGGCTGCACTCTTTGCTCGACCTGCTGGCCCTGCCCCAATTCGGTTTGAGCACGGTGTTTGTGGTGTCCTTCATCTCGGCCACCTTGCTGCCGCTGGGCTCAGAGCCCGTGGTGTTTGGTTTGGTCAAGCTGCAGCCCGAGCTGTTTTGGCCCACCATTTTTGTGGCCACTGCCGGCAACACCTTGGGCGGCGCGCTGGACTGGTGGCTGGGCTTTGGCGCGCACCGCATGGCCGACAAGTACAAGGGCTCGGGCCACCACGGCCGCGCGCTGCGCTGGCTTGAAAAGCTGGGGCCCAAGGCCTGCTTGCTGGCCTGGTTGCCCGTTGTGGGCGACCCTTTGTGCGCGGTGGCCGGCTGGCTGCGCTTTCCTTTTTGGCCTTGCCTCATGTACATGGCCATAGGCAAATTTTTGCGCTATGTGCTGATGACCGGTGGCTTGTTGTGGGTGTTCCCCGGTGGCTTTCAGTGGTGAGCCTGGACAGCCGCGCCTTGGGCGCACACCTCTGGCGTGAGCGCTTGAATGGCCTGGTAGTTGGTCAAAAACACCCGGCCAGGCAAATGCGCTAAAAAAGTGGTGCGGCCCAGCTTGTCCATCACCGGCCCGGTGACCTCAGACAAATGCAGGGCAATGCCTGAGTCTTTGAGGCGGCTGGCAATGGCTTCCAAGCTCTCTAAGGCGCTGGCGTCGATGTCGTTGACGCCCGAGCATTGCAGCAGCACATGGGCCAGCGCAGGTCTTGCAGCCACCTCGGCGTTGATGCGGTCTTCAATGCCCCTGGCATTGGCAAAAAACATGCTCGCATCCACCCGCAGACACACCAGCTGAGGGCTGGTCAACACATCGTGCCTGAGCACATTGCGAAAATGCTCGGTGCCGGGCACCAGCCCCACCGTGGCAATGTGCGGGCGGCTGGCACGCAGCAAAAACAGCGCCAAAGACAGCACCACGCCCAAGACCAAGCCGCTTTCCACGCCCAGCAGCAGCGTGGCCCCCAAGGTGGTGGCCACGGCCGTGAAGTCCAGCTTTGAAAAGCGCCAGGTGGACTTGAACATCCCAAAGTCCACCAAGGACAGCACCGCCACGATGATGGTGGCGGCCAAGGTCGCCAGCGGCAAGTAATACAGCGCCGGGGTTAAAAACAGCGACGCCAAGGTGATGCCCACCGCCGTGTACACGCCAGCGGCCGGGGTCAGGGCGCCGGCGTCAAAGTTGACCACCGAGCGGGCAAAGCCGCCCGTGACCGGAAAGCCCCCGGTGAAGGCGGCCGACAAGTTGCTGGCGCCCAAGGCCACCAGTTCTTGGTTGGGCTCAATGCGCTGGCGGCGCTTGGCGGCCAAGGTTTGCCCCACCGATACCGACTCCACAAAGCCCACCACGCTGATGAGCAAGGCAGGCACGAACAAGGCCTGCCACAGCGCCCAGTTCCACAAGGGGGCGGTGAGCGGCGGCAGACCTTGCGGCACGGTGCCCACCAGCTTCATGCCTTGGCCTTGCCAGTCCAGCGACCAGGCCAGCCAAGTGGTCAGCGCAATGGCTGCCACGGGACCGGCTTTGGCCACCACGTCGGCCAGTTGCAGGCCCAGGCCGACCTTGACCAGCAGGGGCTTTAAGCCCTTGCGCACCCAAAACAAAAACGCCGTGGCCGCCAGCCCCACGCCCAGCGTGAGCCAGTGTGCCTGCGAGGCCTGTTGGGCCAGCGATGCCAGCAACTCCACAAAATTGTGGCCCTCGGCTTTGACACCCATGAGGGTTTTGACTTGGCTGAGCGCAATGAGCAAGCCCGAGGCCGAAATAAAGCCCGAGATGACCGGGTGGCTCAAAAAATTCGCCAAAAAACCCAAGCGCAAGAGGCCCATGATCAAGAGCAGGCCCCCAGACAAAAACGCCAAGGTGATGGCCACTTGCCAGTAGGCATGCGTGCCCGCAGCCGCATGCTCGGCCACGGTGGCCGCCGTCATGAGCGAGACCACCGCCACCGGACCCACCGCCAACACGCGGCTGGTGCCCAAGACCGCGTACAAGAGCAAAGGCGCCACGCTGGCGTACAAACCCACCTCGGGCGGCAGGCCCGCCAACAAGGCGTAGGCCAGGCTTTGCGGGATGAGCATGAGGGTGACGATGAGCGCGGCCACCAGGTCGCCGGTCAAGGTTTGCCGGTTGTATTGGCGGCCCCACTCCAAGATGGGCAAGGACGGCAGCCAGCGTGCGAGAGACATCATGTGCGGCAAGGCAGCGGGTTCAACCGGCCTTGAGCTTGGCTTGGCGAGGGGCGTGGACAAAACGCTCCATCAGCTCAAAACCCCACATGCCCACCAACATGGCGACCAAGAACAGCAGCGCCTTGGGCTGTCCGTCGGCCATGGAGACCATGGCCGGGCCCGGGCAAAACCCAGCCAAGCCCCAACCCGCGCCAAACATCAGGCTGCCCAAGACCAAGCGCTTGTCCAGGTGGGTGCTGGTGGGCACACGCATGACGCCGCCCAAAAAGGTGGTGGTGCGTTTTTTGGCCACCGCAAAGGCGAACACCCCCACCATGATGGCGCCGCCCATGACCAGCGCCAAAGACGGGTCCCAGGTGCCAAACAGATCCAAAAAGCCAATGACTTTGCCCGGGTCTGTCATGCCCGAGGCCATGAGGCCCAGGCCAAACAGCAGGCCGGCCACCAATTCAGTGGCGCGCAAGAGAAAGTTGTTTTTCATGATGTATCTGCCTTAAATGACGTGGCGCACCAGGTACACCGTGAGAAAGCCCGCGCCCATGAAAGAGCCCGTGGCCACCAAAGAGCGGGGGGACAAGCGCGACAAGCCGCACACGCCGTGGCCACTGGTGCAGCCCGAGGCATAGCGGGTGCCCACACCCACCAACAAGCCGGCCACCACAATCAGCCACTCAGACGCGTCAATGCGAGGCACGGTGATGTACTGGGCAGGCATCAGCGCATGAAACACCGCAGGCGCGGCAAACATGCCCAGCAAAAAGGCCAGGCGCCAAGCCGAGTCGCCCCGCTTGGGAGGCAGCAAGCCACCCACAATGCCGCTGATGCCCAAGATGCGGCCGTTGATCAAAATAAAGATGGCGCTGGCCAGCCCCAAGACCACCCCGCCTGCCAGTGACGCCCAAGGCGTGAAATGGGCCCAATCTATCGTCATGCTGAATCTCCTGGTTCTGCTGTTTCTGCTGCACAAAATTGCTCGTAAAGAACCTGCATCACCGCCAGCGCCTGCGGGCTGGCGATTTGGTAATAAATGTGCTTGCCGTCGCGGCGGGTGGTGACTAACTCCTCGTCGCGCAGCACCGTGAGCTGCTGAGACAGCGTGGGTTGGGCTATGCCCAAGATCTCTTCCAACTCGCCCACGCGCTTTTCGCCTATGCTGAGTTGGCACAAGAGCATGAGCCGGTCGGGGTTGGAGAGCACCTTCATCAGCCGGCAGGCTTGCGCGGCCGAGGTTTTCATTTTTTCGAGGTCCAGGGTGCTGGTGTCCATGGGAAAAGGTCCGTTTTTTGAAGGAATGCAGATAGTCTATTGACAAATAATTTATTTGTCAATAGACTATTGAAAACTTAATTAAAAGGCCCGCATGAACACCCACAGCCCCCAAGTCCACGGCATTTTTGACCCCAGCACCTGGACCGTGACCTACGTGGTTTACGACGCCCCAGGGTCGGCCTGCGCCATCATTGACCCGGTCTTGGACTACGACCCCAAGTCTGGCCGCACCAGCCACACCTCGGCCGACAAAGTGATTACCTTCGTGCGCAGCCAGCAGCTCCAAGTGAAATGGATTTTGGAAACCCATGCCCACGCCGACCACCTGAGCGCCGCGGTCTACCTCAAGCAGCAGCTGGGCGGACAAACAGCCATAGGCCAGCACATCACCACGGTGCAAGGCGTGTTCAAGGGCATCTTCAACATGGAGCCCAGCTTCCGGCCCGACGGCTCACAGTTTGACCATCTGTTCCAAGACGGCGAGGCCATTGCCGTGGGCGCCCTCACCGGCCACGCCATGAACGTGCCTGGCCACACCCCGGCTTGCGTGGCCTACCAGTTTGGCGACGCGGTGTTTGTGGGCGACACCTTGTTCATGCCCGACGTGGGCACCGCCCGCTGCGACTTTCCAGGCGGTGATGCCAAGGCCTTGTACGCCTCCACACGCAAAATTTTGAGCCTGCCGCCTCAAACCCGCTTGTTCATGTGCCACGACTACCCGCCGCAAGGGCGGCCCGTGCAGTTTGAAACCACCGTGGCCGAACAAAAAGCCAAGAACATCCATGTGCACGACGGCATCAGCGAGGCGGAGTTTGTACAGATGCGCACCCAGCGCGATGCCACGCTGGACATGCCCGTGCTGATCTTGCCGGCGGTGCAAATCAACATCCGCGCCGGCGAGTTGCCGCCCAAAGAGGACAACGGCATTGCCTACGCCAAGATTCCCTTGAATGCGCTTTGAGGTGACTCAAGCGACCAAGCCCTGGGCGGTGTGGGAAAAGGTTTTTCCACCCCTAACCAGGGCTTAAAGAGGAGCCCCATGCGCTTTGGGTGCTCCAAGCCTGCGGCTGGCGTTGGCCTCAGCTCAGGCAAAGCCGCCGCAGGAGGCCGAGCCTTATTCGGCCTTGATACCGGCGGTCTGCACCGCCCGGCGGTACTTGACCACGTCGGCCTTGAGGATCTCGCCCATGCCAGGGCCATCGACCACGAACAGGTCCAACCCGGCGTTGGCAAAGCGCACCTTGGTCTCAGGCGCTGCCAGCACCGCGCTCAGGTCGGTGCGAATTTTTGCCATCACGTCCCTGGGCGTGCCGGCGGGCGCGGCCAGGCCGTAGTAGTTCTCGACCTCGAAGTTCGCCAAGGAGGCAATGCCTGACTCGGCCACGGTGGGAATCTCGCGGGCGGAGTCGGAGCGGGCCTTGGAGGTGACCGCCAGGGGCACGAGCTTGCCCTGCTTGATGAAGGGCAGCACTGCGGGCATGGTGGCGATCACGGTGTCCACCTGGCCGGCCACGGCATCAAACACGGCGGGACCGCACCCTTTGTGCGGCACATGCGTGGCTTTTTGCTTGACCGCGTCCTTGATGAGTTCCATCGCGAAATGGTGGGCGGTGGCGACGCCGCAGGTCAGGTAGTTCATTTCACCTTTTTCCTGCTCCATGCGCGTGACCAGCCCGCGCAGGTCGGTGAGCTTGGCCTTGGGATTGACCGCGACCACAATGGCCGAGGAGCTGACCATGCCTATGGGTTCGAAGTCCTTGGTGATGTCAAACGGCGTTTTGCTGAAGATCACGCGGTTGATCGCATGGGTGTTGCTCACCATCAGCAGGGTGTGGCCGTCGGGTTGTGCGCGAAAGACCACCTCTGCGCCTACATTGCCGCCGGCACCAATGATGTTTTCCACCACCACAGTGTGCGGCTTCCAGCGCTCGGCCAGTCTGTCGGCCAGCAAGCGCGCGCTCTGGTCTGCCGCGCCGCCGGGGCTGAAGGTCACGATCAAGCGAACCGGCTTGCTCGGAAACGAGGCCTGCGCAAGGCTGACCTGCGAGACCAGCGTGGCGAGCAGGCCCACAAAAATACTCCGGAATTTGACTGACATTCGATAGGTTCCCTTCAAAAGGATCAAGCACAAGAACAAGCAAAAAATCAGGTACCCGGCTGGCCTTGGGCGGCACGCTCTGCGGCCGCCATTTGCCCGGCCAGCCACACGGGATCAACAGGTATTTGGGTCACGCGGACCTTGAAGTCGCGCAAGGCGTCATCAATGGCAGAAGCGATGGCTGAAGTGACGGGGATGGTGCCGGCCTCTCCCACGCCCTTGACGCCCAGCGGATTGCTGGGGGCCGGGCTCTGGGTGAACATGACTTGCAGCCGTGGCACTTCTGTGGCCGTGGTCATCAGGTAGTCTGCCAATGTCACGCTCTGGGGCTGGGCCTGGTCGTCGTAGCGCATGTATTCAAACAAGGCATTGCCAATGCCGTGGACGATGCCGCCATGGATCTGGCCTTCGCAAATCATGGGGTTGATCAGCGTGCCGCTGTCGTGCATGGCCAGGTAGCTCAGCAGCCTGACCCCGCCGGTGACGGTATCGACCTCCACCTCGCAGGCATGAAAGCCATGGACATAAGCCATATCGGTCGGCTCCCAGTGGACCACCGCCTCCAGCCCTGCCCCCACCCCAGGCGGCAGGTCGTAGCCCGGGATGCCGCGCAAGACCCTGGCGATGTCGCCGTAGCTCACCCGCCGGGTCGCGTCAGCGCTGTGCACCACGGCGCCATCGGCCAGGTGCAACTCGCTCTCTGGCACCTGGAGCATGTGCGCGCCTGCGCGCCTGATCTTGGCCGCCACTTCCAGCGCCGCCAGGTGAACCGAAGAGCCGGCCGTGATGGTCTGCCGGCTGGCAAAGCCGCCTATGCCCATGGAAATGTGGGCGGTGTCGCCCGAGATCACATGCACGTCGGCCACCGGCACGGCCAGGGCCTGGGCTGCAATTTGGGCCATGGCAGTGTTCAGGCCCTGGCCCATGGCCATGGCGCCTGTGGCCACGGTGATGCGCCCATTGGCCGACACGCGCACGCTGCCCGATTCAAACGGCCCGCGGCCGGTGCCCTTGACGCCATGGGCAAAACCCATGCCAATGTAGCGGCCCTGCGCACGCGCGGCCTGCTGGCGCTGCCTGAAACCTGAATAGTCAACGGCCTGCAGCACCTTTTGCTGGGCGCCCAGGTAGTCGCCGCTGTCGAGCACCAGATGCCGCCCTGAGCGCGCCTTGAGCGGCTTGGTGTAGGGCATCTTTTCTTTGGGAACGAGGTTGCGCTCGCGGATCAATGCGCGGTCTATGCCCAGTTCACTGGCCGCGCGGTCGAGCAGGCGCTCCATCACAAAGGTGCCCTGGGGGTAGCCTGCGCCGCGCACTGGGATCACATAGGGCTTGTTGGTTTGCACCACCTTCACGTCCATGTGGAAGGCGGGCACCGAGTAGGGGCCGGTGACGGCGGTGCTGGCGTTGTAGGCGCAGTTGATACCCTGCGGCGTGTAAGCCCCCTGGTCGTGCAGCATGCTGCCGCGTATGCCCAGCACCTCACCGCCCGCGTTGCAGGCGATTTCGACCTCCCAGAACTGGTCGCGCTCCTGGATGGCCGACAGAAAGTGCTCCATCCGGTCTTCCACCCATTTGACGGGTTGCTTGCAGTGGAAGGCGGCGGCAGCCACGGCAATTTCTTCGGGGTAGATCACGAACTTGGCGCCAAAGCCACCGCCCACATCGGGCGCTGTGACGCGCACCATGGAGTCCTGCAAGCCCAGGGCCCTGGCCACGGTGAATTGCAGCTCATGCGGCATTTGGGTGGAGGCCCAGATCATCAAGGCGGCGTGCTGCGGCTCGTAATGAGCCAGCAGGCCGCGCCCTTCCATGGGGTGCGCCCCGCCGCGGTGCTGACTGAACTTTTCACGAAACACGTGCGGCGCTTCGCGGAACACCGCCTCGCAGTCGCCGTAGCCGACCTGAAACTCCTTGAGCACATTGCTGGGGGCTTCCAGCCTGACTTTGGGTGAATCCGGCAGCAGCGCTGAATGAACATCGGCCACCACAGGCAGCGGCTCGTAGTCCACCTCCACGGCGGCGGCGCCGTCTTCGGCGATGTAGCGGCTGGTGCCCAACACCATGACGATGGGCTCGCCCACAAAGCAAACCTCCGAGGGCGTGAGCACGTAGGGCGTGATGTCGGGCGGCAAATCTTTGGTGGGCCAACCCAGCGGCATGCGCAGCTTGTCGATGTAGCCCGCCATTTGTGCGGCGTCAATGACGGCGGCAACGCCAGGAATGGCCAGCGCGGCAGAGCTGTCTATGCGCTTGATCAAAGCATGGGCGTAGGGGCTGCGGACAAAAGCCGCGTGCAGCGTGCCTGCGGGCTCGAAATCGGCCACGTAGCGGCCCTGGCCCTTGAGCAGCCGCTCGTCTTCGGCCCGCAAGACCCGCTGGCCAATGTGACCGTGCTCAGCGTGGCCCATGCGATGCTCCTCCTTGGGCCAGCGCGGCCATGGCGGCCCTGACGATGTTTTCGTAGCCCGTGCAGCGGCACAGGTGTCCGGACAGGGCGCGGCGCACCTCGTCTTCGCTGGCGTCGGGGTTGGTTTTGAGCAACTCGGTCAGCGTCATCAGGATGCCTGGGGTGCAAAAGCCGCATTGCAGGCCATGCCCTTCGCGAAAGGCCTGCTGCAACTCGTTGAGCTGGCCGTCGACCGCCAGCGACTCCACCGTCTCGATGTGGTGGCGCTGGGCCTGGGCGGCGAGCATCAGGCAGCTCCTGGCGGCCACACCATCAACAAGCACCGTGCAGGAACCGCACACGCCGTGCTCGCAGCCCAGGTGGGTGCCGGTCAGGCCCAGGCCGTGGCGCAGGCAATCGGCCAGGGTGGTGCGGGACTCCACATTGACGGTCTGAGACCGTCCGTTGACACGCAGGGTGAGGTCATGCCGGCTGGCGGCGTCGAGCTTGGTCATGGGGCGGTCTTGGTCAATGCGGGGGTGGCGCGCTCAAGGGCGAGGTGCACAGCTCGCTCCAGCAGTCGGGCCGCCAGTCGCTGGCGGTACCACTCGGGGTAAGCGGGGTCGGTGAGCGCCGGGATCTCAGAGGCCTGGGCACAGGCTTTTTTGATGGCCTCAGGCTCGGGGCGGCGGCCC
Source organism: Polaromonas sp. YR568 (assembly GCA_945878995.1). GTDB lineage: Bacteria > Pseudomonadota > Gammaproteobacteria > Burkholderiales > Burkholderiaceae_C > Polaromonas. The sequence continues at coordinate 45 of CAMCUN010000073.1, read as the reverse complement.
TGCAGCATCTGCTCGGCTGCGGGAACGCGGCAGGGCACATGGGCC
>CAMCUN010000072.1 GCA_945878995.1 Polaromonas sp. YR568 | reverse complement strand
CCCCTCGCGTGGCACCACCGTTTCCTCGTGCGTGCCCCCCTCCCCAGCCCTCCCCCCAGAGGGTGGAGGGAGCCTGCACTCCTGCCCTCTCCCCAAAGGAGCGAGGGAGCCCGAATTCCTTCCCTCCCCCTCTGGGGGAGGGCCAGGGTGGGGGCATCGCGTGGCACCCATTTCATTGAAAACGCCTCTCAGCGCCCCACAAACTGCGCAGGCCGCTTGGCCAAAAAGGCAGCCATGCCTTCGGCAAAATCTTGGCTGGCCGCGCACTCGCGGAACAGCCTCTCTTCCAGCGCCAGCTGAGTGCCCAGATCGTTGTCACCCGCGCGGCGCATGAGCTGCTTAAGGTGGCCCAGGGCCAGCGGCGCGCCTTGAGACAGGCGCTGGGCCAGCTGCGCCGTGTGGCTGGCCAGCTCGGCCGCGGGGACCACACGGTTGATGAGTTTCATGGCCAGGGCTTGGCTGGCGTCCAGGGGTTCGGCCAACAAGGCGATTTCCAGGGCTTGTCGCAAGCCCACCCAACGCACCAAGCCCCAGGAGGTGCCGCAGTCTGAGCTGGTGCCAATGAGCGGGTAGGCCAGGTTAAAGCGTGTGCCCTCGGCCGCCACCACCAGGTCGCAGGCCAAGGCCACACCCAGGCCGCCACCGGCCACGGCGCCGTGCACGCTGGCGATCACGGGCGCACGCAGGCTGGCCAAAATTTCCAGCGCGGGGTGCATTTCAGCAATCAGGCTGGCAGGCACCTCGGTGGGCGCGGTGGCCATGGCGGGCAGGTCGCCACCCGCCATGAAGGCGCGGCCCTCGCCGCTGAGCACCACCACGCGCACGGCGGGGTCAGCCGCCAATTCGCGGCAGGCCGCGTGAAAGGCCTGGGCCATGTCAAAGCTGATGGCATTGAGCGCCGAGGGCCGGTTAAAGCGCAGCTGGGCCACGCCGCCTTCTTGCCAAAACAGCAAGGGCGAAGTGGTGTCGGTGGGGCGGCTTTGAGGAATCATTCAGGTGTCTCCAGGGTGAGTGTGGGGGTGTGGATGGCTTCAAGCCCACGGCGGGCCAGTGCGGGGCCCAAGCGCCCCACTTCAGCGGCGTTGGCGCTGGCGGCCGTGCCAGCGGCGGCGCGGGCTGCAATGCCCTCAAAAATCACGGCCCAGCGCAAAAAAGCAAAGGCCCAGTGAAAGGGCTGCGCGTGTTGACTGCGGCCAGCGGCGCGGTAGTAGTGGGCCAGGTACTCGGCCTCGCTGGGAATGCCCAGGGCCTGCAGGTCCAGCCCACGGATGCCGCCGTATTCTTCTGGCAGGCTGCGCCAGGCGGCAGTGTTGAAAGCCACGTCGGCCAGCGGGTGGCCCAGGGTGGAGAGCTCCCAGTCCAGCACCGCCACCACGCGCGGCTCGGTGGGGTGGAACATGAGGTTGTTGAGCTTGAAGTCGCCGTGAGTGAGCCGGGTCTCGTGGTCGGTGTCGGTATCGGCGGGCAGGTGCGCGGCCAGCCAGGTCAGCAACTCGTCTATGGCGGGGTTCTCGCGCGTTTTGGACAAGGCCCACTGTTGGGTCCAGCGGCCCAGCTGGCGCTCAAAGTAGTTGCCGGGTTTGCCAAAACTGGCCAGGCCCAGGGCCTCAGGGTCAAGGCTGTGAAGCACGGCCAGGGTGTCGGCCATGGCCAGGTAGATGGCGCGCCGCTGCTCGGGGGCCATGCCGGGCAAGGCGTTGTCGTTAAAAACGCGGCCTTCGACACGCTCCATCACATAAAAGGCCGTGCCCAGCACGTCGGGCTCTTGGTGCAAAAGCAGCATGGGCGGCACGGGCAAGGCGCTGGCGGCCAGGGCCTGCATGACGCGAAATTCGCGGTCCACCGCATGGGCCGAAGGCAGCACCGCGCCTGCGGGCTTTTTGCGCAGCACCAGGCGGCGATTGTCAAAACTGACAAAAAAGGTGGGGTTGGACTGCCCGCCGCTGATGGCCTGCAGCTGCATGGGGCCTTGCAAGTGCAGGCGCTGGCGCAAAAAAGCCTCCAGGCGCGCGGGCTCAAAGCCCCAGTCGGGCACCGGGGTGGTGAGGCTTGCCGCCAAGCCCAAGCTCATGCCTGACCAGTGGGCGCCTGAACGGGCGCTGCCGTGGCCCCAGCGGCCGAGGGCGGCTTGCCCAGCATGAAGCCACCGTCGACCACGATTTGCTGGCCGGTGACCATGGAGCCGGGCTCGAGCAGCCACACCACGGCGCTGGCGATTTGCTCGGTGGTGCTGATGCAGCCCAACAGCGAGCTGGCCGAGTACTGGCCCTTGACCCGCTCATAAGCCTCGTCGCCCAGGCCGCTGCGCATCCAGCGCCCTTCAATCATGCCGGGCAGCACCGCATTGACGCGCACGCGCGGCGCCAGGTTGCGCGCCAGGCCCACGGTCAAGATGTTGAGCGCGGCCTTGGACATGACGTAAGGAAAGGACGAGCCGCTGCCGGTTTGCCCGGCAATCGACGACACGTTGACGATGGCGCTGCCTTCGCCCATGTGGCGGGCGGCAGCGCGGGCCATTTGAAAGGGGCCCACGGCGTTGACGCCGTAGACCCGCAAAAAGTCCTCGGCCTGCACGCCGTCGAGGTTGGCCATGGGCACAAACTGCGTGGTGGCCGCGCAGTTGACCAAGTTGTCTATGCGGCCAAACTGGGCCATGGCTGCGTCGGCCAGGGCTTGGCAGTCGGCGTCGCTGGCCACATCGCCCTGCACGGCCAGCGCCTGGCCGCCTGCGGCTTGGCAAGCTTGCACCACGGCGTCGGCCAAGTCGCGGTTGCGGCTGTAGTTGATCAGCAGGGCCTGGCCTTGGCGGGCCAGTTGCAAGGCCACGGCCTCACCCACGCCGCCTGAGCCTCCGGTGATGATGGTCACGCGCTGGGTCATGGAGTGATTCCCTTGTCAAAAATCAAGGCAAAACGATGAGCTTGCCTTGTGCCCGGCGCTCGGCCAGGGCGGCAATGGCTTGCGGGGCGTCTTGCAGGGTGTAGCGGCCAGAAATCAGGGGGTGAATGCGCTTGTCGCGGTACATCGCCACCAAATCGTGCAGGTCTTGCGCCGCAGCCGCTGGCTCTCGGCGAATAAAGTCGCCCCAAAACACACCGACGATGGCGCAGCCCTTGAGCAGCACCAGGTTGAGCGGCAGGCGGGGGATTTGCCCGTCGGTAAAGCCCACCACCAAATAGCGGCCTCGCCAGGCCATGGACCGCAGGGCCTGTTCGGCCAAGTCGCCGCCCACTGGGTCCATCACCACGTCCACGCCCTGCCCGCCCGTCAGGCGCTTGAGCTCGTCGCGCAAGTTTTGTTCACGGTAATTGATGCACTCGTCGGCGCCCAGGCGGCGGCACAGGTCCAACTTCTCGGCTGTGGAGGCTGCTGCAATCACACGCGCGCCCATGGCCTTGGCCAGCTCGATGGTGGCCGTGCCTATGCCGCCCGCCGCACCGAGCACCAGCACGGTTTGGCCGGCTTGCAAATTGGCCCGGTCGCGCAGCGCGTGCAAGCAGGTGCCGTAGGTCAGCAGCAGGGCGCCCGCCACTTCAAAAGGCATGCCCTCAGGCAAAGCGAAAAGCTGGTCTTCGCGCACCCGCACCTGCTCGGCAAAGCCGCCCCAAATGGTCAGCGCAATGGCCGCGTCGCCCACCTTGAAGCGGGTGACGCCCTCGCCCACGGCCAGCACCTCGCCGGCGGACTCGCCCCCGGGCGAGAACGGCGGCGTGGGCTTGAATTGATAGAGGTTTTGCACAATGAGCGCATCGGGGAAGTTAACCCCGGCCGCGCGCACGCGCAGCACCACCTCGCCGGGGCCGGGGACAAGGTCGGGCATGTCCTCCACACGCAGCTGGTCAATGGGGCCGAAGGCGTGGCAGATCAAAGCTTTCATGGGGCTCTCAGAATTCAAAAAAGGAGAGAAAAATTAAAGCACAGGCTTTAGGCGGGTACTTAGGCGGGCACCTGGGCGGCAAAGTACTGGCGAATCACGGACTCGGCGACCAAGGCGGGCCGCTCTTGGCCCTCAACCTCCAAGGTCACGGCAAAGGTCAGCTGCACGCCTCCGGCAATGTCGTCGAGCCGGGCCAACACAAAGCGCCCGCGCAAGCGGCTGCCCGCCACCACCGGGCTGGTGAAGCGCACTTTGTTCAGGCCGTAGTTCAAACCCATTTCGCAAAACGGCAGGCTCACATGCTTGGCGTAAAACTGGCCCAACAGCGAGAGCGTGAGAAAGCCGTGGGCAATGGTGTTGCCGTAGGGCGACTCTTTGTGGGCGCGGGCGACATCCACATGGATCCACTGAAAGTCGCCACTGGCCTCGGCAAACAGGTCGATGTGGCGCTGGCTGAGCAGCACCCAGTCGGTGACAAACACCTCTTGGCCCGCCAGGGTGCGAAGCTCGTCCAAGGAGCCGACAAAGCTGCCAGCATCCAGTGATTGGGGGGTGCTCATGGGCGCTTCTCCAGAACAGGGGGAAAGGCGGCGGCCACCTCGTCGCGCATCTCGCGCTTGAGCAGCTTGCCGTTGGCGTTGCGCGGCAGCGGTGTCTGGCGCAGGCTCAAAGACTCAGGCACTTTGTAGTCAGACAGGCGGCTGACGCAGTGGCTGCGCAACTGCTCGTGCAGCTCGTCCGATGGCGTGTGCTCGGGCTTGAGGCTGACAAAGGCATGGACCCGCTCACCCAGCACCGGGCAGGGCTTGGCGACCACCGCGCATTCGGCCACGGCGGGGTGCTCGTACAAGGCGTTTTCCACCTCTATGGTGTAGATCTTCAGGCCGCCCCGGTTGATCATGTCTTTTTTGCGGTCCATCACGCGCACATAGCCTTGCGCGTCTATGGTGCCCAAATCGCCAGAGCGCCAATAGCCGCCGGTGATGTTGGCTTGCGTGGCCTCGGGGTTGCGCCAGTAGCCGCTGACCACATTGGGGCCTTTGATCCAGAGCTCGCCCAGCGTGCCTGGGGGCAGCTCGCGGCCGTCGTCGTCCATCACGCGCATGTCCACGCAGTGCAGGGGCTGGCCCACGGTGTCGTTGTGGGCGCGGGTTTGGCCAGGCGGCATGAGGGTGGCGGGCGAGGTGGTTTCGGTGGAGCCGTAGCAGTTCATCAGCGCCAAGTCGGGCAGCTTGCCGGCCAGCTCCACGATGGTGGCCACCGGCATGGGCGCGCCGCCGTAACCGCCCACGCGCCAGGCGCGCAAGTCGTGCTCGCCAAAGCGCGCGTCCATCAAGCACAGCTTGTACATGGCCGGCACCATCAGGCTGTGAGTGACGCGCTCGGCCGCCGCCAAGGCCAGGTAATCGGCGGCCTTGAAGGCGGGCATGATGACCATTTTGCCGCCACAGTGCACAAAGGTGGTGACCATCGCCACCAGACCGGTGACATGGCTGAGCGGCACGGCCGCCACGGTGGTGTCCTCAGGCCCCAAACCCATGGCCTGGGTGTAATGCAAAGAAGAATGCACGATGCCCAGGTGGCTGAGCATGGCTCCCTTGGGACGGCCGGTGGTGCCCGAGGTGTAGAGGATGACGGCGGTGTCTTGCTCGAGAACAGGGGCCACGGCCGTGTGTTGCGCCAAAGACTGCTCTGCATACAGACGGCTGCCTGTGGCCAGCGGACCCTGGCCCACCTGCCAACGCTCGCGCAGGGCGGGCGCGGCATCAGGCGCAGGCAAGACCGCCGCAAGCTCAGCCTCGTGCACCAGCAGCACCGCGCCGCAGTGCTCCAGCATATAAGCCAGGCCAGGCGCTTGCTCGCGCACGCTCAGCGGCACGCTGATGGCGCCCAGGCGGGCGGCCGCGAACAAGGTGACCACAAACTCAATGCGGTTGCCCAGCAGCAGGGCCACCCGGTCGCCGGCCTGCACCCCGGCATGGGCCATACCGGCGGCCAGCTCGGCTGAGGCTTGCAAAAGCTGGGCAAAGCTCAGGCGCTCGCTGCCGCAGACCAGCGCGCAACGCGCGCCGTGCTGCTCGGCGGCGGTGGCCAGCATCTGGTGCAAGCTGAGCGGGCGCTGGGCAAAGCAGGACTCCAGGCGGTCGCCAAACACCTGCTCCAGCCGCGTGGCGCCCTGGGCGTGCCAAAAATTGTCTGGGCGACTCACTGGCCAGGCTCCAAGTCTTGGGGAAACTGCAGGCGCGGCTGGCCTTGGGCGTCGCTGTCCACCTTGATGTCCAGCAGCAGCCAAATGGCCGCTTTTTGCCAGTGCAGGCCGGGCCTGAGTGATGCATAGACCCCACCGGGCAAGGCCTGAGGCAGCACAAACTTCAAGGCCAAAAGGCCGGGCAGTTCGTAGCGCTGCACCGGCCCAGGCACCACCCGGCTGAGCAGGGGCGCCAGGCGCTCGGGCGTGAGCGCTACGCTCAGCAGCGTGTAGGCTTTGGCGTCTCGCGCCACCAAGGTGAGGTCGAGCATGTCGCCCTTGTCGCCGGCGCGGCCGGCTGCGATGTCGCCCACCCTCATGAGGTGCTCCAAACCAAGTGCGTGGGCACCTCTGAAGGTGCAATAAAGCCGTCCAAAATTTCAATGCGCGGGCGCTTTTCACTGCGCACGCTGCTCCCGCCTGCGGGGCCAGACAAGGTCATGGCGTAGACCTCGTCTTCGATGGCCTGGGCCGCCTCGGCGTCTGCGCAGCGGGCCGAGACGTGCACGCGCAGCTCGGGCAGCGTGCCCTGCAAGCGCTGCGAGCCAGCACCCAGCACCGAGTTCACGCCTACCAGATCGACACTCACGTCTTGTTCCCCCCAGGCCGCCAGGCGCAGGCGCAAGGCGCGCGCCATGAGTTCCCCGCGCTCGTGCGCACCCGCACCAGCCAGCGCAATTTCGCAGTCCATGATGAAGCCGGGCTTGTCCACAAAACCGGCCACCTTGAGCGTGGGCGGTGGCCCCTTGGAGCGCACGCCGCTCATGCGCACGCGTTGATCGCCCACCTGTTCAAAACGCACGCCGCTGAAGTCCACCACCAAATCGGGCGTGGCGTAGTGCGAGGGGTCGTGCACCTCGTAGAGCAGCTGCAGCGTGCAGGTCATGGCGTCCACAATGCCGGGCGAGCCCGGGGCCACGCCAATCTCGGCCGAACCATCGGCGGCAATTCGCGCCAGGGGGTAGCCCAGCTGGGCGTACTGCTCGGCCGTCAAAGGCGGGCGGCCCAAGCCAGCGATGGGCTCGTAGTTGCCGCCCGTGAGCTGACCGCCGCATTCGAGCAAATGGCCCACGCCTATGGCCCCAGCCAGGGCGTGCTCACCGGGCTGCAGGCGGTCGCGGGCCACGGCTGAAAAAAGGGCGGAGTCGGCCACTCGGCCGGTCACCACCACGTCGGCGCCTTGGGCCAGGGCATCGGCCAGCGGGTGGCAGCCCAGGTAGGCGTGGGCGCCCAGCAAGGGCGCATCGGGCTCGCGCACCCAGCGCACCTGCGACTGGCGGGCCATCACGTCGTCGCCCACCACCGCAGCCACGCGCAAGCCGTGGATGCCCAGTTCGCGGGCCAGGCGGGCAATGTACTCGCCTGCAGCCTGCGGGTTGGCCGCGCCAAAGTTGGAAACGATGCGGCAGCCTTTTTCTCGGGCCAGCGGCAAGAGCGGCGTGAGCCGTCGCCTCAAGCGGGGGTCAAAGCCGGCCTGAGGGTTTTCGCGCCGAGCGCGCAGGCCGGGCACCAAGGTGCGCTCGGCCAGGCATTCAAGCACCACGGCGTCCACGCCTGCGCGGGCCAGCACCAGAGCTGGGTCAATTCTGTCGCCGGCAAAACCAGCGCCCCCACCCACCACACAAACGGCATCAGTCATCAAAGGCCCATGTAAGAACGTTGCACATCGGGGTCGTGCAGCAGTTCCTGGCCGCTGCCCGTTTTGAGCAGCTGGCCGTGTTCAATGACATAGCCGCGCTGACACATCTGCAAAGCATTGCGCACATTTTGCTCGACCAAGAGCACCGACAGCCCTTTTTTATCCACCAGGTTCTTCACCAGCTCAAACACCCGGTCGACCATGATGGGCGCCAAACCCAGGGAGGGCTCGTCGAGCATGAGCAACCGGGGCATGCCCATCATGGCGCGGGCCAGCGCGCACATTTGGCGCTCACCCCCCGACAAACGCCCGGCCAGCTGGCTGCGCCTGTCGGCCAAGATGGGAAAGTACTCCATGACCTCTTGCAAATTGGCCTTCATGTGGGCCCTGGCCTTGTCATGAAAGGCACCCAGCTCCAGGTTTTCAAGCACGGTCATGAAGGGAAAAAGCCGCCCGCTCTCGGGCACCATGACCAGCCCGCGCCCGACTGCCGCATGGGCCGGCTGGGCGCTGACGTCCTCGCCATTGAAAGTGACGCTGCCGGACTGCGCCCTGAGGTGGCCGCTGATGGTCAGCAGCAGCGTGGTTTTGCCCGCGCCATTGGCGCCGACCACAGCCACGATTTCGCCGCGCTGGACCTGCAGGTCCACGTCTTGCAAAACCGGCAATTCGCCGTAGCCGGAACACACCCGGCTGACGTTCAGGATGGTGTCCATTGGTGCCCCTCTCCCAGATAAGCCTTCACCACCTCGGGTGAACTCAAAATGTCGTCGGCCGTGCCCTCGGCAATCAAACGGCCTCGGTCAAGCACGACCACGCGCTCGGAAAACGCCCGCACCACCTTGAGGTTGTGCTCAATGATCAAAAAGGTCAGTCCCAATTCTTCGTGCAGGCTGCGCAGCAGGTCTATGCAGCGGCCGGTCTCGCTTTGGTTCAGGCCCGCCATGACCTCGTCGAGCAGCATGATCTCGGGGTCCAGCGCCAGCGCACGGGCCACCTCCAGCCGGCGGCGCTCGCTGAGCGTGAGCTCCCCGGCGCGCCGCTTGGCCAGCGCGCCCAGGCCCACCCGGGTGAGCACGGCCATGGCTTGGTCGCGCGCATCGGCGTGGCGCGGGTGGCGCAAAAAGGCGCCCACCATCACGTTTTCAAGTGCCGACAAGGCAATCAGCGGCTTGACAATTTGAAAGGTGCGGCCCATGCCCAGCTTGGCGCGCTGGTGCGGCGCCAAGTCGTTGATGACCTGCCCGCGCAAGCTGACCTCGCCCAGGGTGGGCGCGAGCTGACCGGTGAGCAAGTTGAAGTAGGTGGTTTTGCCCGCCCCATTGGGGCCGATGATGCTGACCACCTCGCCCTTGTTGACGGCCAGCGAAACCTCGTCCACGGCCTTGAGGCCCATGAAGTGCTTGCTGGCCGAGCGTGTTTGCAGCAGGGGGGTGCTCATGACCGACCTCCAAATTTGCGTTTGACCCACGCCACCAGGTCCTCAAAGGCGCCCACCACGCCGCGCTTCATAAAGAGCGCGGCCAGCACCATCAACAGGCCCAAAATGGCCAAGTTGATGCCTGGCAGGGCATTGGCGAGTTCGGCGCGCAAAAAGTTTTCAAAGGGCACGATGAGCGCCGCGCCCAAGAGCGGGCCGGCCACGGTGCCCACCCCGCCTATGAGCGAGAGCAGCGCAAACTTCACGCCCACGTCTTGCAAGGTAAACAGCGTGGGCGGGTCAATAAAGCGCAGGTACATGGTGAACAGCGTGCCGCCCATGGCGGTGAGAAACGCGCTCAGCGCCATGCCCTTGAGTTTGATGGCCAGCACGTCAATGCCGCAGGCGCGGGCGGCGTCTTCATCTTCCCGCACGGCCAGCAGGTAGTAGCCCAGGCGGCTGCGGCGCAGCCACACCGACACGCCAATGACCAGCGCCACAAAAGCAAACATCAGCACCGCGTACTGCCAGCGCTCCTTGAAGATCATGTTGGCAAAGCCGGCCTTGAACGGAATCATGATGCCGCGCGGCCCACCGGTGAAGGAGTCAAAGTGGTTGGTCAGCACAAAAGCCACCTCGTTGAACGCCATGGTGGCAATGGCAAAAAACGGCCCGCGCAAGCGGAAGGTGGGCCAAGAGATCAGCATGGACACGGCCGCTGCCGCCAGCGCGGCCGGCACCATGATGAGCCAGGGCGAGGCGCCGTAGGTGGTGGTGCCCACGGCGGTGGCGTAAGCGCCAATGCCAAAGAACACGCCGTGGCCCAGCGAGAACTGACCACCAAAGCCGCCAATGATGTTCCAGGCGGCCGCCAGCCCGCCCATGAGGTAGGTAAAAGCAATGATGTTCAGCCAATACGGGTCTTTGGCCAAAAACACCAGAGGCAAACCCGCCAAGCCCATGAGGGCCAGGTAGCGCCACAAGGCGGTGCTTGGCGACTCCAGGCCAGACACCTCGGGCGCCACGGCAGCGGCGCGCTCGGCCAAAGGCCGTGATGCATTAGTTTTGTTCACGGAAACCCACCTCCTCAGCGCCCACCTGGCCCATGAGGCCGGCCGGACGGATGATCAACACAACCAAGAAAATCAAAAACCAAATGGCGTGGCGCAGCGCCGGGTCTATGTAGTAGCCGGCAAAAGCCTCGACCACGCCCACAATCAGGCCGCCCAGGTAAGCGCCCCACACACTGCCCAAGCCGCCCAGCACCACCACGGCAAACGCGGCCAAAATAAAGTTGCCGCCCACGCCCGGCGTGATGGAGTAAATCGGCGTGAGCATCACCCCGGCCAGACCCGCGAGGGCCGCGCCTATGCCAAAGGTCATGAGAAAGGTTTTCTCGACGTTGATGCCCATGGTGCGCGCCGCGCGCTTGTCTTGCGTCACCGCCCGCACCGACTTGCCCGTGATGGTGCGCGTGAGAAACAGGTGCAAGCCTATGGTGATGGCGGTGGTGATGACAAAGGTCAGCAGCCGCACTGCGCCAATTTTTATATCGCCAATTTCAATCACCACCGTGCCAAAGTCGCCGCCCACGCTGCGGGCCTCGCCACGCGTGAAAGCCAGCATGATGTTTTGGAACATCATCAAGAGGCCAAAGGTGGCAAAGATCTGCATGTTCGATTCGTTGTGCAGCGGCTGTATGACCAGGCGCTGAATCAACACCCCGAGCAGGCCCACGGCGGGGGCCACCAAAAACACCGAGACATACGGGCTCATGCCCAGCATGTTGTAGGCGTAGTAGCTGCCGTACATGCCAAACATCACCAACTCGCCTTGAGCAAAGTTGACGATGCGCACGGTGCCAAAAATAAGGTTCAAGCCCACGCTGACCAGGCCGTAAACGCCCCCCAGCAGCAAGCCCATCACCAACACGTTGAGTATTTGATCCATGGTGTTATCTCATTGGTCCTTGTCGTAGTTCACACAGTCAATGCCCGCAAGCTGCCCACGCGCTGACGCACGCCGGCCATCATCAAATCCCAGTCCACGCCCGCCGTCACAAAACGCGCGCCCATGGCCACCACCTGCTGCACCAGCGCGGGGGTGTGGGCCAACCCACCGGCGCCGGCCACCTTGCCGTGGCGCTGGCAGGCCCGAATCACACGCTCGTGGCAGGCCATCACCTCGGGATGGCCGTAGTCGGCCGGCCGGCCCAAGGCGTCGCACAAATCCACCGTACCTATGTGCAAAATGTCCACGCTAGGCACGGCGGCAATCTCGTCGGCCCGGGCCACCGCCTCGGGGGACTCCAGCATCACCACCACCGTGGTGGCCGCGTTAAAAGCCTCGCGCAAGGCGCGGGCCTCGCCGGGGCGGTAGTTCACATGCGGCCAATTGCCCGCGGCCGAGCGCTCGCCCAGGGGTGCAAATTTGCAGGCTGCCACCACCGCGCGGGCCTCTTCGGCGCTGCCCACATGCGGCGCAATCACGCCCAGGGCACCCGCATCCAGCAGGCGGTTGGCGTAATGCCCGTCCAAGCTGGGCACGCGCACCAGCGGCGTGACGCCGGTGTGCAAGGCAGTGATGCACAGCTGTGATGCCGCCGACTCAGAGATCACCGAGTGTTCTAAGTCCACGCTGATGGCGTCGCAGCCGCAGGTCTTGGCGGCCAGGGCCATGTCCACCATGGCCATTTTTTGCACGATGAGGGCCACCGCCAAACCACCGGCGGCCAAGGTCTCGGCCAAGTGGTTGCGCAGCAAGGGGTAAGGGTGAGGCTGACTCATTTCAAGGCTCCTGACTCAGCCAGCGGCTGGGGTTCGATCACGCTGTCGCTGGCGGCCAAGCGCTCGCCGCGCTGCCAGCGCGCGATGTTGGAAAACGCATGCCTGGCCACATGCTCGACGTTGTCAAACACGCCGCCGCCGGCGTGCGGCGAGACCACCACCTGTTCGAGCTTGAGCAGCGGGTGGTCGGCCGCGGGCGGCTCGGACTCGAACGCGTCCAGCCCAGCGCCGCGCAGGTGGCCGCTTTGGAGTGCCGCCACCAGGGCGTGCTCGTCGACCAAACCACCGCGCGAGGTGTTGATCAGCACGGCGCCTGGCTTCATCGCCGCCAAGGTCTGAGCACCAATGACGCGGCGCGTGGCCTCGGTGAGCGGGGCGTGCAGGCTCAGAATGTCGCTGGCGGCCAGCAACTCGTCCAGGCCCACGGCGCGGGCGCGCAGACGCGCTTCGTCCTCGGGCTGGGCGCGCTGCTGGTCGTGGTACAGAAGGCGCACCTCAAAGCCCAAGAGAATTTGGGCCAAGCGGCGGCCAATTTGGCCAAAACCATATAGACCTATGGTTTTGCCTTGAATTTGATAACAGGTCTCGCGCATCTCGGGCGTGGGCCACTGACCCTGGCGCATGACGCGGTTGACATAAAGCAGGCGGCGGTTGACCGCCAGCATCAAAGCCAGCGCCAACTCAGCCACCGGCTGGCTGTTGGCACCTGCCGTGATGCCCAGGCCTATGCCGCGGCGGCGCAGCGCGGCCTGGTCAATTTGGTCCAGGCCTATGCCCCACTTGTGCACCCAACGCACGCGCGGGCTGGCGGCCAGGAGCGCCTCGTCCACCAGGGCAAAGCCGGGCAAGAGCACGTCAGCGGGCGCGGCCAGCGCCCGCTGGTGCGCAGGCTCGTAGGACTGGGCAAAGGACAAGGTCCAGTCGCTGGGCGCGACGCGCTGCACCTCTCGGCGTACCGCGTCGGCCCAGACGTCCAGACAAGCCACATGCAAGCTCATGCCAGCCCCCCTGGCCGGCGGGCGGCCATGGTCATCAAAGGGTTTGGCGATATGAACAAGGTGTGGCTTTCAAAAAGCGCAATGAACGCTCAAGGACGGTTCAGTGGCCTGACGCTCACGCCAGGCAAGGCGGCGCGCTGCGGGAACACCGTGACCATCTTGCCGCCTTGCCACTGCGAGGTGGTGAAAGAGGCGCGCACGTTTTGCATGTTTTGGTCGAACTTGGCGCCAAATCCCGAGGGGTAGGTGCTGTCGGCTTTGTCCAGCTTGGCCGCAGCTGCGCGCACTTTTTCAGGCTCCATACTGCCAGCGGCCTTGACGGCTTCGGCCATGATCAGCGTGCCCGAATAAGCGGCCATGCCTTGCGGTGCAATGGGATCGGCCTTGTACTTGGCGCGGTAGGCCGCAAGATATGCGCCTTGGCCGGGGCCAAAGGCCTCGGTGATGTCGTGGCGCGGGTAGCCAATGACCAAAATACCTTCAAGATAGGGCGCACCAATGGCCTCCAGAGTTTCAGGCGTGTCGCCCGTGCCCACCATCAAAATGGCGCCTGGCTTGAAGCCCTGCTCGCGGATGGTGCGCAGCAGCAAGTTGCCGTCGGGCACGTAGCCGGTTTGCACCACCACGTCGGGGGCCGCTTGCTTGGCGCGCAGCACCGAGTCGTTCAAGTCAATGGTGCGCGCCGGGTGCGCGCCCACGCCCACCACCTGGGCGCCAGCTTCTGTCAGCAGCTTGCGCTGCACCTGGGCAATGCCCGTGCCGTAAATAGAGTCTTCATGCTCAAGCCAGACTTTGAGGCCCTTGATGTCTTTTTTCAGGCTGGGTGCAATCAGGTTGCGGATGACGTTGACCGAGGTCGAGGCAAAGGCGTTGCCGTCGGGGCCGCTGCGGATGAAGTTGGGCAGGCCGCGCTCGGTGAGGTTGACCGCCACCGCATTGGTTTCCCAGTACAGCTTGTTGTAGCGCATGGCCGCGTCGCTGGCCGTGAGCGAAATGCCGCTGATGTAGGTGCCCAGGTACATGTCGACCTTGTCTTTCACCGCCAACTGCTCAACGGTGGAAATGCCTTGCTGCGGGTTAGAGGCGTCGCCGCGCACCAGCTCTAGCTTTTTGCCCAACAAGCCACCTGAGGCGTTGATTTGGTCCACCGCCAGCTCGTAGCCGCGCGTCACCTCGGTGCCGTACAGCGCAAGCGGGCCGCTGTAGGGGTTGATGGCGCCAATTTTGATGTTTTGGGCTACTGCTGCTCCACCGCCCAGTACGGCGGCGCTGACCAGCGCGGCGCTGGTCAGCAGTTTGATATTGCTTACAAATTTCATGGCTGTCTCCTTGAGTTGCCTGTCGATTGAAAAACGACGTCCCTGCACTTGACCACCGCGTCCACGTCAAAACGCGGTGGAGCGAACCTCTTGCGAGTTCTTTGAAAAACTAAAAATTTCACAACACGCCCAGCTGCCGACCTATGGGCCAGTAAGTGCCGCCGCCTGTGACCCCGCCGTCTACTGCGAGGTCGGCGCCTGTGATGTAGGACGCTTGCGGCCCCAGCAAAAAAAACATCACGTCCGCCAGCTGTTCGGGCTGGGCCATGTGTTCCAGCGGAATGATGGTCTGCAGGCTCTCTACCAAGGCCGGGTAATTGCGGACCATCTCGGTGTCCACCACGCCGGGGCAAATGCAATTCACGCGGATACCGCGCGGCCCCAACTCCATGGCGGCGCTGCGCGTCAAGCCCCGCAGCGCCCACTTGGTGGCGCTGTAGGCGGCCGAAAAATAACCCGTCATGCCCACGGTGGACGAGACATTGACAATGGCCGCGCCCCGCTCCATCAAAGGCGCCATGGCGCGGGTGGCCAAAAAACTGCCGGTGAGGTTGGTGGCCATCACCCGCTCCCAGTTCTCCAGCGTGGTCTGCGTGACGGTCGAACGGGGGCCGGTGATGCCGGCGTTGTTGACCAGGCCCTGCAATGGCAGGCCCTGGGCGCGCACCTGCTCGGCCAAGGCGGCCCAAGCGGATTCGCTGGCCACATCGGCATGCACCTCCACCAAGTGACCGGCCAGGCCCTGCGCACGCTCACGCAGCTGCGCCCAAGCCGAATCGTCCGCAGGCAGGGCGTCCAGCACATAGACGGTGGCGCCGGCTTGCATGAGCAGTTGCGCCACGCAAGCGCCCTGCCCTCTGGCGCCGCCCGTGACCACGGCGGCCTTGGCTTGCCAATGGGGATGGGTGGGGGTGTTCACAGACACGCTCACTGCGGCTTGATGCCGGCGGTGTTGGCGACTTCGCGAAAGCGCTCGATCTCAAAGAGCTGAAAGCGGCGCATGTCGGCGGTCAGCATGTTCATGGGGTCGGTGCCAATCTTGCGCGAGAACTCCTTGGTGGCCGGCATGTCCAGCACTTTTTTGACCGCATCGACTATTTTTTGGGTGACCGCCTCGGGCGTTTCGCTGCGCACGGTCAGCGTGGTCCAGGTGTAGTTCACGTACTCTGGAAAGCCTTGCTCTTTGACGGTGGGGATCTCGGGGTAGTCCGGGTGGCGCACATCGCCTGACACAGCCAGGGCGCGCATTTTGCCTGCCTTGACATTGGGAATGGAGGCGATCAGGTCGCTGAGCGACCAGTCGATCTGATTGCCCATGAGCGCCAGGAAGGACTCGGGCGCGCCCCGGTAAGAGATGTTTTCGTGCCGGGTCTTGCTGACCGCGCCAAACCACTCGGCCGACAGATGAAAGCCGGCGGTGTAAGTCCCCACGTTGAGCTTTTTCGGGCCTTCACGGCCGAGCTTGACCAGGTCGGCCAAAGTGTTGATGCGCGGGTTGGAGCTTGAGGACAGCACCACCATCATGCCGCGCGTCAGGCCTGCGATCGGCTTGAAATCCTTGATCGCGTCATAAGGCAGGTCTTTGATCACCACCGGGTTAACGGCCAGGTGGGTGTTGGTGCCCAAAAACAAGGTGTAGCCGTCGGCCGGCGCCTGTTTGACCGCCATGGCCGCGATCACACCATTGCCGCCTGCGCGGTTTTCCACCACCACCGGCTGGCCCAACACGCCTGTGAGCTGCTCGGCAAAGTAGCGGCCCACAATGTCCGAGCCACTGCCCGGCGAGGTCGGCACCACAATGCGCAGGCCACGCACGGGGAAGTTGTCTTGCGCCAGTGCCCCGCCAGTGGTGGCCACCACAGCCAAGGTCAGCACGGTTTTGATGAAGTTTTTCGTCATGTCTTGTCTCCTCTTTCTATGAATGAAGGGGCCTGGGCTGGGCTCAGGCGGGCTCAAAACGCGGCAGGGCAAAGTCACCCTCCCGCTCTATGCGCAGCTTCAAGGCTTGATCTATCGTCAAGTCGCCTGGCTCGGCCAGGCCCACCACATTGCTGATCAGGCGCGGGCCTTCGGCCAACTCCACGATCGCCACGTTGTAGGGCAAGCGGTTTTTAAAAGCCTCGTGGTAGGCGATGTGGAACACCACCCAGCTGACCAGTTTGGCGTGACCGCTGGCGGGTTGCCAGTGCCAGTCGGCTTCTAGGCAGGACGGGCATTCGGTGCGGGCAGGCAGCCAAGCGTGGCCGCAGCGGCGGCAGCGCTGAAAGCTGAGCTGGCATTGGGCGAGGCTGTCCCAGTAAGGGGCGTTCAGCTCGGTGCGCTGAGGAAGAGGCAAGTCAATGTCGCTCATGGTCGTGCTCCTTACTGGCCCAAGATGAGGGTGGAATGCGTGTGCATGATGCCGCCCTGGTTGCTGACAATGCACTTTTGCGCGCCCTTGACCTGGTTGACGGACTCACCGCGCATCTGGCGCACGCCCTCAATGACCAGCTGCAGGCCCGGCATGCCGGTCTCTGACAGCAAGCCGCCTGCGGTGTTGAGCGGCAAGTCGCCGCCCAGCGCCACGCGGCCGCCTTCGACAAAATGGCCGCCCTCGCCTTTTTTGCAAAAACCGTAGTCCTCCAGCGTCATCAGGGGCACGATGGAAAAACAGTCGTAAAGCTGCGCCACGTCCATGTCTTTGGGCTGCAGGCCCGCCATCTTGAAAGCCGTGTGTGCAGAAGCCGCCGCAGCAGTGGAGGTGAGCGTGGGGCGCTGCACCACTTCCCAGGAGGTTTGGCCCTGGCCAAAACCCAAAATGGACACGGGCTTGGCCACCTTGAGCTGGCGGGCGCGCTCGGCCGACATCACCACCACGGCAGCGGCACCGTCAGAAACCAAACAAATATCGTCGCGGGTGAGCGGCGCCACGATGGGGCGCGACTGGCGGTACTGCTCCAGCGTGAGCGGCTTGCGCAGCTGAGCGTGGGGGTTGGCCGCGCCGTGGTTGCGGCAGGCCGTGACGATGGCGCCCAGTTGGTCGCGAGTGGTGCCAAATTCGGCCATGTGGCGCTGGGCGATCATGGCGTAGCCCGAGGGCACGCCAAACCAGCCAAACACGTCGTCATCGCCCCAGGATTTTTCATAGGCGTGGCGCGAGCCGGTGGCCGGGTTGTCGGCCAAGCACACCAAGGCAATGTCGCACTGCCCGGCTTCAATGGCCAGGGCAGCGTAGCTGATCATGCTGATGTTGCTGGCGCCGCCGTGGTCGTACACGCCGCCTATGCGCGGCATCAGGCCCATGGCCTCGGCCAGCTTTTGGGCGTACATCATCTCGAATTTGGAGGTGGGCGCCTTCACAAACAGGCCATCGACCTGGCTTTTTTCAATGCCTGCATCGGCCAGTGCCTTGCGGGCGGCCTCTATGTTCAGCGAGACCGTGCTGCGGCTCTCTAATTTGCCAAAGGCGGTGTGGCCCACCCCGGCGATCACGGCGGCTTGTGGCATCAAATGATCTCCTCGTCCATGAGTTGTTGAAGTTCAGCGTCAGACAGGCCCAGCCATTGGCCGTAGACCTCTTGGTTGTCGCGGCCCAGCTCGCCGCTGGGTTGGAGGGCCAGCGGCGCAGAGCCTTCAAAGCGCAGGGCCGACTGCATCAGGCAGACCCGCCCATACATGGGGTGATCGACCCACTGCAGCGCGCCGCGCTCGTGCATGTGCACGTCGTTGACCACCTCGTCCAAGTTGCGCACGGGCGCGCAGGGCACGCGGTGCTGCATCAAGAGGTCAAACAGCGCTTGCTTGGGGTGCAAGGCCGTGAAGCCGCCCACCAGCTCGTCAATCTCGTCGATGTGCTCCACACGCAGCTTGAGGTCGGCAAAGCGCGCGTCGCTGAGCAAATCTTCGCGGCCCATGGCCTTGAGCAGCGACTTCCAGTGCGACTCGCCCACGCAAATGATGGCAATGTGGCCGTCGGTGGTGGGGTAGACGTTGTAGGGCGCCTCGGCCAGGCCGCCGTGGCGGTTGCCCGTGCGCGAAGGCGCGGTGCCGCCCGAGCCGTAGTGCAGACCCAGGTTGGAAGACAGCGAGGCGTACACGGCCTCTTGCATGGACACTTCGACCAGCCGGCCCAAGCCAGTGCGCTCGCGCTCAAACAGCGCCGTCATGATGCCGGCGTAAAGGTGGGTGCCGCCAAAAAAATCGCACATGGCGGGCCCGGCTTTGACAGGCGGGCGGTCAGGAAAACCCGTCACGCTCATGATGCCGGCCATGGCTTGCACCGTGAGGTCCATGGCCGGGTAGTTGCGGTTGGGGCCGCTCCGGCCATAGCCTGAACCTGCTCCATACACCAGCCGGGGGTTGACTTGGCTGAGCGCCTCGTAACCCAAACCCAGCCTGTCCATGGCGCCGGGGGCAAAGTTCTCCACCACCACGTCGGCGCGTTGGACCATGGTTTTGAGAAGCTCGCGGCCGCGCTCGCTTTTGAGGTTGAGCGTGGCAAAGGTTTTGTTGCTGTTGAGCATGGCAAAAGGCAGGGCTGCGCCGCCCACCACGCTGCGCCTTCTGAGGTGCTCGCCGCCTTTGGCCTCGATTTTGATGACCCGCGCACCGGCCATGGCCAACATGAAGGTGCAGTAGGGGCCGTTGTAGATTTGGCCCAGGTCCACAACGGTCAGGCCTTCCAGGGGCAGCGCTCGGCTCATGTCATTGCCCCTTGAATTGGGGGGCGCGCTTTTCAGCAAAAGCGCGCGCGCCCTCGGCCACGTCGTCGGTGTTTTGCAGCATGCGGCCTATCAGGCGCTCCAAGCGCAAACCGGTTTGCAGGTCCAGGTCGCGGCTGCGAATGGCCAGCTCTTTGGCCGCTTGCACGGCCAGCGGCGCGTTGGCGGCAATGCGCTTGGCGTAGTCCATGGCCGTGGCCATGAGTTGATCGGGCGGCACCACCTTGTTGACCAAGCCCCAGCGCTCGGCGGTGGCGGCGTTGAAGGTGTCGCCGGTGAGCAAAATCTCCATTCCAATGGCGTAGGGCACTTGGCTCAAGAGCCGCTGGGTGCCGCCGTTGCCCGCGATCATGCCGCGCTTGACCTCAGCCAAGTTAAAGCTGGCGTGGCTGGCCGCAATGCGGATGTCGGTGGCCAGCATCAAGGTGATGCCGCCCCCTAAACAGTAGCCGTTGATGGCGCTGATGACGGGCTTCCACACCTCCAGGCCGCGGTTGAGCAGCTGGTCGGCCTGGGTCAGCCACATCTCGGACATGGCGGTGGGCGCGGTGATGAAGCTCTTGATGTCGGCGCCCGTGGTGAAGGATTTTTCACCCGCGCCCGTGACAATGGCCACGCGGATGGCCGCGTCATCTCGCACCCGCATCCAGGCCTGCGACAAGGCTTGGTAGTGCTCGGCGTCCATGGCGTTCAGGCGCTCAGGGCGGTTGATGGTGATGAGGGCAATGCCCTCGTCAGAAACAGTCACATCGATGGACATGGGTGCTCTTTCTTGAATTTAAGCCTGGCGCTTGGTGCCGAGCATGTCGCGCGCCACCACCATGCGGTGGACCTCGGAGGGGCCTTCGCCAATGCGCTTGATGCGCATCTCGCGGTACCAGCGCTCCAGCGGCAGCTCTTGGGCCACGCCCATGCCGCCCAAAATCTGTATACAGCGGTCCACCACACGGCCGGCCACCTCGGTGCCGTAGACCTTGGCAATGGAGGCGTCGACCTTGATGTCGCGGCCCATGTCGGCGTTCCAAGCGGCCTGGTAGACCAAAAGGCGGGCGGCGCGCAGCTCGATTTCAGAGTCGGCAATCATCCATTGAATGGCTTGCTTGTCGGCCAGATAGCTGCCAAAGGTTTGGCGCTGGTTGGCCCAGTCAATGGCAATTTCCAGCGCAGCCTGGGCAATGCCAATGGTGGCGGCAGCGTAAGGTGGGCGGGCGTGCACCAGCCACTCCTCGGCCAATTTGAAGCCCTGGCCTTCTTCGCCCAGGCGGTCTTCCATGGGCACTTCGTAGTTGTCAAAGTGCACCTCGTAAGGCGCGTAAGAGCGGATCACCGGGATCTTGGACAGGCTGATGCCAGGCTTGCTTTTGTCCACCACAAAGCTGGTGATGCCGCCCCGACCTTTGTTGTCACCCACCCTTGCAAACACAATGCCCCACTTGGCCAAGCCTGCGCCAGAGATCCAGATCTTGGTGCCGTTGATGACGTAGCGGTCGCTTTTGCGCTCGGCCCGCGTTTGAATGGCCCGACCCGGGTCTGAGCCGCCCGAAGGCTCGCTGATCGCCACAAAAGCCTTGGTGCCGTGGGCCACGTCATCACGGGCAAAGCGCTGCTGGTGCTCTGTTCCTTTCCAGATCACCACCGGTGGGTCAAAGCCAAAGGCGCCGCAGCCGGCAATGTAGGCGCCCATGCGGCACTTGGCGGTTTCTTCGGCGGCCACGCACTGGCCCAGCAGGTTCAGCCCCGGCCCGCCGTGCTCGGCCGGCGTCTCAAACAACCACAGACCTAAGTCTTTGGCTTTTTGCTGCAAGGCCGCCAGCTGCGCGGGGGCGGGCTCGTAGGCGTCGTGCTCCAGGGTGTCTTCAACCGGCTTGACCTCTTCTTTCATGAAGCGGCGAATGGTGTCGCGCAACATGCGGTGCTCTTCGGGCAGCTCCCAGCTGCCTGTGCTGTCGTGTGTCATGGATGTCCTGTTTATTTACTTGGAATGTGAGGAATTCGGCTCCCTCGCCTCTTTGGGGAGAGGGCTGGGGTGAGGGGCACGCGTGCGGCCATGGTCCGAGGCACGCGATGCCCCCCCCCCGGCCCTCCCCCAGAGGGGGAGGGAGGAATTCATAAGAGATGCG
>CAMCUN010000071.1 GCA_945878995.1 Polaromonas sp. YR568 | reverse complement strand
CCGCCAGCAGTGCCAAAGCCACCACCTTTGCTTGGGAACTGTTTTTGCAAGCCGGCGACTCCCGCCTGACAGCCAGCAACCACAAAGGAAACATCGTCGGTGACAGCTTTACCGCTCCAGATGGCATCGACGTCGATCCTCAGGGTCGCTTGTGGGTGCAAACCGACTCTTCAACCAGTTCGGCCACCACCAACACCTTTGGCAACAACGCCATGTATTCGGTGGATCCCGTGACTAAAAAGTCCACCCGTTTCCTGACCGGTCCAGACGGTTGCGAGATCACGGGTCTGGCTTACACGCCTGACCTCAAGACCTTTTTCGTCAACATCCAGCATCCCTCCACTTGGCCTGGCACCGTGTCCGGCCAAGGCAAGTCTTCGACCATCGTGATTCAGCGCACTGACGGCAAGCCAGTAGGCGCCTAAACAGCGCTAGTGCAGCGCTAGTGTGAAAAGCGGCCTTCGCGAGAAGGCCGCTTTTTTTTGACCCACATCGCTGACAGCTGCTGTGGCAGCTCAGCGAGAAAAGCCACGTATCGAATTTGCTTTGTTCGCGCTTCAAAAGTTTGTTGGTGGCGGGGGTGGTGGTGGGGACGCGGGTGTTTGCGCGGGTTGGAGACAAGCGCGACTGACCACTTGGTGTGACATCGCTGCACGGCACGCTCGCGACTGTAGTGGTCACGTCCAGGGCCGCAGCCGCCTGAGGCTTGACGCACCACGGCGTCTTAAGGCATTCCTTAAGTAGCGCTTAAAAAGTAAGGGCGTGAAGCCTTTAAAAAAACCAATGCACAAGCTGCGCCCTTGCTGCGCAGCACACATTTCGTTGAACGATCAGGGGTTGGTCAGAAGATTCGACCGAGTTGACTGTCACCAAGTTGTCTTAATGACTGCACAAAATGGACTACCAAGAGAAAAGCAGACCATATTTATTCCAACCAACAAATCTGAAAGACCCTCATGAATTTCAAGCGATTTACCTTACCTGCCATCGTGCTCAGCTCTTTGACAGCACTCGTCGCATGCGGCGGCTCAAGCTCTTCAATCTCTCCTGAGACAGCTGCAAGCGCCATGACCAGCAAACTCTCCAGCACACTGGCAGCATTGAACTTGGGAACTGGCCTGAACTCCAGTTTGATGTTGGAACTGCTCGACTCTAACTATCTTGACGGTGGCGCCAATCAGGCCAGCTCAAGGGCCGTGGTTGACGCAACCGCCGCTGCAATTGCAACAACACCAGACTTGTCACTTTTCCCTTCGGCCGAAGTGACAAACGCCAGGGTCACCGACTGTGACAGCAACAACATTTGCAACATGACTGCCACGCTGACGAACCAAGACACGGAAGACACCGTCGCTGTCGAGTTCACCACCAAGGTGAAGATCATGGGTTCTGCGGTTTACCTGTATGGCGACCAGACCGCTACCGCCCCCATCTGAACACCCAAACATATTTAAGGTATTTCCATGCGTAAACAATTTACCCTTAGCCCAGTGGCCATAGCGGCAGCCTCCTTGGTCAGCTTGGTCTCCGTGATGGCTGTCAACCCCGCGTTGGCTGCTGAAAAAGCCAAAACCAAAGCCGCAGGCAAGTACGTGACGGGTGACTTTCACAACCACTCCACCTGCTCGGACGGCTCTCTCTCAATGAAAAAGCTGATCGACAAGTCGGTCAAAACATATGGTTTGGACTGGTTTGTCCAGGCCGACCACGGCGGCAGCAGTGCCCGCAACTGCACCTTGACGGAAGACCCGTTTGAGCCCGCAGTACCTGCACTGGGTTTGACCAACAGCGCTACAGGTCCTTACGGCACTTCCAACACCTACCCAGTCGGTGGCCAGCCTGCAACCGACCTAAAAGGTCCTAACCAATCTTGGGAATCCACACTGCCTGGCGGCCGGGCCGCCATCAAGGGTGATGGCACAGCTACGCCCAAGCGCATGTGGCGTTGGCAAGAGATTCAAGAGTTTCAGTACAAGGCCACTGAAGACGAAAGCCGCGCTCGCCTGAAGCCGATTTGGATTGGTTTGGAGCAAAACGCGCCTGGTCATGAGCACGTCTCAACCATCGTCCTCCAAGGCCAAAAGCCATGGCCACAAACTGGCGTTGCTGGCAACGCCACCCTGCAAGCACAGTACGAGTACTGCTTTGACCGCTCCGATACCGACACCAGCCGTGGTGCCGAAAATCAGTGGGACTGCTCTGTGGCGGCATCGCCTGCAGATTCCCGCATCAACGCTACAGCTCGCAAGATCACAGGCAACAACTCTACGGCTACGCCTGATTTGGGCCATGCCAAAACAATGGAAGGCATCAAGTGGCTGCTTGAAAAAGCCCCAACCACCAGTTTGTTTGTCCCAGCTCACTTGGAGCGCGCTGGCGCCTACAACCCAACGAGCAGCCGGGGTTTCAACATTGAGCATTTGCGCAATTTCAATAACTTGGCGCCCAACATTGCTTTCGGTTTTGAGTCGGCCCCTGGTCACCAGGCTGCAGACACCCGTGGCGAATACTCTCCCAACCGTGGAGCTTCTTTGGCCAATCCAACAGCTGGTATTGACTCTGTCGGCACAGGCACCTACGGTGGTGTTGGCATTTATGCGGCCCGCATTGGCGGTGTGTGGGATGCTTTGCTCGGCGAAGGTCGCAAATGGTGGTTTTTTGCCAGCTCCGATTACCATAACCGTGGCGCGTTCGGTGCAGACCAGCTTGAAAGTACCCAGGACTTTTACCCCGGTGAATACCAAAAAGACTATGTCCTGGTTCGCAAGGGCAGCAACAACCTCACGGCCGAGGGCATCATTGACGGCCTGCGTTCTGGCAACAGCTGGGTCGCCCATGGCGATCTGATTGACAGGCTGTCTTTTGTGGCGTGTGCGGCCAACCCGGCTTTGCCGCAAAAGGCTTTTAAGGCCTTGATTGAAAAAGCTGCTTCCAATGCGGCGATCAACAATGCTGAAGTGCGCATGAACGGCTGTGCCACCATGGGTGAAAAGCTGGTGATCGCACCAGGAGCCGATGTGGTGGTGGCCATTGCGGTTCGCGACCCACAAGGTAAAAATTATTCACCTTACAGCTTCCCCAACCCTTCGCTCAAGCAAATCAATATTACCCAGCCACTCAACGCGCCAGTGCTGGACCATATTGATGTGATTGGTGGCAACGTGACTGGCTTTGTCAGCCCCACGGACACGGCCAAATATGCGGGTCTGGAGGGCTCTGCTGCAGCCAGCAATTCAACAGCGGCCATCAAAAAGGTGTTCAGCAGCGCCAACTGGACAGCTGGGGCCGATGGTGTGCGGGTCATGAGCTACCGGATTCCAGCTGTGAAGGTGTCCCAGTATGTGCGTCTTCGTGGCACCAACTTGCCAGCTTCTACGCCATTTGAAACCGACGCTAACGGTAACCCGCTCAACGACTACGACTTGCTGCCCTACTTTGACCCAGCCAAAACCGACCCGGAGCAGCCAGGCAAGGTCGAGTGTTCTGACGCCGCATGCCCAACTCACATGCGCACCGTTGGTGGCAAAAAGTACTCGAGCTACGACGTGTCCGCCTGGGCAGATCTGTGGTTCTACAGCAACCCGGTCTACATTGAGGTGACCAACTCTGTGAAGATTTTAGGCGCCAAGTAAGTTGTGCAAAGTCCGGGGCTTTCCCCGGACTATCGCATTCACCCGGCCCTTGGCCGGGTTTTCAGTTTTTAAATGTAGGTGCTTTTTGGTCGACAATTTTGTGGAGCGAGCTGCCCCTTGCGTTCAACCTGAGCCGCGCATCGGGTCTGTTCTGGGGCTATGCTTGATGTTTGCGTCAGGTGCGGCTGGCCTGGTGTGGCAAATGGTTTGGACCGCCCAATTTGGTCTGGGACTGGGCCATGAAATGGTGGCCGTGCTGTCTGTCATGGCGGCTTTTTTTGGCGGAATTTCCGCAGGCTCTTTGTTGCTGGCCCAACGCATTGAACGCAGCGCACAACCTGCGCGCTGGTACGTGGCGTTAGAGGTTTTGATTGGCGCTTGGGCTTTGCTGGTGACCTGGGTGTCCACCTTGCTCATGCCGCAACTGTCGGTTTGGATAGGCGCGGAGCCTTCGGCGCTTTGGCATTGGACCTTGGCTTTTTTCATTCCCTTGTTCGTTTTGTTGCCGGCCACTTTGGCCATGGGCGCCACCTTGCCCGCCATGGAGCGCTTGCTCAGGCAAGGAAGTCATGAGCCACTGGGACGGGTTTACGCAGCCAACACGGCAGGTGCCATGGCTGGCCTTTTGGTGGCCGTTTTTTGGTTCATTCCTCATTGGGGCTTGCTCAGCACAAGCGTATTTTTTGCAGGCATCAACGGCGCATGCGCCTTGTTGGCTTGGTTGTACTGGCGCAAGAATGTGTTGCCTGAGGCAAGTTCATCAGGCCCAGCCACGCCAGGCACCATTAACAGCGTGATTGGCAGCTTTTCGCAGCCATTGCCAAAGGCTTTGTCGCACCCAGTGGCCACGCAGCTTTTTTTAAGCGGCTTGCTGGGCATAGGCTACGAGGTGCTGGCGGTGAGGGTGCTCAGCCAGGTCACAGAGAACACGGTGTACACCTACGCGCTCTTGTTAGCGGTCTTTTTGCTGGGTACGGCTTGGGGTGCAGCGCTGTTGAATCGCTCGGTGTTGGCCGAGCCCGTCTTGGCTGAACGCACAGACCGCGCCCTGATCGCTTTGGTGCTGGCCATGCTGTTGGGGGGCCTCAGCCTGTGGTGGGCTGACCGCTTGACTGCTTTGCCCGCGCTCTGGTGGGGGCCTGGCGTTGGCACGGCTTTGGCGGGCGAAGGACTGGCGGCCATGGCGGCTTTGCTGCTGCCCGCCATGGCCATGGGGGCGCTGTTCACTTTGCTGTGTCGCCAGGCCCAGCATGAGCGCATGTCCTTGGGAGTGGCTTTGGGCATCAACACCCTGGGCGCTGCAATAGCGCCACTGGTGGTCGGACTGTTGTTGCTGCCTCATTGGGGCGCAAAAACCGTGTTGCTGGTGTTGCTGGTGGGTTATTTGGCCATGCGAACAAGAAAAGCCTGGCTTTTGCCGGAGGCTTGTATTGCTGCGTTTTTTGTAGTGTTGCTGGCAGTTTTTGCGGGCCCTCTGCGCTTTGTGGATGTGCCCAGTGGCGGGCGCTTGCTCAGTTACCGTGAGGGGGCGATGGCCGCCGTGAGTGTGGTGCAAGACAGCGACGGCGTGGCGCGGCTGCACATCAACAACCGCGTTCAAGAAGGCAGCAGCGCCAGCGGGCTGGTTGAGATCCGTTTGGCGCAATTGCCATTGCTGCTTCACCCCTCGCCGCGCACCGCTTTGTTCCTGGGTTATGGCACGGGCTATACCGCGAATGCGGCGGCCCTGGACCCGCGATTGAGTGTCAAAGCGGTGGAGTTATTGCCCGAAGTCATTGACGCAGCAGGCATTTTTGCTCTCAAACCGGGTGCCCCCGCTTCAGCCACTCCAGTGGCCACGGTGGCGGCTGATGCACGCCGCTACGTACAGTCTTCTTCAGACCTGCACGACGTGATCGTGGCCGATCTTTTTCATCCCGCTCGCAGCGGTGCTGGCAGCCTTTACACCGTTGAGCACTTTGCGGCTGTGAAATCTCGGCTTCAGCCCAATGGTTTGTTTTGCCAATGGCTGGCCCTGCACCAAATGGATGTGGAAACGCTGCGCAGCATCGTTGCTTCCTTTTTGAAGGTATACCCTCAAGCCGTAGCGGTGCTCGCCAGCAACAGCTTAGACACACCGGTGGTGGGTTTGGTGTCTCGCCCTGGTAAAGCCGAATGGCTTATGGAGGATGTGCGTGAGCGCATGTCAGCGCTGCCGCCAACGGTGGCCAAGTTTTTAAAGCAGGCCAAGCTGGACAACGAGTTTGCCGTGATGGGCAGCGTCGTGGCTGGCCCTCAGTCTTTGCGCACATTTGCGGCTGGTGCAAAGCTCAACACCGATGACCAGCCGGTGGTCGCCCACAGGGCGCCTTGGGTGAGTTATGCGCCTGAGGAAACACCTCAAAACAGGCTGACTGCGTTGATGGCAAGTGTTGCGCCCAGCGCCGCTGACGTGATGGGTTCAGCCCAAGCCCAAGACGCCTCTCAACTAGAGGCCTACTGGCTGGCCCGAGCCAAGTACCTGGCCTTTGGCATGACGGTCAAGCCTCAACTTGATCCACGTGCGATGTTGATTCAATTGCGTCAGCCACTGCTCGATATGGTGGCCATCAGCCCAAACTTTCAGCCTGCTGTTGAGCCCTTGCTGGCCTTGTCCGAAGCGGTGAGAACCACCCATCCTGACCTGTCTGCCGAAGTCAGAGCTGCATTGAACGCTGCCCTTTCATACCCAAGGGATGCGACCCCCTTGACCCCTTTAAAACAACGGCCATGGAGCAACCAATGAAGCCTTTTAACTCGCCCATCTTGCAGCGCTTTGTCCGCGAACCTTTGACACACTTTGTGGTTTTGGGTGCGTTGATTTTTGCCGCTGATCACTGGGTGCTGGGTGAGCGGGGAGATCCTCAAGAGATTTTGATCACGGCAAAAATTTATGAAGATGCCCGCTCTGCGTTTGTGGGCGGCATGAAACGAGAGCCGACTGACGCCGAAATGAAGGTGCTGACCGACCGCTGGGTGGACAACGAAGTCTTGTACCGTGAGGGACTGGCTTTGGGCATGGACAGGGGCGATGAGGCCATGAAAGAGCGGGTGATTTTCAAAGTCTTGACCGCCACCCAAGCGGGCTTGGCCATGCCCAAAATCGACGAGGCAGGCTTGCGCGCTTGGTTTGAAACGCGGCGCGATCGCTACGACCTTCCCGCGCGCTTTAGTTTTGAGGAAGCCGTTGTGGCCGCTGGTGACGCCACTCCTGAAAAACTGCAAAAATTTGTACTGGCACTCAACACCAACAAAGAGCCAGAGGTGGAAGCCGGTCTGCGTATTTTCAAAGACCGACCACGCTCCAATCTGATTCAAAGTTACGGCGAGCCATTTGCGGATGTGCTGGAGAAATCAGCTCCTAACGCTTGGGTCGTTTTGCAAAGTAATGAAGGACCGCGTGCTGTTCGTCTGACGGAGTTGACACCCGGTCGGGCGGTCAGTTATGACGAGATCAAAGAGACGGTCTACAACGACTGGAAGGAGTTCACTTCAACTCAGTTGACCAAGTCGGCCATCCGTGACATTGGCAAGAAGTACCGCATCCGCTACGAAGGGAAAAGCTCGTGAACTTTTTCCATTTCTGGCAGCGCTTCCAGCGCTTGGTGTTGGCCTTTTTTTTGCTGGCGGGCTCCGCCGGCACATCAGCGCACGAGATGACTTTGGCTGATCTGTCACTCAGACAAGTGGCCCCCAAAGAGTTCAGTTGGTCTTGGGGTGTGCCTGGGAAAAACACGCCCATTTCTGAGGACATGAAGCCGGTTTGGCCAGAAGGCTGCACCGCGGATGCCAAGATGGTTCGCTGCGGCGAACGCGGATTGGCCGGAAATTTGTCCGTTCAGGGCATTGGCAACAATTACTCTGCGGTCATCCTTCGCATTAACTGGCAAGATGCCCAGCAAAGCGTTCATACGCTGAGTAAAAACCGGCCCAGCGTGCAGCTTTTTGGATCTTCGCGCGACGAGCGTGGTGCCCTTGAAGTGGCGCAGACCTATGCGCTGCTGGGGCTGGAGCACATTCTTAGCGGCATCGATCACCTTCTGTTTGTCGTGACCTTGCTTTTCCTGGTCGGCTTCAATCGCAAGCTGGTGGTCACCGTCACCTCATTCACCGTGGCGCACAGCCTGACCCTTGCCGCCAGCGCTCTGGGCGCATTGACATTGAGGCCACCCCCCGTGGAAGCAGTGATTGCGTTGTCAATTGTGCTGGTCAGCATTGAAGCTTTGAACAACCGGGACACGGTGACCCGGCGTCGGCCCGAAATTGTGGCGTTCTTGTTCGGGCTGGTGCATGGCCTGGGTTTTGCTGGGGCACTTAAAGAAATAGGCCTGCCTGACAACCATGCCTCCGTGGCCTTGCTCACATTCAACTTAGGCGTGGAAGCTGGTCAGTTGCTCGTGATTGCGCTGGCTTGGGGCTTGGTGCTGGGCCTCCAGCGATTCAAATGGATTCCGCCCTTGCGCAAGGTCACCTTGTACGCCATCGGCAGCGTTTCAGTGTTCTGGACGTTCTCCCGTCTTGCAACCATTGCCGCTTGATGCAGCATGAGCGAGGTCTTTGAACTTTTCCCCACCCCCGTGATGCGGGTGCCAGCGCTGCTAAACCGCACAGAGGCCAGCATCATGGCAGGGCGCCTTGCACAAAGCGCCAGGCTAAGCAATGATCATTCCGACCAGCTTTCGCACACACGCATCTTGGGGCCAGGTGAGGATGCGGGGCTCGATGCGGTGGTTGAAAAAATAGGCCCGCACTTGCAGGCTTTTGGCCAGCTTTTGTTTGGCGAGTCTTTGCGTTGGCTGGTCAAAGAAATTTGGGTCAATGTGCTGCACACCGGCGGCCGTCAGTTCATGCACAACCACGCCAATTGCTTTGCGTCAGGCGTGCTTTACCTCACAGATTCTGACCCCTCAGCTTGCACCACCTTCACTCGATCAATGGGCGGCGGGGAGTTTGCCTTTCGCAACACCCATGCAGGAAGCAAAACGGGTGCTTTCAATGCCGAAAAATGGGTCTCCCCATGTCCGCAACCCGGCGACCTTTTGCTTTTCCCCAGCCACCTGCTGCACGAGGTGCCGGTCAATCTGGGGCCCGAACGCATTACTTTGGCTTTCAACGCTGTACCCCACAGGCTGGATGCCTGGGGTTACACCCTTTCGTTTCAACCTTGAGCACCAAGCGCTGAGGGCTGGTTTTGTGTCAGTGAAATTTTAAATCAATCGATTTTTCTTTCATCGGAGGTTTCAATGAATTTAAGTAAAAGCCTGATGGTTTTGGCTTTCTTGTGTCTATGGACGCGTCCGGTCTATGCGTCGGAAGACGTGGCCTGCAAAACACAAAAAGCCAATGGGAAGCGTGTGGTGTACAGCTGCGTGTTGCCGGTCAAAGCGAAGGAACAGCCGCTTCATTTCAAGGCATTCTTTTCGGGCAGCCACGACGACACAGAGCTGTCGATTTATTTGACTTTGAATGCCTTGCCCGTCAAATGCGACAAAGGCAGCAAGACCTGGCTGAACGGCGTGGACGGGGACGTGAGCTTGGACTGCCTTTTTAAGGTGAGCGGCACGGCTGGTACGAAAAAAACCCTCAACGTGACTGTCGATTACTACCATGCCCAATTGACGGCGGTCAAACTCAGTGCGCCTTGAAGCGCCCAAGCGCCGATGCCGTGTGCACCAGCCCAATGCCCTGGTTTTTTATTCGGCTACTCAAACTGTCACTCAAATGTAACAAGTGTTATGCACAGTGAGGTTTCCTTATTTCGGAGCTCACCGTGTCCAATTCTTACAATTCCATTGACAACCATTCGAACAACGAGCACTTCCAGGAAGTCCTCGACAAAGCCCTGAGCAGCCCTTCACGCAGGTCTATCCTGCGCGGCGGTTTGGGTCTGGCTTCTTTGTTTGCTTTGCCCATGCTGCCAGGTTGCGGCGGCAGCACCACGGCTGCCACGAGCACTGGCTTGCCTGTACTGGCCAACAGCAGCTTGTTGAAATTCACGCCCGTTGCCAAGAGCTATGCCGACACAATCAAGGTGCCTGCAGGTTACACCGTCAGAATTTTGCATGCCACTGGCGACACATTGAAAACTGGTGTTCCTGCCTACTCCAACGCAGGCACGGACGAGGCCGAGAGCTGGGCCAACCGCGTGGGCGACCAGCACGACGGCACTGAAATTTTCTACATCGGCAGCAATGGCAAATCCAAAGGCAGCTACAACTACGCTGCTGGTGACAAGGTCGTGATTGCGGTGAACAATGAAAGCTCTGCAGAAGCGCACTTTTTGCACCCAACTGGCCAAACCTCTGGTGGCGTAAGCAGCAAAAAATTTGATCAGTTCCTTGGGTGGGACTCCCCAAATGCACGTCCCGCTTCCGAAGCTATCAAAGAAATCCTGATGCACGGCGTCACTATTGCTGAAGTCACCTTGGACGCGAGCGGCAAGCCCACAGGCTACAACGCGACATCGGCGTTGAACCGCAGAATCACGCCTGAAACTGTCATGAATGTGACAGGGCCTGCGGCTGAGCTGAACAATCTGAAAGCCATGATGGTCACTAAGTTTGACCCTTCTGGCGCCACCGTGCGCGGCACGCTGAACAACTGCGGCACGGGCATCACCCCTTGGGGCACCTTGATCACTTGTGAAGAAAACTGGAACACCTACTTCACCATGCCCACGGGCTCCACCCCGCCAACCGACGCCAAGTTGATCGCATCGCGCACCCGCTACCAAATCCAAACCACGGCCACACCAGCCCCCGTTGCACCCGCGACAACCGTCACATCGCGCACTCAAGGTTGGCACACCGTGACGGACCCAGACCCCACATTCAGGTTCGCCCGTTGGAACGTGTCTGCTTCTGGTGCTACTGCGGCAGCCGACTTCCGCAACGAGCCACACACCTTTGGCTACAACGTTGAAATTGACCCGGCAGATCCAACCTCGGTGCCTGCAAAACGCACGGCCATGGGACGCTTTGCGCACGAGGCCGCCGTTTGCGGCATTCCCGTGGTCGGCAAGCCCTTGGCCTTTTACATGGGTTGCGATTCCCGCAACGAATTCATCTACAAATTTGTCAGCGCCCAAAACTGGGACGCAAACGACATTGGCGGTGGTATTGCTGCAGGCAACAAATACCTCAATGAGGGCAAGCTGTATGTCGCCAAGTTCAACTCCACTGGCAAAGGTGAGTGGTTGGAACTGAGCTTGAGCAACTCCAAGGTTCAAACCGCATCTTTCGGCTTTTCAAACCAGGCTGAAGTGTTGGTGCACACGCGGGTTGCTGCTACCGCTGCTGGCGCCACCGAAATGGACAGGCCAGAGTGGGGCGCGGTCAACCACGCCAATGGTGAAATTTACTTTGCATTGACCAACAACAGAGCCTCTTCTGCCAACAGGTCGATCGCCAAAATCGATGCCGCCAACCCTCGCATTTACGCAGACCTCGACGGCAAACTCGATGGAAGCACACCGAATGACGGAAACCCTAACGGTCACATCATTCGTTTCAAAGAAACCGATGGCATGTCTACCGCCACCACCTTCACCTGGGATATTTTCTTGTTCGGTGCTGAAGAAGACGCGCCTGCCTCTAACACCAATATTTCTGGCCTGACTGGTGCCAACTCGTTCTCATCGCCAGACGGCTTGTGGTTCAGCAAGTCCACCGGCATTTGCTGGATCCAGACCGACGACAGCGCATTCACTGACGAAACCAATTGCATGTTGCTGGCCGCAGTTCCAGGCACCGTGGGCGATGGCGGTGAATTCACGGTCAACAACTCCTTGCTGGTGTCTGGCGTTGTGCAGACCAAGAGCCAAAACACGTTTGTGGGCGGTATCTTGGGCGAGTCGCGCTTGCGCCGCTTCTTGGTCGGCCCCAAAGGCGCTGAAGTGACCGGTATCACCGAGACGGCTGACGGCAAGGCCATTTTTGTGGGCATTCAGCACCCGGGTGAAAGTGCCACTGTCTACAACGACACCGCCAACGGCGTGTGGCCCACCAATCCCGGCACCGCCAACGGTGTGGGTGGCAAATACGGTGCGGGTACCCGTCCACGTTCGGCCACCCTCATCATCACCAAAGATGACGGTGGAAAAATCGGTCTGTGATCTCCTAGTCAAATAAGTTACTTTTGACTTGAAGGGCAAGCACGGTGTGCTTGCCCTTTTTTTCAGCTGCCTGGCACAGCCCACGCACTGAAAGCTTGAATGAACCAGCGCGTTGGCCCCAATTCAAATATCATTTAAAACTACAACGATCAAAGCGAAATACTTAAATTCTTTAAACTAGTAGTTTGCGGCGTAGTAATCTGAAAATTTAGAGGCTTCTTTACTTCAATAAGCTAACAAGGAGAGAATTTATGGCACTCAACGGTGAGCAATTATTTGAATATACAAATGGCATGCGTACTCTCATGGATCCTGCTGCGTTCCAAGCTGCGACTACACGGCAGCGTGATTTCGGGCTTTTTACAATTGATGCAGCACCCGGAGAAAATCTATCGGGAGTTTATGAAAAATACAGTCAATTTTTTTATGGAGACAAGAAAAATTTACAATTTGCAAATGAAGCGGTTGATGCTTTAAATAAATATTTACTCAAGCACGGCCTAAATGAGGAAGGCGTTCAGAAGCGAAATAGGAGTATTTTTGAGAAAATTAGGCAATTACTTTACCTTCACATAAATTACCAAACGCTAGAAGCTGGAGCAGCAATATTTAAGAAGTCACATGAGGACTGGAACGAAGCTATTCAGCGAAACAGGATTAATACAGCATTATTTCTTGGAAATATAAAGCTCCAATATCAGAATAGTACACTTCTCGTTAGTGCTGCTGCTTTAACTGCCAACGGCTTGCAAATTAATCCTAATGTATATGGTGAAGTTCAGCGTTATGTGGGAGAAATAAAACATCTTTGTGACCCTGAGGTTGCTATCCCCACCGCTGTAATTATAGCTTCAACACGGTACCAACCAATAGCGCAAATAAATAGAGAAGGCGCATTTAATTATTTCCAGAAATTTATGGATTTTGTGAATGGATTAATTGACATTATTGCCGAAAAATTTAAAAATTTCTTTGTTGCAATGTACAGCAGACTGAGGGCAAAAGATATAACTGCAATTGCACCAATTGTGTCAGCGATATGTTTGGCCATAAAACATTTTTTAGAAGCGCTTGCGAAATCAATTAATTTGGCTCAATCTGGTTTCAATGCAGCCACACATTTGGTCGATGGTGTTCTGACTACCCTGCGCCGATTGGATCTTGCAGCGGCCCACAAAGCCGTGGGTCAATTCCACGAGTACTGGCGTATTATTGATGAGTCACTCATGTGGGGTGAAAAGCAAAATCAGTATCGTGATGCATATGGATTCATTAAGAATGTGGCTGATATAATCGCAACCATTTTTGATGCTGGTACGGCGCTTTTTAAAACGATAGTGTGCGCAGTTGATTTGCTTGTAAATCTTATTATATCAAGAGTTCAGCAGCATTATATTAACGAAGCTTTAAGATTGGCGCAAGTTTGGGTGTCAAAATTTGAGCCTGAGATTAGAGCGCTTGGGGTTGAAAAATTAATGATAGGTGAAACAGATGATGACACCTGGAATTCGGCTGAGTATATACCCCAGACGAGAATGAGAAGCGGCGCCGAAGATGCGGGGGATGTTTTTCAAAATAGGATGGTTACTCCTGTGGATGCATATCAAAAATACCGAGATACGATGAGGAGCCGTGATGTATCTGACCTCGACCGGGCAGAAAAATTAAGGTTGAAAGGCATGGATCGCGCCGTCAATGTTGGTATTGCCTCTGATGCCTTAAGGGAGTCGGCAAAAATACTTTCGGATGTTGTTGAAAGAAATGCTGAACTTATAAGAAGTTTCAATCCACATCTATACAGTCTCGAGGATTTTATGAACGATAAAGAGGGGTGTTTCACCATTTATTTGAATCACATGTGCAGTGCAAGCCCCATCATTACAGCCTGTATTGTGAACTCTGGGGTTATGTCAGACCCTATAACAGTGACCACTGCAAAAGGCTATGTGGACGAGTCGAACGAAGAGCGCGTAATCGGATATATGAGGTTGGCAGGTATAACTGCCAGAAATGTGTACGCAAAAAGCAATTTTCAGTTTGCCCCAGCCCCTACAATAGCTTCATTTGGTGCCGTTTCTGAGAAATGGAAAGGCTGGGTGGCGGGCGCTCAATTGAACACCAACCCTAACATGCTTAATTTTACAAGTTAATTTTGAATTAATTTTTTTATTCGAGTCGAGGGCCAGTGGATTACAATCTAATTATTGAGATAATAAATTTATACAGGGTTAAGTGTAAGCACAGTGTGCTTGCACTTCATTTACAGTTGCAGGTCACAGCTCACGCACTGTAAGCTTGAAATCCCAACCCAACGGCCATCAATGCGCTGGCCGCCTGACTGAGCTGTTCTCGCTGCCACAATCGCCCCGATGAATTTCCAACGCATCCTGGTGCCCGTGATCGCCATTGCAACGCTGGTGCTCGCCTACGTCTACTACCAGTGGATGGGCCTGGCCGCCGCTGCAGCCATGCTGGTCATGTGGGTGATGCTGCATTTCACGCGGCTCATGCACATCTTGCAGCGCGCCTCCAAGCGGCCTATTGGCCATGTGGACAGCGCCGTCATGCTCAACGCCAAGCTCAAGCCTGGCATGACGCTCATGCATGTGGTGGCCATGACGCGTGCGCTGGGCCTGCTGCGCTCTAGCAAAGACGCGCAGCCCGAGCTGTACCGCTGGACCGACAACTCAGACTCGCATGTGGACTGCACCTTTGTGGGCGGCAAGTTGACCCAGCACAGTCTGTTCAGGCCTGCACCCCAAGAAGCCGAAAGCGAGCCACCGGCCACAGCCTAAAATGCGTAAATTGCCTGGTGCAGCCCGGGCACAGCGGCGGCCCCCGCCTTTTATCAATTGATTGAGACAAAAAAGGACTTTTCACATGGTGCAGACTCCCCCCTCCATGGACGACCGCGACGGCAAGATTTGGATGGACGGCCAAATGGTCGATTGGCGGGACGCCAAAATCCATGTGCTCAGCCACACCCTGCATTACGGCTGCGGCGCGTTTGAAGGCGTGCGCGCTTACAAGACACCCCAAGGCACAGCCATTTTTCGCCTGCAAGAGCACACCCAGCGGCTCTTTAACAGCGCCAAAATCTTGCGCATGAACATCCCCTTTGCCCTTGAAGAGGTGATGCAGGCGCAAAAAGACGTGGTGCGCTTGAATAATTTAGAGAGCTGCTACCTGCGCCCGCTCACCTGGATTGGCTCGCAAAAGCTGGGGGTTTCTCCTAGGGGCAACAAAATCCACATCATGGTGGCCGCCTGGGCCTGGGGCGCATACCTGGGCGAAGAAGGTTTGAAGCGCGGCATCCGCGTGAAAACCTCCAGCTACACCCGCCACCATGTGAACATCACCATGACCCAAGCCAAGGCGGTGAGCAACTACACCAACTCCATTTTGGCCAACATGGAAGCGTTGGACGACGGCTACGACGAGGCCTTGCTGCTCGACGCCTCGGGCTTTGTGAGCGAGGGCGCGGGCGAGAACATGTTTGTGGTCAAAGACGGCGTGGTCTACACCCCCGATTTGTCGGCCGGCGCCTTGAACGGCATCACGCGCAACACCATCTTCCACATCTGCAAAGACTTAGGCATTGAGCTGGTGCAAAAGCGCATCACGCGCGACGAGGTCTATATTTCTGACGAGGCGTTTTTCACCGGCACGGCCGCTGAAGTCACGCCCATTCGCGAGCTGGACCGCATTGAGATTGGCGCTGGCAGCCGCGGCCCCATCACCGAGAAAATCCAAGCAGCGTTTTTTGACATTGTGGGCGGCCACAACCCCAAGTACGCCAACTGGCTGTCCTTGGTTTGACCGCGCGCCCGAGCACACACACGGACACACACACCGCCATGGACAAGACCAACAAGCCGGGCAGCGTGGTTGAGCTGCTGGCCAAAGACCTCAACAGCCAGGGCGGCGTGTTCTGCCCCAACCCCAGCATGGCGCTGTGGAGCGGCCACCCGCGTGTGTATTTGGGCCTGGCCGAAACGGGCTCGGCGCGCTGCCCTTACTGCGGCACCGTCTACCAGCTCAAAGACGGCGAGCATTTCCGCGGTGGCCACTGAGGCTGGCGGCCGCCTGCGGCGGCTGCGATGAATTCACGGCCCGAGCGCGATCAATCCAGCCACTCGCTCATCATCGCGCCGCAGTGGATAGGCGATGCGGTCATGACCGAGCCGCTGCTGCGGCGCTTAGCAGCCAAGGGCGAGCGCCTCACGGTGGCCGCCCTGCCTTGGGTGGCGCCCGTGTTCAGGGCCATGCCCCAGGTGGCGCGCATCATCGATGTGCCCTTCGCCCACGGCGGCCTGCAGTTCAGCGCCAGGCGCCGCGTGGCCCGCGAGCTGCAAGGGCAGTTTGACTCGGCCTACATCCTGCCCAACTCCCTGAAAAGCGCGCTCGTGCCCTGGTGGGCCGGCATTTCCCGCCGCGTGGGCTACCTGGGCGAAGCCCGCGTGGGCGTGCTCACCCACCGCCTGAAAAACCCGCCCAAAGACAAGCGCCCGCCCATGGTGGCGCTGTACTCGGCACTCAGCGGCGACACAGACCACGCCGCTGACCGGCCGCAGCTCGTGTGGCCGCAGGATCTGCAGCAACAGGTGCTCGCTCAGCACGGCCTGGCCGCGCAAGGCTACTTGGTGTTCGCGCCTGGGGCCGAATACGGCCCCGCCAAGCGCTGGCCCACCGCGCATTTCGCGGCCCTGGCCGCGCAGGTAAATGTGCCGGTGCTGCTGCTGGGCTCGGCCAAGGAAGCTTCCTTTTGCGAGGACATTGCCACCGGAGCGCCCGCCGACCGCGTGCTGAACCTCGCGGGTCAGACCAGCCTGGCCGATGCGCTGGGCCTGATCGCCAGCGCTCGCGCCGTGGTCAGCAACGACTCCGGCCTCATGCACGTGGCCGCCGGATTCGGCGTGCCACAGGTGGCCGTTTTTGGCTCCTCCAGCCCCCACCACACCCCCCCGCTGAACGCGCGCGCCCAGGTGCTCTGGCTCAAGAACGACGCGGCCTACCAGCCGCCGCTGGACTGCGCGCCTTGTTTTGAGCGCGAATGCCCGCTGGGGCACACGCGCTGCTTGAACGATGTCTTGCCCGAGCGGGTGATCCAGGCGCTGGCGCGGGCTTGATGCCCCAGCCGCTTTCTTTGCGGCCCGGTGTCAAAATGCCTTGCCGGTCTGCTCTGCAGGGGCAGGCGGCGGCAACATTTAAAACACCCAGAGGAGACCGCCTTGTTCAAGATCACCCGCAGCATCACCCGAACCTTCACTGTGGCCAGCCTTCTGCTGGCCGCGGCCGCAGCCAGCGCGCAAATCGCCCCTGGCCGCACCTGGCCCGAACTCAAGGAGGCGGTGACCGAGCGGGTCAAGGCCCAGCGCTACCCGCTCAATGGCTTTGATGCGGGCGAGGTGGCGCAGATTCTCTCGCGCATCAATTCGCTGGACCGCGATGAATGGGCCCGCTCCTGGATGCAAAGCGGCGACCGCATGTTTGCTGCCGGCCAGGCTGCCGAGGCCAGCGACCGGGCCAAGGCGCGCGAGCATTACCTGGCCGCCTGGCGCTATCACAGCTTTGGCGCCTGGCCCACGCAGAATTCGCCCGAGAAAAAACGCTCCCACGGGCGCGGGACCGAGGCTTTTCGGGCCTACGCCCGCTTGGCCAGTCCGGTCATCGAGGTGCTGCGCATTCCCTTTGAGGGCAAAGAAGTCATAGGCTATTTGCAGCGGCCCGCAGGTGTGACCCGCCCGCCGGTGGTGCTGTCCATAGGCGGCCTGGATGGCTACAAAGAGTTCGTGGTCGAGCAGTACGGCCATGGCTATCTGAAGGCGGGCCTGGCCTACCTGGCGCTGGACATGCCCGGCACGGGCGACTCACCAATCAAGATCGACGTCGGCTCCGAGCGCGTGTTTTCGCGGGTGATTGACGCGCTACAGACCCGCACCGACATTGACCCGCAGCGCATAGGCCTGCAGGGCGTCTCTTGGGGCGGCCACTGGGCGGCCCGCATGGCCATTGCCGAGCCCAAGCGCCTGAAGGCGGTGGTCAACTGGGCCGGGCCGGTGCACAGCTACTTTCAGCCCGACTGGCAGCTCAAGGCTCTGGGCACCCGCGAGTACCTGTTTGATCTGTTCGCAGCGCGCGCGGCAGTTTATGGAACCGACACCCTGGAGCAGTTCTTGGCTTACGGCCCGCGCATGTCGCTCAAAGACACCGCCGCCCTCGACAAGCCGACCGCGCCGCAACTGCTGGTCAACGGCGAGCGCGACACCCAGGTGCCGATTGAAGACCTCTACATCGTGCTGCGCACCGGCACCACGCCCAAGGAAGCCTGGGTCAACCCGACCGGCGGGCACATTGGCCGCAACCGCGAGTTGAGCGACGCGCAGATTTTTGAAGGCGTGATCGCGCCTTGGTTTGCGCGCATGCTTAAGTAATCTGACTTGGCGCGCCTGGCCTTGCGCTGCGGGTGTGATGGTTGGAAGAAAACTTAAATCACACCGACCACCAGCAGCAGAGCTCGGTCAACCGCCCGCATGCGTTCGTCTTCCAGGCGTCCAAACGGGGCGCTCACTTTAGAGCGAGGTAGGGTGGACAGTTTGTCCACCATGACCTGAGACAGGGCGCGAAGCCCGTTGTGCGCTGTGGGCTCCACCGTCACCCGAAAGGCTGCCGTGCGCAGCTCACCGGTCACCGGGCATAAAGCCACACTGTCCAGTTGGGTCAGCAGGTCGGTTTGAACAATCAGCGCGGGTCGAGGTTTGCCATAGTCGCCTTGCAAGGACACCGTCACCAAGTCCCCCCGCTGCGTCATACCCAGCCCTCAATTTGTTCTGCGGCTTGTTCGGCAAATTCGATAGTCTCGGCCTCATGGCTGTCGCCTTTGATCACCAGACACTGCATTCGAACTTCGGCAGCAAAACCCGGCAGTCGCGTATCAGGCACCCAAAACTGAACTGGCCGCAAGCCTGCGGCTCGCATGCGAGCGCGTGAGCGGGTCACCTTGTTGGTCGAAGATGGTACGGTTGGCATCATGCACTCCTGTGTCCTTGGACATGTTTGGTTGCATGATACCTTGCGTGCGTCTTTGGCTCAATGCCTTAGCCTTAGCCTGCCGGGCTGTAGGTGCCTTTGAGCCAATGGCGATGTGGTCGCCGCATGAGGGCAGGGCATGCGCATCGAACTCGTGGCTTGGGCCTGCCTACAAGCCGCCCCTTCAGTGCACTGTCCAGTGCACGTTTACACTGCAACGGCCGTGTCTGCCGCCCCCATCCCATGCCCAACCGCTCCAGTGAATACAGCCCCACGCTGAGCATCATCACCGCCGTTTACAACCAGCTGGCGATGAACCAGATCTACTGGGAACACCTGCAGGCGAACACGCGCCAGCCTTTCGAGCTCATCGTCATTGACAACGCCTCGACCGATGGCAGCGCCGACTTTTTTGAGTCGGTGGGCGCCCGCGTGATTCGCAACCCCGGCAATTACTCCTACCCGCATTCGCAAAACCAGGGCATCGCGGTGGCGCAAGGCCAGTGGTTGGCTTTTTTGAACAACGACATCATCGTCAGCGAAGGCTGGGACCAGACCCTGGTGGCCAACGCCGAGCACAACGGCTTGGACGTCATCACCTGCTGCGGCATTGAGCGCATAGAAAGCAAGGAGGCCACCCGCCGACTGCGCCGCCGCTGGAGCCGCATCAAGGGGCTGGTGAGCCTTTTTGGCATGTCGCGGCGCAGTCTGCTGCTGATGCACCGCTGGATGTATGGCGACTGGGCCGCCTTTGGCCAAGCGCGCCAAGCGCAGTTCAAGCACCAAGCCATTGAAGGCTTTGTGGGCAACACCGTGATGTTCTCGCGCCGCGCCCTGGCCCTGCTGGGCCCGTGGGACGAGAGCCAGCAGGCGGCGGACTTTGACTTGTTTTTGCGCACCGCCCAGCGTGCCCGCGAGGTGGGCGACATCCGGCCCATGCACATTGCGCTGGACTGCTTTAACCACCACTACATCCGGCTGACCATGAAGGGCGGCTACCCGCCCTTTGTGGACCGCGAACATCTGGTGCCGCTGGATCAAAAGTGGACGGCCGAGCAGCGGGGCTGGCTGGCTGTGAACTGAGTGGAGCCTGACCTAAGCAGGCTGGCGCCTACAAAATCCGGGGACATTCCCCTTTAGAGCTTGCCTGCAAGAGATCCCCCATTTGGCATGAATGAATCATCTGGCCGGCAAGCCAACACATTCAAACTGAAAGACCTTTTGCCAGCACCTTGACCACCTCGGCCGCCGGCGCCTCCAGGCAGCCCTGGCGCTGGCTGCCCGACCACAGCGGCGTGAAGTCGTCGCGGCCCAGGGCCTCGGCGGCGCTGCGCAGTGGCGCCAGGCCTGCGGTGGCCAAGGGAAAGGGCGGGGCCGAAGGGCTCACGGACCCAAGCTCGCGCATCAGTCGGTTCACCAAGCCCCGGGCCAGGCCGCCTGAGAACAAATTGGTCAATTCGGTGGGCGCTTGTGTGTCCCGCAGGCGGGCGCGGTGCAAGGCGCTGGTGGTCGCTTCTGGGCACAACAT
The DNA here is from genome assembly GCA_945878995.1 of Polaromonas sp. YR568. GTDB lineage: Bacteria > Pseudomonadota > Gammaproteobacteria > Burkholderiales > Burkholderiaceae_C > Polaromonas. The sequence continues at coordinate 987 of CAMCUN010000071.1, read as the reverse complement.
AAAGGCTGTGCCCACTTGCACGGCCGAGGCGCCCCGGTCCATGGCGGCGCGCACATCGTCCGCACCGCTTATGCCGCCTGCGGCAACGATGGGGATGGACAGCGCGGGAGCCAGTTGGCTGACCAAGCTCAAGGTGTCGCTTTGCAGCGCCACATCGTTCTGCAAAAAATGGCCTCTGTGGCCGCCGGCCTCCAGGCCTTGCGCAATCACGGCGTCGGCGCCGTGGGCTTGCAGCCACAGGGCCTCATCCAGTGTGGTGGCCGAGGACAACACCAGCGCGCCCAGCCGCTTGACCCGTGCCAGAAGATCGGGCTCAGGCAGGCCAAAGTGAAAACTCACCACGGCCGGGCGAAAGCGCTCCAGTATTTCAGCGGATTGCGCACCAAAAGGCTGGCGGTTGGCACCTTGCGGTGGTTTGGCCTCCAGGCTCAGCTCTTCGTAATAAGGCGCCAAGGCCGCCTGCCAAGGGTCAGGCCAGCTGCTGCCGGCGGGCATGCGGTGGGTGAAAAAATTGAGGTTGTAAGGCAGGCCCGAGGCCTGCAGCAGCTCAAGCTCACGCTCCAGCGCGTCTGGGGAGAGCAAGGCCGAAGGCAGCGAGCCCAGGCCACCGGCTTGGGACACGGCCAAGGCCAGGCGTGCGGCTTGTACGCCCGCCATGGGCGCTTGAATCAGGGGCCATTGGGTGGGGAGAAAGTTCATGGTGCGGTGAGATCAGAGGGAAGGGATGGCGCTTTACGGTGCGATGGTGCCACGCGATGCCCCCACCCCGGCGCTCCCTCAGAGGGGGAGGGAGTGAATTCGGGGACCCGGCTTGGCTTGCTTGCTCCTTTGGGGAGAGGGCTGGGGAGAGGGGCACGCGTGAGGAAACGGTGGTGCCACGCGATGCCCCCACCCCGGCCCTCCCCCAGAGGGGGAGGGAGGAATTCGGGGTCCGGGTTTTGCCCCCTCGCCCCTTTGGGGAGAGGACTGGGGAGAGGGGCACGCGTG
>CAMCUN010000070.1 GCA_945878995.1 Polaromonas sp. YR568 | reverse complement strand
GCGGGTTGCGCGGCGCACCTTGTCCTTGAGCCCTTGCTCGCTCTTTTTCCTCACCCAGTGCTTGCCAGACTCGAAGCGGTAGCCCAGAAACTCAAAGCCTTGACCTCGTATCCGACAGTCCCCAATATGGGTCTTGTCTGGATGCAGCTCCAGCCCGTTTTCCTCTACCCAAGCCTTGACCTCTGGGCTGGGCCAGAAGTACCAGCGCCTGCGCACGGAGGTGGAAGAGAAGACGGTGATGAGTGTGGTGCGGCACGCATCGCTTCGTGGTGTTTGTTGCGGCGCGCACGTGCTGAAATTTGGCGCGATCAGCGGGCGTAATCAGGACTTTCGCGTTGCAGCTTGCGCAGCAGCGAAGGCCAGACAAACTCGCCCCCCAAGCCCTCGGTTTGCACCCGCATGGCGTTGGCCACGCCATCCAAAACCTGGGGCTCCACCGCGGTGAGCTTGTCCGGACCAGACTGCCCTGCCAGCGCATCGACCTGGATGCGGCAGGTGTTCTCGAAGATGTACATCGATAAGAAAGCGTCGGCAATGGTCTTGCCCACAGTAAGCAGGCCGTGATTGCGCAGCATCAGGAAATTGGCCGTGCCTAAATCGGCCTGCAGTCGCAGCTTTTCGTCGTCGCGAATCGCCACGCCCTCGTAGCCGTGGTAAGCCAATGAGGCCAGCACAAAAGTACTTTGCTGGCTGATGGGCAGCACGCCGTGGGTTTGCGCGCTCACGGCCACGCCCGCTCGCGTGTGGGTGTGCAGCACGCAACCCGCGTCGGGCCGGGCGTCGTGCACCGCGCTGTGGATCACAAAGCCCGCCGGGTTCACTGGAAAGGGGCTGTCGTGCAGTTTGTTGCACTGCATGTCCACCTTCACCAAGCTGGACGCGGTGATTTCATCAAACATCAAACCATAGGGATTGATCAAAAACTGGTGGCTGTCGCCTGCGACCGAATGCGGCAGTTTGGCGCTGATGTGGGTGAACACCAGATCGCTCCAGCCGTAAAGCGCCACTAGCCGGTAGCACGCGGCCAAGTCCAGGCGCAACTGCCATTCGTCTGGGTGAGCGCTGTCTTTCAGGGAAGGGATATCGAACGTCATAGCTTGCTCCGAAGATCAGAATACAACCCAGCTTAGCCGCAAGCGGGGTGGGATGATGACTTGTTGGTGACTGCAGCGTACTCCGCTGAATGTGGGCAAATGCGCCTTAAAAAGTCCGCGCAGGACATAGGCGCAAACCCAGCTTTTGCCACCCCGCCCTCACACACAGCGCGCACCATCGACCTCGATGCACACCCCCGAGATAAACGCAGCCTCCTCGCTGGCCAGAAACAGCGCCGCGTTGGCCACATCCAGTGCGGTGGAAAAGCGGCCCAACGGAATGGTGGAGCGGAATTTTTGCAGACGCTCTTCGGTCAACTCGCCGCCGGCAAAGGACACGCCCAAGCCAGTGGTGGGGTTCATCACCGGGTTGATGCAGTTCACACGGATGTTGTCTGGCCCGAGCTCGGCCGCCAGTGACTTGCTGGTGGTGATGACCGCGCCCTTGGAGCCGTTGTACCAAGTCAGCCCCGGACGGGGACGCACCCCGGCCGTGGACGCGATGTTGATGAAGCTGCCGCCGCCTTGCCGGCGAAATTCAGGCACTGCGTGAATGGTGGCCAGGTAAATGCTTTTCACATTGACGGCGTAGACGCGGTCGAACTCGTCCTCACTCACCTCCAAGGCGGGCTGGTTGCGGTGGGTCCAGCCGGCGTTGTTGACCATGGCATTGAGCTTGCCGTGACGCTCTACGGCGGCTTGGACCAAGGCCTTCATGTCGGCCGATTTTGTGACGTCTGCGCCAAAAAAAGAGGCCCGCCCGCCGGCGGCAACAATGGCCGAGGCGACCCGCTCGCCTTTGGCGTGGTCAATGTCGTTGACGATGACCTGCGCGCCTTCTTGCGCCATGCGCAGGGCAATGCCCTCGCCAATGCCGCTGCCGGCCCCGGTGACGATGATGGAAAGATCTTTGAGTCGCATTAAGTTGAACTCCGGTAAAGGTGAAAACACAGGGAAAGATGCAGGGCAGACCTGCTCAAACAAAGGTCAAGCGCTGCTCGCACACCACGGCCAGGGTCAAAGTCCCTTTCTTCACTGCGGACCGATGCTGGGCACAGGCGCAGGTTGAAGCAAGGGAGTTTTGGGATACACCGCATCGCGCAGGGTCAAAGTGATGGGCGGCAGGTAAGTGATCACCATCAAGCATGCAATGATGACCAGCACAAAGGGCAGCAGGTGGCCGATGATCCGATCGAGTGAGATTTTGGCCACCGTACAAGCGGCAAAAAGGTTGACCCCAAAAGGGGGGGTGATCATGCCCAAAGCCAAGTTGACCACCATGACGATGCCAAAGTGAACGGGGTCTATGCCAAAGTGCACAGCCACCGGCACCAAGATGGGCGCCAGCACAATGATGGCGGCCGAAGTTTCAATGAACATGCCGATCACAAAAAGGGCGGCGTTCACGCCCAGAAGAAACCAGGCTGGAGAATCCAACACGCTGGTCAGCCATGTCCCAATCAGGTCTGGGATGCCAGCCCGCGTGATTAAAAAGGCGAACAGGCCAGCGTTGGCGATGATGAACATAATCACCGCGCTAGAGATGACCGACTTGCGCAGCACGCGAACCAAGTCTTTGAATTGGAGTTCACGGTGCACTGCCAAGCCCACGACCAAGGCATAAAAGACGGCCACCACCGACGCTTCAGTGGGTGTGAAGATGCCGCCGTAAATACCGCCCAGGATCACCACCGGCATGAGCAGTGCCCAGCCTGCATCTTTGGTTGCCGCGCCCACGCCCAAACGATCGTCACCGTCGTTTTGACCCAAACCCTTGAAGCGGCACCACAGGTGCACGAACAGCATCAATGCGCAGCCAATCAAGAGGCCAGGCACCACCCCAGCAATGAACAACTCACCGATGGATATTTCAGCGGCCACGCCCAGCAAAATCATGGGAATGGAAGGCGGAATGATCACGCCAAGCTCGGCAGAGGTGGCCTGCAACGCCGCGGCATAACCGACTGGATAACCATGCTTGATCAGCGCTGGAATGAGGATGGAGCCAATGGCAAAGGTGGTAGCCACCGAAGAGCCGGAGACGGCCGCAAAAATCATGCACGTGAGCACACAGGTCATGGGCAAACCGCCCTGTACGCCACCGACCAGTGACTTGGCAAAATTCACCAGGCGACGCGAAATACCGCCGGTCTCCATGAGATTGCCAGCGAGTATGAAAAAGGGAATGGCGGCCAGCGGAAACTTGTCGATGGCCGAGAACATTTCCTTGGGCACCAATATCAGCTTGCTGTTTTCAAAAAAAGCCAGCCCCAATATGGCTGAGCCGCCAATCGACACAGCAATTGAAATGCTGAAAGCAAAGCACACCAACATGGTGATGAGCAGGGTCATGGGCATGGGGGACTTTCAGCAGCTGAGGAGAGTTTGGCCAGGGTCGTGAAAACGAACACATCACAAGCCGGTGGTGAGTTCGTCGTAATGCGGGTCAGCGTGGTGCGCCAGGCTCGCCAGCAAGGCCAGCAAAGCGCCCACCGGGATGGCGGCATAAGCCCAGGACATGGACAAGTCCAAACTGGCAAAAGTTTGGAAGCGAACCCGCCAAACCAAGTCCACGCCAAACCAAAGCACCACAGAAAAAAAGGCCAGGTTTACAGCGGTGATGACCCAGCGCACCGCTGTGCGCCACGCGCCGCGTGAGGTGCGCAACATGAGGTCTACAGACACCAGCGCGCCTTGTCGCAGCGCCACCACGGTACCGAGCATGACCATCCAAATCAGCAATCGACGCATGACCTCCTCGGTCCACACCGAGGGCTGAGAAAAGATGAAGCGGGTGATGACCTGCCACATGCCCAAACAAGAGATCACGGCCAAAATGAGGCAAGCCACCGACAGGCACCAACCGGTGATGTGTCTATCAATCGCAAGCAATAAAATTTTCATGGGCTCAAACACCAGGTCAACGGCCGCGCAATGAAAGGCTGGGCCTGCTCAGCTTGAATGCAGCGCAGGCCCGCACAAAACCAATGGGCCGGCTGTGCTGGCCCAGCCAGGTACAAATTACTTCACCGCTTGAATGGCCGCAATTTTGTCGGCGCCCATCTCTTTGGCAAAGGCCGCATAAGCGGGTGCAACGGCCTTGCGAAAGCTCTCACCGTTGACTTTTTCGACCACCAGCATGCCTTCGCTTTTGAGCTGGGCGATGCCGGTATTTTCATCGTCATTGACTTTCTTGCGCTGAGCGGCAGCGCCCTTTTTGGCTGCCGCCGTGAAAACGGCTTTGTCCGCTGCAGACAGCTTGTTCCACACCGCAGGCGAGATGATCAAAGCGGCAGGTGAGTACACATGACCGGTCAGCGACAGGTGCTTTTGCACTTGCGAAAATTTAGAGGCCAAGATCACGGGAATTGGATTTTCCTGGCCATCCACGGTGCCTTGCTGAAGCGCGGTGAACAGCTCCGGAAAAGCCATGGGTGTGGGCAAGATACCAAAAGTCTTGTAGCCGTCCATGTGCACCTTGTTTTCCATGGTGCGCATTTTTAAACCACTGGCGTCACTGGCTTGGTTGATGGCGCGCTTGCTGTTGGTCATGTGGCGAAAGCCATTTTCCGTCCATGCCAAATTGATCAGTCCCTTGGCTTCCATCTTTTTTTGCAGGTCCTGACCAATGGGACCGTCCATCACTTTGCGGGCGTGGTCGTAGTCGCGAAACAAAAAGGGGATATCAACAATTTTGACCTCAGGCACAAAGTTGCCTAGCGGGCCCGTCGAGGTGTTGACGATGTCTTGCGTGCCCAGTTGAACGGCTTCAATTTGCTCGCGCTCGCCCCCCAGCGCAGAGCTTGGGAATTGCTGGCACTTGTAGCGGCCTTGGGTGCCTTTTTCCATTTCGTCGCAAAACGCAGTGGAGCCCACACCGTAGTGCGACGTGGCTGAGGTGGCGTAGCCGAGCTTGAGTACGACCTGGGCTTGAACAGCCCCAGATGCAGCCAAGATGGCGGCCAAGGCAATGGGTTGAATGAGTTTTTTCATGGGCTGATGTCTCCGTTGTAGTGAAGGAAAGGGAACAGGGGAACAAAAAATCAATGTGGCTCTGGCAAGCCCAGGCGCTGGCGCGCTTGCGGTTGACGGACTGTCTCTGGGTGATCATGAATATATTGCTTGAGCACACCAGTAAAGCTGGCATCGGCGCTGAGGCCAAGGCGCAAGGCTCGGGTATTTTCAAAACGCGAGGGCCAGGCCGACACGATGCCCGCCACAGAGGGGTCAGCTTGGTGGGTGATCAGGCCCATCACTTGGGGACCGGCCAGGGCTTCAAGCGCTGCCAGCATCTCGCGCACGCTCACCGTCAACGCGGGCAGGTTCAGCGCAGTGCGTCCACCAAAAGACGCGCGATCAGCTTGAGCCACCGCCACCATGCCAGCCACGGTGTTGGCCGGAGATGACAACGCCACCATGGTGTCCAGATCAACTGGGCATGCGCTGTGCAACCCTGCCAAGGGCTCGCGGAACAGACCAGACAGAAAGCCTGAAGCAGCACCATTGGGGCGCCCAGGGCGCACTGAAACTGTCATCAGGCGCGCGCAGCGGCCATCAATAAAGCCTTTGCGGGTGTAGTCGGCCACCAACTGCTCGCACACAAACTTGTGAATGCCGTAGCTGGACTGCGGTGTGGGCAGGGTGTCGTCTCGCACCACGGCGGGCAGGGGCAAGGCGGTGTCGCTGCCGAACACTGCCACCGAACTGGAAAAAAAGAACAGTGCAGGGGCATGGCCAGCCAGGGTTTGTGCGCGGCAGGCGTCCAGCAGGTGACGAGTCGTGTCAAGGTTGGCGTGCAGACCCAGGTCGAAGTTGGCCTCGCATTCACCTGACACGGCAGAAGCCAGGTGGAACACGGCGTCCCAGCGCTGGGCCATGAGCGTGGCAAGCTGCGCCAACAAGTCACCGGTGTGCCAGCGCACGCGTGCGTCGGCCAGCACAGCATCATGGCGGGGGGCCACCAAGTCAGCCAACATCAGCTGCTCAATGGCTCGGCCTTGCAGCGTGCCTTGGCTCAGCAAGGTGCTTGCGAGCCTCTGGCCAAGAAATCCAGCACCGCCAGTGATCAAAATATTCATGCGGCTGAGCTCCTCGGTGCAAGGTAGTGGCGCAGCCAGCCCAGGCCGTCGCTGGTGCTGGCCTTGGGTCGGTATTCGCAACCCACAAATCCGGTGTAGCCCAGGCTGTCCAGCAGGTCGAAAAGGTGGACGTGGTTGAGCTCACCGAGGTCGGGTTCGTGGCGGTCGGGCACACCTGCAATTTGAATATAGCCCACGCCCGCAAAGTGTTTTTGCAGCCGCCGGCTCAGATCGCCTTCCATGATTTGGCAGTGGTAAAGGTCCATCTGCACCTTCAGGTTGGGCGCACCCACCTCGGTCAGCACGTCGTGGGCGTGTTGTTGCAGGTTCAAAAAATAGCCTGGCATGTCGCGCGTGTTGATGGGCTCAATCAACACACTGACACCCAGTGGCGCCAGGCGAGCGGCAGCCAGACGAAGATTGATCACGTAGGTGCGCTGGCAGCTGGCCGGATCGCTGTCGGGCGGCACCAGCCCCGCCATGGCGTGCACGCGCTGACATCCCGTGGCTTGGATGTAGGGGAGTGCCTGTTCAAGCGCAGCGGCAAATTCTGCTTCGCGCCCAGCATGACAGGCCATGCCGCGCTCACCGGCTGACCAGTCGCCAGGGGGCAGGTTAAAGAGCGCCTGCGTGAGGCCGTGCTGTTGCAGGCGCGAGGCCAACTCGCCTGGTGTGTATTCGTAGGGAAAAAGGTACTCCACCGCATCAAAGCCGTCGCGGGCGGCCGCGGCAAAGCGGTCGAGAAACGGCACCTCGGTGTACATCATCGAAAGGTTGGCGGCAAAGCGGGGCATGGTGAAAAAGTTCAGGCTCACCAAAGAGTGTGGTGTCGGGCTCGAAGATCGGCAATTTGCGATTCCTTCAAGGGCTCAGGCTTGCGGTCAGTCAACAACCACAGGCGTGCAGTTTCTTCTAACTCTTCTAGCAGCGCCATCGCATTGCTCGGGCTGTCATGCCAGACAGTGGGGCCCAAACGCTCCAACATCACCGCATGCAGCGGCCGCTCGGCGCTGGCAATCAAGGCGGCCACTTCATCGGCCACGCGGGCATCGCCAGGGAGGTGGTAAGGCACCAGTGGCACGTGACCGACTTTCATCAGCTGGTAGGGCGTGAGCGGTGGCAAGATGTCGCTGCTGCGCCAGACCTCTTGCATGCTCAGTGCAACCAAATGGGTGGAGTGGGTGTGCAGCACGCAACGCGCCTCAGGCACGCTGGCGTAAATGCGCCTGTGGAGGGTGAGGGTCTTGCTGGCGCGGGCACCGCCTAGCGCAGTGCCGTCGTCCGCCACCCAGGCCAGCTGGGAGGGCTCCAGGAACCCCAAGCAGGCCTCGGTGGGCGTGATGAGAAAGCCACCGCCTTGTTCGGCAGCAAGGCGCACGCTGATGTTGCCCGCAGTGGAGTGCACCAGGCCGCGCTGAAAAAGGCTGGCACCCACGCGGGCCATGTCGGCCCTGACTGCATCCTGAGCGGCGGGCGTGGGCTGACTCACAGGTCTACTCCGGCTTGCCTGAGGGCTTGCGCAAAAAAATCCAAGCCACCAAAGTTACCCGACTTGAGCGCCAACTGCGCGGTGTCGCGGCTGCCGGGTAAAACAGACTGCGTCCAGGGCACCCCTGGGCAAATGGGTGCGCCAATGCGCAATTGCTGCACGCCCAGGGCCTGCGCCACTGCGCCTGAGGTCTCGCCCCCGGCAACCACCAAGCGGCGCACGCCTGCCTGCACCAGGCCCTTGGCAATGGAGGCCAGGGCGCGCTCCACCAAATGGCCGGCAAGGTGCACACCCAGGGCCTGCTGGACCTCTTGCACGCTTTGATTTGTTGCGGTGGCGTAAATCAGCACGGGCCCGTGAGCAAGTGCGCTTGTGGCCTGCTCAAGCACGGTGGCTGGGCTTTGCCGACCCTCGTGCAAGGCACGGGGATCCACCCGCAAGGCAGTGCGGCCAGCAGCCAACCAATGCGCCACTTGCGCTTGCGTGGCCTCAGAGCAAGAGCCCGAGACCACGGCGGCCGGACCTTGCAACACCTGCAGCTCGGCGGCATTGGCATGCGGCGTGAACCAACCGCGCCGGCTGTATGCAGGCGGCAGGCCCAGGGCCACGCCCGAGCCCGCAGTGATCAGGGGCAAGCCCGCACACGCCTCGGCCAGGGTCAGCAGGTGGTCGTTGCTGAGGGCGTCGGCCACCGCGATCTTCACTCCCTCTGCGCGCAAATGCGACATGCTCTCCAGTGCAGCCGACGGGCCCCGATCAAGCACATCGTGGCGCAAAAGGCCCACGGCTTGCGATGTTTGGGCTTGCAGCACGCGCACCAGGTTGGCGTCGTTCATGGGGGTCAGGGGATGGTGGCGCATGCCCGAGTCGCTCAGCAAGGCATCGCCCACAAACAAGTGACCGCGAAACACCGTGCGTCCGTTTTCCGGAAAAGCAGGACAGGCGATCGTGAAGTCGCTGCCCAAGGCCGCCATCAGCGCGTCTGTGACGGGGCCAATGTTGCCGTGCGCCGTGGAGTCAAAGGTGGAGCAGTACTTGAAGTAAATTTGCCGCGCACCCGCAGCCTGCAGGGCAGACAAGGCCGCCAGGCTGTGTGCCACCGCCTCGGCAGGCTCCACTGTGCGGGACTTGAGGGCAATGACCACTGCGTCGGCTTGGGGCAAACCTGCGGCGGGCACACCGATCACCAGGACGGTGTGCATGCCCGCGCGCACCAGCATGCTCGCCACGTCGGTGGCGCCCGTGAAATCGTCGGCAATCACACCCAGGATCATTCGACGCCTTTGACCGCTTGCGGCAGGTTCAATCCGGCCATCTGGGCATACAGTTTGACGACCGCAGAGTCGTCTTCGTCCCCCAGCCCCATGGCGGCGGTGGCCAAGTAAAGTTGGTGGGCTGCGGCGGCCAAGGGCAGCGGGAACTTGAGTTGCCGCGCAGCGTCCAGCACGATGCCCAAGTCTTTGACAAAAATGTTCACTGCCGACAAAGGCGTGTAGTCGCCGTCCAGAATGTGCGGCACGCGGTTTTCAAACATCCAACTCATGCCCGCGGAGTTGCAGATGACATCGTAGAGTTGGCGCGGATCGGCACCTGCGCGCATGCCCAGGGCCATGGCTTCGCAGGCGGTGGCAATGTGCACCCCTGCCAAATGCTGGTTGACCATTTTCACCGTGGAGCCAATCCCAGCCTTGTCACCGAGCCGGTAGACCTTGCCCGCAAACGCCTCCAGCACCTGGCCTGCAGCAGCGAAAGCTTCTGGCTTGCCCGAGGCCATCATGGTCATTTGCCCTGCAGCGGCTTTTTTTGCGCCGCCCGACACCGGGCCATCAATCAGCCAGTGACCGCTTTGCGCCAAGCGCTCCTCCCAAACGGGCGGCAAGCTGGGGTCCACCGTGGCCGAACAAACCACCACACCGCCCGGCTTCAAGGCCGCAGCCAGACCCTGGTCGCCAAATAACACCTCAGCGGTCTGCTCGGCGTTGAGTACCAGCACCAGCACCACATCGCAATGACGAGCCAGTTCAGCCACGCTGCTTGTCGCGCGACCGCCCGATTGCTCAAACGCTGCACGCGCTTCAGGGCGTGGATCGCACCCCCAAGTGGCCAGCCCTTGGCGCAAGCTCGACAGCGCTGCGCCCATGCCCATAGAGCCCAGTCCGACAACGCCAAGTTGACGCAAAGCAGGTGTGCTCATGTTAAAAAATCCGTTGTGGGCATGTCCAGCAGCCCCTCAAGAGAGCGACGCAGGCAAGGGGCAGCATGGTGCAAGCGGCGCGCGGCGTTGTTCATGTGGCGGGTGGCGGCCTCGCGAGCAGCCGCAGCATCACCCTTCAACACGGCATCGGCAATGGCCCTGTGCTCCACACTCACCTCGACCATGTAGCCCTTGTCAAGCGCCTCGTTGGTGCGCGTCACCTTCATGGCCTCGCGTTGGTATTGTTCTAAAAAGCCCAGCAGGCGTTCGTAGTGCGGGTTGTCGGTGGCGCTGGCAATACTGCGGTGAAAAGCCAGATCAGCCTCTACCCCCTCAGAGCCCTGAGGCGGGCAGGCCTCCAGATGGGCCAAGGCTTCCACAATGACCCTTGCTTTGTCGGGCGTCATGCGCTGAGCGGCAAGCGCGGCGACATCAGCCTCCAAACCACGGCGCACCTCAACGACTTGCAGCACGCCGTCCATGGAGCCCATCACCTTGGGGTCAAAGGACAGCGCTCTGGCCTGGTGGCGTGGCGCCACAAAAACCCCAGCGCCCTGCCGCGACGTCAACAAACCAATGGACTTCAAACGGCTGACGGCCTCTCGCACCACAGTGCGCGAGACGCCAAACTGCTCCGACATGCTTTGCTCGGTGGGCAGCCTCTCATTGGGCGCAATGTCGCCAGACTCGATGCGTCCCATCAAGAGCGCAGCGAGCTTGTCGGTCAGGCGCTCGGGCATTTGCAAGAGGTCGCTCATAGGGTCAAGGCACAACAATTAAAAACACAGCTTTTCATCATGCTTCAGGGGTTTCACCTCTGACGGAACGGGCCAGCCTGCAAAGCCATTTGGCACCGGTTTTGCAGGGCCAGGCCTTTGCTGCAACTGAGTTGCTGGGCCCAAGTGCCAAGGCCCTCTCAATCCAAAGCAATCTTGGCAAATTCAGCCACTTTTTTCCATTGCGCCGTGTCCGTTTGCATGAAGGCAGCCAAGCCCTGGGAGTTTGCCCATGCAGGCTCGGCCCCGGCTTTGAGCATGGCGGCTTTCACCTCGGGCTGGTTGGCCACGCGTTCGAGCGCTTGCTCTAGCTTTTGTAACACCGGCACAGGCAGGCCCGCGGGGGCGGCCACCCCAAACCATGAAGAAACCTGAAAGCCCTTCATGCCTGCTTCTTCCATGGTGGGCACAAGCGGCAAAGCGCTGCTGCGCTGCGGCGTGGTCACCGCCAAGGCCTTGAGCTTGCCACCATTGATCAAGCCCAGCGCTGAAGGAAGGTTGTCAAACATCAGCTGGACCTCGCCAGCCATCAGCCCGGTCAGCCCAGCGGCAGCGCCTCGGTAGGGAATGTGCGTGACAAAAGTGCCCGACTGGCTTTTGTACAACTCGGCACTCAGATGCAAAGAAGTGCCCTGCCCGTTCGATGCATAGTTCAGTTGGCCGGGTTTGGACTTGGCCAACGCGGTGAGTTGCTCCACGCTTTGAATACCGGACTCGGGGCTGACCATCAGCACGTTGGGCACCCGCCCCAGCAAAGCCACCGCGACGATCTGCTCTGGTTTGTAAGGCAGCTTGCTGTAAAGCGCAGGGCTGATGGTCAGCGGCGGCGAGGCCATGAGCAGGGTGTACCCATCGGCTGCAGACCGGGCTGCCTCGGCCGCACCCAAGTTGCCACCCGCCCCTGGTTTGTTGTCAATCACAACGGCTTGCCCCAACTCCAAGGCCAACTTGGGGGCCACCAGCCGTGCCATGTTGTCAATCAGTCCTCCCGGTGGGAAAGGCACGACCAGCTTGATGGGCCGCGTGGGCCACGACTGTGCAAACGCTGCACTGCTTGAAAAAACCGCAGCGGTGAGCCCTGTGACGACAAACGCAGTCCAATTTCTGCGGCGCATAAGGTGTTTCCTTGTATGAATTGATCAGGTCATCATACAAATTTGCTTGCAGCCCGAGGATCAGGGTGATCCCGAGGTCGGCATGCAAAGTCACACCGCGCCCATAAAAAATCCCCACCACCAACTCCTCAGAGCCAGCCGGCGGGGATGGTCTGCCTCAAAGGCTGAACGGCTTACTTGGCAGCGACGGCTTTTTCAGCCTTGTCGACCAAGGGCGCGCCAATTTGAGTTTTCCACTTAGCGGCCACGCCACGGGTGGCGGCGACAAACTGGGCGCGTTCAGCGGTAGTGAGTTGCGTGACTTTCACGCCCAGGCCCTCGATTTCTTTGAGCAAGGGGCGGCCGGCTTCCACCAAACCAGCGCGGGCCAAGCCAATTTCTTGCTTGCCCGCATCCACGGCGGCCTGGCGCACGATCTCGCGGTCTTGCGGGGTCCAGCTGTTCCAGATTTCTTTGTTGGCCACAAACACCAGGGGGTCGATCATGTAGCCCCACATGGTCACGTTTTTCTGACCCACGGTGTGCAGTTTGGCGGCGGTGAAGATGGACACCGGGTTTTCTTGACCGTCAATCGCACCCGAGGACAGGGCGGGCTGCGCATCGGCCCAGCTCATTTGCACGGGGTTGGCGCCCAAGGCGGTGAACATGTCAATAAAGAGGGGCGAGCCCACCACGCGAATTTTCAAGCCCTTGAGGTCGGCGGGGGTGCGCACCTCGCGCTTGGAATTGGTCAACTCCCTGAAGCCGTTTTCACCCCAAGCCAAGGGCACCACGCCAGAGCGGTCCAAGATGGCAAACATCTCTTTGCCCACCTCGCCAGAGGTGATCGCATCGAGCGAGGCGTAGTCGCTGATCAAAAAAGGCAGCGAAAACAAATTGAGCTCTTTGACCTGCGGCGACCAGTTGATGGAAGAACCTATGGCCAGGTCAATCACGCCTTGGCGAATGGCGGTGAACTCGCGGGTTTGGTCACCACCCACCAAAGACACGCCGGGGTAGAGCTTGATGTTGATGCGGCCCTGGGTGCGCTCGCGCACCATGTTGGCCCAAATATCACCGCCTTTGCCCCAAGGAAAGGCCGTGCCCACCACGGTAGACAGCTTGTACTCGGCTTTGTAGCCTGGCGGCAAGGCTGTTTGGGCTTGCGCGCCCAGGCTCAAACCCAGGCCCAGGGCCAACACACCCATCAGGCGGCGGGTCAGTGGTTTAAATAGAAAAGATTGAAAGGACATACTGTCTCCTTGGTTTTAGGGATGCGAATCAATAACCCAAATAAGCGGGCAGCCACAGGGCCAGCGAGGGCATGAACAACACGGCCAACAAACTGACCATCATGCCCAGCACCAACCACCACACCCAGCGAAAGGTTTCCTCCATGGAAACGCCTGCCATTTTGCACGAGACCATCAGGTTGACAGCCATGGGCGGGGTGAACTGCCCTACCGCGACCATCATGGTCATCAAAATACCGAACCACACCGGGTCCCAGCCATAGGTGCGCATCAGCGGCATGACCAGCGGAATAAAAATCAAAAAGATAGAAATACCGTCCAAGAACATGCCTACCACCAGCAGCAAAGCCACCAAGCAGAGCAACACGCCGGTGGAGCTCAAGCCGGAGTTGGTGATGGCACGGGTGATGGGGTCAATGATGCTCAGGGTATTGACCGCATACGCAAAAATAGAAGCCAGGCCAATCACCAGCAAGATCACGCCTGAAATCTCGGCCGCCTCGCGAAAGATGGCGCCCAAATCACGCCACTGAATGGTGCGGTGAATAAACATGCCCACCAAGAGCCCGTAGGCCACGGCCACGGCACCCGCCTCGGTCGGTGTGAACCAGCCCAGGCGCATGCCGCCCAAAATCAGCACAGGCGCAAACAGCCCCCAACTGGCTTCGCGCAAGCTGGTCCAAAAAAGCGGGCGGGGCAGCCCGGCCTCGTGCTGACCCATTTTGTGTTTTCGCGCCAGCCACAAGGTGGGCACGATGAGCGCCAGACCGGCCAGAATGCCAGGCACCATGCCGGCAGCAAACAAGGCCGGTACCGAGGCGCCGGGCACCATGACGCTGTAAATGATGAGCGCAATCGAAGGCGGGATCAAAATGTCGGTGGCCGCCGCCGCGCCAATGACCGAAGCCGAGAACGGGGCGGGATAACCCGCGCGGGCCAAGGCCAAAATCATCACGCCGCCCACGGCCGCCGCATTGGCCGGCCCTGAGCCAGAGATGCCACCCAAAAACATGGCCACCAAAATCGCCACCACGGGCAGCATGCCCGGGCCTCGGCCGAGAATAGCCACCGCAAAATTCACCAAGCGCTGGGCAATGCCAGAGCGGTCAAAAATGGAGCCCACCAGCACAAACATGGGCAAGGCCAGCAGCGGGTATTTGGTCAGCGAGGCATAAAAGTTTTGCGGCACGGCCAGCAAGCCCCAATGGGCGGTGTCCAAGTTGGACAAGCCTATGGCCAAGGCACCGCCCACGCCCAAGGCCACGCCAATGGGCACGCCGGCCAGCATGAGCAGCACAAACACCACAAACAGCGTGGCGCCAATCATGGGCTGGTCCTCAGGCGCTGCCAGCGCTGCAAGGCGCGGGCACACAACACGCCGCAAAACACGGGCAACCACACCGAATACCACCATTTTGGAATACCAATGGCGGGCGAGGTTTCATTAAAACGAAACTCGTCCCAGGCCATTTGTGCGGCCAACACGCCCAAAACCCCAATGAAAAAAGCGGTGGCGAGGTCTGACAACAAAGCCAGCCGGCGTTTGCGCGCGGGCTCACCGCGCAACAAAAAATAATCCACCCTGATGTGGCTGTCACGCACCAATGCCGCCGCACTGCCGGCCAGGCTGAGCACCAACATCAGGAAGCAAGAAATCTCTTCCGTCCAAGCAAAGGACTGGTCGGTAAAGTAACGCACAAAGACATTGAGCAGGGTGATGCAGAGCAAGGCTGCCATCAAAAAAACACCCAACTTGTCCTCGAAAATAAAGGCAGGCTTCATACAAATGAGCATAGCCTAGACTATGTTGACACTCTTTGATCATGCACCGTCATAGTTTTCAGGGTATGTACTGAGTATGTGAACGGTGCCCTCACTGCAAAGGAATGAACTTGTCGGCCCATCCAGATATTCACACGCTGCACGAGCTGTACCGCTGCATGAGCCGCATACGCGCCTTTGAAGATGCGGCCGAGGTCATCAGCCAAGGGGGCGTGAGCGCCTACAACAAAACCGCCGATGGCAGCGCCAAGGTGCGCGGCCCCTTGCATTTGTCGACGGGCCAAGAGGCGGTGCCTGCGGGCGTGTGCGCCCACCTTGGTGCGCAAGACCTGCTGACCTCCACCCACCGTGGCCATGGCCACACCTTGGCCAAGGGCGCAGACCTGGCCGGCATGATGTGCGAGCTCTATGGCAAGGCCACGGGTTTTAATGGCGGCAAGGGCGGCTCCATGCACATTGCCGATTTTTCAGTCGGCATGCTGGGGGCCAACGGCGTGGTGGCCGCTGGCCTGCCCATTGCCGTGGGCGCAGCCCACGCTCAAAAGCTGCAAGGGCGCCAGGCCATCACCGTGTGCTTTTTTGGCGACGGCGCCATCAACCGGGGGCCGTTTTTAGAGTCGCTCAACTGGGCCAGCATCCACCAGTTGCCCGTGCTCTTTGTGTGCGAGGACAACCGCTGGAGCGCCACCACGGCCAGCGCCCCCATGATTGCAGGCGAAGGCGCCTCGGCGCGCAGCGCCAGCTTGTCTATTCCTGCCACGCAGGTGGACGGCAACGAAGTCTGGCGCGTGCACGCGCTGGCAGGCCAGTTGATTGCCGACATACGCGCAGGGGGTGGCCCCCGCCTCTTGCACGCCAGCACCTACCGGCTCAAGGGCCATGTGTCCGTGGACTTGGCGGCCTACCGCGACCCCGAGGAGCTGCGCCTGGCCCAACTGCGCGACCCCTTGCTGCGGGCCCAAGCCCACTACCAAGCCTTGGGCGGGGCGCTGGGCGATTTGCAAGCGCTGGATGCGGCAGCCGCAGCCGAAGTGGCCGAGGCCATGGCCCAAGCCGACGCAGCGCCCTGGCCGGAGGCCTCGGCCGCTTACAGTGACATTCAATCCACCGGGGAGGGCATGTGGTTTTAAATTCTGAAACTGTCAGCTACAGCCAGGCGGCAGTGCGCGCCGTGGAGTGCGAAATGCTGGCCAACGACAAGGTGGTCGTGCTGGGCGAGGACGTGGGGCGCGGCGGCATTTTTGGCCAGTACAAAGGCCTGCAGCAGCGCTTTGGCAGCAGCCGCATCATTGATGCGCCCATCAGCGAGGCGGCCATCATGGGCGCGGGGGTGGGCATGGCGCTGGCGGGCCTGCGGCCGGTGGTCGAGATGCGGGTGGTGGACTTTGCCTTGTGCGGCATGGACGAGATCATCAACCAGGCGGCCAAGAACCGCTACATGTTTGGCGGCCAGGGCCGGGTGCCGCTGGTGGCCCGCATGCCCAACGGCATTTGGGACGCCTCGGCCGCCCAGCACTCGCAGTCGCTCGAAGCCTGGTTTGCCCACATGCCCGGCTTGGTGGTGGTCTGCCCCGGCTCTGTGCAGGACAACTACAGCCTGCTGCGCTCGGCCATGCAGTGCGGCGACCCGGTGGTCTACATGGAGCACAAAACCTTGTGGGGGCTGCAAGGCCCGCTGGACGAATCTGTGCAAGTGCCGCTGGGGCAAGCGGCTGTGGTGCGGCCAGGCCAGCACCTCACGCTGGTGAGCTGGAGCCGGCAGCTGCAGGTGTGCGCCAGCGCCTGCGAGCAACTCGCCGCCCAAGGCATTGAGGTGGAACTGATTGACCTGCGGACCATTTGGCCCTGGGACCGCGAGCGCGTGCTGAATTCTTGCGCCAAAACCGGTCACCTGCTGGTGGTGCACGAGGCCATTCAGGCCGCAGGCTTTGGCGCCGAGATTGTGGCCACGGTGGCGCAAGAGCTGGCCATCCCTGTGCGCCGCCTGGGCGGCCCGCGCATTCCGGTGGGCTATGCCCCGGTGCTCGAAGCGCAAGCGCGCATTGGACAGGCGCAGGTGGTGGAGGCGGTGCACGCTTGCCTGCAAAGCAGGTCTGCCCGCGCGGCCTGAAGTGAGCCGGGCCAGCCCCGCCCTTGGCAGGGCAGCGCCCCAGGATGAGCCGGGCTGACCGACGAGCTGAAATGTCAGGAGCACACATGGCAGAAGGACTGGGTCAAGCGCTGCTGCAGGTCTGCAGCCGTTTCCATGCCGCCCAAGCGCTGCAAGCACCTGGAGTGGAGCTGAGCTACCAAGCGCTGGCCAGCCAAGCCCAGGCCCTGGCAGCGCAGCTGCGCGAGGCCGGCTTGCAGGCCGACGAGCCCGTGCTGGTGCAGGTGTCCAACCAGCCGGGCGACATGGCAGCGCTCTTAGCGGTATGGCTGGCCGGTGGCGTGGTGGTGGCGGTGCACCGCAGCACACCTGCCGCCTTGCTGGCCGCGCTGCAGCAGCGCACGGGCGCCCGCTGGGGCATAGACCTGCCTCACCCACACGCCAAGCCTGGCCTGGAGCGTTGGGCAGACCTGCCGCCGCCACCGCGCCCCTTGCTGGCAGGGGCGGCTTTCATCATCTTTACCTCGGGCTCCACCGGCGAGCCCAAGGGCGTGGTGCTCACCCACTCGGCTTTTGCAGGGAAGTTGGCGCAAATCGACAGCTTGCTGCACTTTAAGCCCACAGACCGCACGCTGCTGGTGTTGAACCTCAGCTTTGGCTTTGGCCTGTGGGTGGCCCTGCTCACTTTGCTGCGCGGCGGCACCTTGGTGATGGCGTCCAAGTTTGAAGCCGCTGACTTTGTGGCTACGCTGGCCACCGAGCGCATCACCCAAGTGGGCCTGGTGCCCACCATGATGCGCATGGTGCTGTCCGACCCTGGCCTGAACCCGCGCATAGACCAAGTGACGCAACTGGGGCACTTGCGCCAGATCTTGATGGGTGGCGAGTTGCTGGGTTTGTCACTGGCCCACCACTTGCGCCAGCGCTTTGCCCAAAGCACCTTGATAGACATTTACGGGCTGACCGAAACCTCCACCTGCGACTTTTTTGCTTTTCCCGCTGACTTTGCCCAGCGCCCGGGCTGCATAGGCCGGCCCTCCCCTCAGGTGCAGCACCGCATTGCCGATGCCCAGGGCCAGCCCCTGGCGCTGGGCGAGGTGGGTGAGTTGCAGCTGCGCAGCCCCTACCTGCTGGCGGGCTACCTGGACGCGCCAGCACTCACCGCCCAGGCCTTTGTCCAAGGTTGGTTCCGCACCGGAGACCTGGCGCGCCAGCATACAGACGGCTTGGTGGAGTTGATGGGCAGGCAAAAAGAATTGATCAGCCGAGGCGGCCACAAGCTCAGCCCCGTGGAGGTGGAGCAGGCCCTGAGCAGCCACCCCGACGTGGCCGCCGCCATGGTGGTGGGCATGGCCGACCCCCTGCTGGGCCAGACCATCCATGCGCTGGTGGTGCCGCGCCGAGGCTGCTCGCTCACAGTGACTGCGCTCAGCCAGCATCTGGCCCCCCGCCTGGAAAAATTCAAACACCCCAACGCCTGGTACCTGGCCGACGCACTGCCGCTGGGCCGCACCGGCAAGGCCGACCGCGGCGCGCTGGCGGCGCTGCTTTCGGCCGGCCAACTGCCAAGGCTTGCTCCTTAACCCTCACGGACACACACCATGCCCTTCCAATTCATTGATTACGCCGTGCAAGACCATGTGGCTCAGCTCACGCTGAACCGGCCCGAGCGGCTCAACGCCCTGCACGCAGACACCTTGCACGAAATCAACGCGGCCATGGACCAGGCCGAAGCCGATACCGACGTGCGGGTGGTGGTGGTCAGCGGCGCAGGCCGGGCGTTTTCATCGGGCTTTGACCTCAAAGCGCAAATGGAGCAGCAGCCCGAGGGCGATGCCGTTTGGCGCGGCATTCTGGAGCTCGACTTCCACACCACCATGCGCTTTTGGAACAGCCCCAAACCCACCATCGCCGCCGTGCATGGCGCCTGCCTGGCGGGGGCCTTTGAGCTGGCCATGGCCTGCGACATCACCATCGCCGACGAAGACGCCACCTTTGGCGAGCCCGAATTGAAGTTTGGCGCCGGCATCGTCACTTTGCTCTTGCCCTGGATGACCAGCCCCAAACAGGCCAAGCGCATCATCTTGTCGGCCGATGACCGCATCCCCGCACGCGAGGCACTGGCCATGGGCCTGGTCAGCCGGGTGGTGCCCACAGGCCATCACCTCAGCGAAGCCCTGCGCACGGCCCGCAGCATGGCGCTGATGGACCCCCACTTGGTGGCGCAGACCAAAAAAGCACTCAACCAAACCTACGACATCCAGGGCATGCCCACAGCGCTGCGCATGGCGCTGGACATTGACCACACCATAGAAAGCCACGGCTCGCCCGACAAACGGGCCTTCATGGACGTGGCGCGCGAGCGCGGCATGCGGCAAGCCATTGCCTGGCGGGATGCGCGCTTTGCCAAGGCCCAAGACGGCGGCGGGGCCTGAACTGGTGCGATGCGGCCATGCAGGCCGCTTCAAGGGCAGCTTGGGTTTTTATTGGATGAACACGTAATCTTCAGGCGTGAACTTGCCCGTCAGATTCCAATAGTCCAGCATGCCAAAGGGCCAGGGCTGAGAGGCGCGCCCTTTTGCATTTTTGTACCAGCTCCTGGCGCGGGGAGAGCCCCAGGAGCGCTTCAAGTTGCCCGCGTCGACCCACACGTTGTAGTCAAGAAAGGGCGCCTCTTTGCAGTTCATCGCTTTTTGTCCCGTCTCTAGCAGGTAGCGAATCGCCCGCAGGCTGTATTCGACCTGGCACTCCGACGAGAAGATGGCGCTGCCGTTGATCACCACCGCCGTGTTCGGGCCACCGGTCATGAACAAATTGGGAAATCCCGGCACGCTGATGCCCAGGTAGGCGCGGCAGTCGCCGTCCCAGCAGTCCCGGTGCAACTCCCGCCCGCCGGCGCCGGTGATGGTCATGGGCGCCAAAAAATCGGAGGCCTTGAAACCGGTGGCGCAGATCACCACATCAAAGTCGTGCAGCACGCCGTCCTGGGTGCGAATGCCCTCGGGGGTGAATTGGTCTATGCCTGTGGTGTTGAGTTCAACGTGCGGCTTTTTCAGCATGGCTGCCCACACGCCGTTGTCGCGCAACATGCGCTTGGAGGTGGGCGGGTAGTTCGGCGTCATCTTCTCCAGCAGGTCCGGCCTGTCGTGGTATTGGGTGGCCAGCCACTTCAGGCAGCCCTGGCGCAGCTCCTCGTTGTCGCGGCCCACCGACACCGGGTGGACCCAGTCGTCCTCGACGGCGGTCAGGGGAAAGCGCCCTTCGATGGAAATGCAGAACTGCCAGAAACGCAGCCACCGACCGTAATACGGAACGTGCTTGAGCAGCCATTGCATGCCGGGCGCAATGTCATCGTGGTAAGTCGGCGTGGGCAGCATCCAGGGCGGACTGCGCTGGAAGATCTTCAGGCCAGCCACCTGGTCCACGATGGAGGGGCCGATCTGGAATGCGCTGGCTCCCGTGCCCACCAGGGCAACCCGCTTGCCCGCCAGGTCCAAGTCCTCTGGCCAAACCGCCGAGTGGACGATGCGGCCCTTGAAGGTGTCCAGCCCTGCAATGTCCGGCAGGCTGGGCCGGCTCAGGATGCCAACCGCCGTGATGACGGCGTTGAACTCTTCTTGGGTCACCCCACCGCTCTGGTCTCTAATGGTGAGGGTCCAGGTCGCGCGGTCTTCATTGAAGCGCATGGCATCGACCTCGGTGCCAAAGCGGATGTGGCGCTTGAGTCCCGAGGCGCTGGCCACCGTGGCGAGGTAGGACTGGATTTCCGGCTGGCGGGAGAACTGCTGGGGCCAGTCCTGCTTTTGCGCAAAGGACAGGCTGTAGGCAAAGTTGGGCGTGTCCAGGCGGCAGCCCGGGTAGCGGTTCTCCCACCAGACGCCGCCCACATCCTCGTTCTTTTCGAACATCGTGAAGTCGAGCTCGGTCTGCTGCAGGCGGTAGCCCGCAGCAATGCCCGACACGCCCGCACCAATCACGGCCACGCGGAACTTCACACCGGGCGCCACGCTCTCCCGCGTCCAGTCGGGCGCGCCCGGGTCTTTGGTGAAGCCCATTTCGTGCTCCAGCAGGGGCCGCAGTTCATCAATGTCACGCGGCAGCAGGTACTGCATGCACTGGGTGAGAAGCGCGTCCGAAGGCGTGGCACAGCCAAGTTGTCCGCTGTCGCGAAAGGCAATGAGCGCCGCCGTGGCCAGGCGCCTGGCCTTGACCTGCATCTCCTTGCTCATGCCGCCTTGCTGCGCGATCTCCACGCGCATGGGTGGCACCGGCGGCTTGACCTCGGGTGCGATCAGCGAGGCGTCGCCGGTCACCATGGCGAGCGTCACCATGAGCGAGGGCAGGTCGGCCTGCTCGACGGCTTGACGGATGAATTCGTCGGACGCGGCTATAGGCTCCACCCGGTTGAATACGTTCATGTCTCCCCCGAGTTCGTGCTCGGCGGGGCGTGTCGCTGACATCATGCTTTAAATCCTCTGTCGTTCATTGTTCGATGCGCGG
>CAMCUN010000069.1 GCA_945878995.1 Polaromonas sp. YR568 | reverse complement strand
GGGGTGGGGGCAAGCATGTCACAGGCCTGAGTTCAACACGCTCAAGAAATCTTTCAAGAACAAGCCGAAGTGGTTGAGCGCACCTCAAACGCCCCCAAGCCACCCGCTCATCCCCCCAAGTCACCCCCGCCGCACTGACCCCCAGGACTCCCCATGACCCTTCGCAAACCTTGGCGCCTAGCCCTCTTGGTGCTCCTCCTCGCCGCTGCGGCCCTGTACAACTGGCGCGCAGAGATCTCCTTGCAAGTGGCCCGCAAAATCGCGGCCAAGCACCTGTCTTCCACCGGCCTGGAGGGCTTGGCCGATGGCCTGCATGTGGGAATGTGTGGGGCGGGCTCGCCGTTTCCTGACGAGTTGCGCGCCGGCCCCTGCACCTTGGTGGTGGCAGGGCAACGTCTTTTGGTATTTGATGCAGGCAACGGCGCCAGCCGCAACATTGGCCGCCTGGGCTTTACCCATGGGCGGGTAGAAGCGGTGTTTCTCACTCACTTTCATTCGGACCACATTGACGGTTTGGGCGAGTTGATGCTGCAGCGCTGGGTGCAAGGCGGTCACCGTGCACCCCTGCCAGTGCATGGCCCAGCGGGCGTGCAAGAGGTGGTGGCGGGGCTGATGCAAACCTACCGCCAAGACCGGGGCTACCGGGTGGCGCACCATGGCGATGCGGTGGTGCCAGCCTCGGGCTTTGGCGGCCAGGCCCGGCCCTTTGCCGTGCCCAGTGATGCCGCAGTCAGCGTTTACAAAGAGGGCGACTTGGAGGTCAGCGCTTTTGCGGTTGACCACTCGCCCGCTCACCCGGCGGTGGGCTACCGCATCAACTACAAGGGCAGGGTGGTGGTGCTCAGCGGCGACACCAAGCGCTCGTCGGCCGTGCAGCGTGAAGCGCAAGGCGCTGATTTGTTGGTGCACGATGCGCTGTCGACCAAACTGGTCAACCTGATGGAAGAGGCCTCCAGCCAAAACGGCAGGCCTGGCTTGGCCAAGGTGCTGGGTGACATCCACGACTACCACGCCACGCCTGAAGAAGCCGCCCAAACCGCGCGCGACGCCAAAGTAGGCTACTTGCTGCTCAACCACATCGTGCCTACCTTGCCGCCGCTGCCTGGCCTTGAGAAGGTTTTCTTAGGTGATGCTCCCCGCATTTACAGCGGCCCGCTGCGCGTGGGCCGCGATGGTGACTTTGTTTCCCTGCCCGCAGGCAGCCGCGAGATCACGCACAGCACCCGGCTGAGGTTTCCGTGAGCTTGCCCACTTTGAGCGCACCTGTGCTGCGCACGCCTGAACGCTGCTTTGACGCCGTGCGCGACTTTCCTTACACGCCCCACTACCTGGAGCTCAGTGGTGGAAGTGGTGGTGGCACACCATTGCGTGTGGCTTACATCGACGAAGGCCCGCGCGATGCCCCCGTCGTGCTGCTCATGCATGGTGAGCCCACCTGGTCCTACCTTTACCGCACCATGATCCCGCCACTGCTGGCGGCGGGCCTGCGGGTGGTGGCGCCCGATTTGGTGGGCTTTGGCAGGTCTGACAAACCCAGCGCCCAGCGCGACTACAGCTATGCCCACCATGTGGCCTGGATGAACCTTTGGCTGGCGCAAGCCGGGTTGGAGCGCGTCACGCTGTTTTGCCAGGACTGGGGCTCGCTCATTGGCTTGCGCATGGCGTGTGCGCAGCCGCAGCGCTTTGAGCGCATCGCGCTGGCCAATGGCGGTTTGCCCACGGGCACGGCCCCCGTGCCGCGGGCCTTCAAACTGTGGCGCGCGTTTGCCAGTTACAGCCCTTGGTTTCCCATAGGCCGCATTGTGCGTTCCGGCTGCGCCCAGGGCCTGAGCGACGAGGCCGTGGCCGCTTACAACGCGCCCTTTCCCACGGCAGCCCACCGCCGTGGCGCCAGGGCTTTTCCGCGCCTGGTGCCCATTGCGCCAAACGATCCCGAACGCGCTGCCAATGAGGCCGCTTGGGTCCAGCTGCGCGCCTGGGACAAGCCCTTTGTGACCTTGTTCAGCTCGCGCGACCCCATCACCAGGGGCGGCGATCGGCTGTTTCAGGCCCAGGTGCCCGGTGCCCAGGGCCAGGCGCACCAGACCATCCGAGGCGCAGGCCACTTTTTGCAGGAAGACCGCGGGCCAGAGCTGGCCCAGGCCCTGATTGCCTTTGTCAACGCGAAAGCCGCCCTATGAGCTCGCCCAGCTGGCAAGCCCGCGCCATCAGCTTGGCGCTGCGCCTGACCTTCAAGCGCCAACTCGCGGCTGCGCAAGGCATAGACCAGGTCAGGCAGCTCATGGGCCGCCACATGAGCCGCACACCCCGCGAGATGGAGATTGCGCCCTGGCCCCATGCGGGCGGCGGCCAAGGCGAGCGCCTGCGCTGCCTGCGCACGCCACCGCGTGCCCGTTTGATGTACGTGCACGGCGGCGGCTTTGTGGCCGGCAGCCCGCTCAGCCATCGGTCCATCACAGTGGCACTGGCACGGCTGGGCTTTGAGGTCTGGGTGCCCGACTACAGGTTGGCGCCCGAGCATCCGTTTCCGCAAGGGCTGGAGCAGCTCGTGGCCCTTTACGGTGAAGCCAGCCACGGCCTGAGCGCTGACCAGCCGTTGCTGCTGGCGGGCGATTCGGCCGGCGGTGGGCTGGTGCTGTCTTTGATGCTCATGCTCAAAGACCAGGGCAGGGCGCTGCCCGCTGCTGGTGCCTTGCTTTCCCCCTTGTCGGACCTTACCCTGTCGGGCCACTCGATCGAGGCCAACGCCCGCCGCTGCGCCATGTTCAGCCGCGCCCCCTTGGAGCGTGGCGTGGCGCTGTATTTGGGCGGCCAAGACGCCCGCTTGCCCTTGGCCTCGCCTGTGCGCGCGAAGCTCCATGGCCTGCCGCCGCTCATCATCCATGTGGGCAAAAACGAAACCTTGCTGGACGACGCCGTGGCCCTGAGCGAGGCCTGCCAGCGCGATGGGGTAAAGGCGCAGCTGCGCATTTGGCCCGCCGTGCCCCATGTGTGGCAGCTGTTTGGCCGCTACATCCCTGAGGCGCGGCAGTCGCTGCGCGAAGTGGCTGCTTTTCTTCATCAACACACCCTCAATTCGCCTGTATGAGCTCTTCAACTTTTCAGCCCGACCACCAAGTGACCATCGTGGGCGCCGGCTTTGGTGGCCTGTGCATGGCCCTGCAGCTGCTGCGCGCAGGCGAGTCCAACTTTGTGCTGCTGGAGCAGGCCCAAGAGGTGGGCGGCACCTGGCGCGACAACCAGTACCCGGGTTGCGCCTGCGACGTGCCCTCGCACCTTTACTCATTTTCTTTTGAGCCCCACACCGCGTGGAGCCGCATGTACGCCAGCCACGACGAAATTCAGGCCTACCTGGTGGCCTGCAGCCACAAACACGGCCTGCGCGAGAAAATTTGGCTGGGCACGGCGCTCACCGAAGCCCGTTTTGACGAGGCGCAAAATGTTTGGCACATCACCACCAGCACAGGCCGGCAGTTCAGCTCGCGTGTGCTGGTCACCGCTTTGGGCGCCTTGTCCAGGCCGGCCATTCCGCAGCTGCCGGGCATAGAGCGCTTTGCCGGCCGGGTGTTCCACTCGGCGCGCTGGGACCACAGCTTGGACCTGCAGGGCCTGCGCGTGGCTGTCATTGGCACAGGCGCCAGCGCCATTCAGTTTGTGCCGCACGTCCAAGCCC
Organism: Polaromonas sp. YR568; assembly: GCA_945878995.1. Lineage (GTDB taxonomy): Bacteria > Pseudomonadota > Gammaproteobacteria > Burkholderiales > Burkholderiaceae_C > Polaromonas. The sequence continues at coordinate 17,847 of CAMCUN010000069.1, read as the reverse complement.
GTGCCGAGCAGGTCCATGTGTTCCAGCGCACGCCGGCCTGGGTGCTGCCCAAGGGCGACCGGCCCTTCACGCCCACCGAGTTGGACCGCATGCAGCGAATACCCGGCTACAGGCGCTTGTTTCGCTGGCGCATTTACTGGCGCCAAGAGTTCACCGGCCTGGGTTTTTTGGTGGCGCCCTCGCTCATGGCCCGCGCCCAAAGCCTGGCCACGCGGTTTTTGAAAAAGCACATCAAAAACCCGGCCTTGCGCGAGCGCTTGCTGCCGCGCTACACCATGGGCTGCAAGCGCGTGTTGCTGTCCAACGACTACTACCCCGCCATGGCCCAGCCGAATGTGAAGGTGCACGGCATGGACGAGCTCCAAGCCGTGACCGAGCGCGGACTGCTGGTGGACGGCCAAGAGCTGCCAGTGGACGCCATCATTTACGGCACGGGCTTCAGGGCCACTGACTTGCTCACGCCGCTGCGCCTGCTCGGGCGCGGCGGGGTGGACCTCAACACCGTGTGGGCCGAAAAGGGTCTGGGCGCGCACAACGGCGTGTGCGTGGCGGGTTTTCCCAATTTGTTCATGCTGCTCGGGCCCAACACGGGTCTGGGCCACAACTCGGCCATCTTCATGATCGAGTCGCAGGTGCAGTACATCCTCAAAGGCTTGGCACGCATGCGCGCTCGCGGCGCCACCTCGGTGGAGGTCAAGCCCCAGGCCCAAGAGGCTTTTGCCCAAGACATGGACGCGCGCACCCAAGGCACGGTGTGGAAAAGCGGCTGCAAAAGCTGGTACCTGGACGCCAAAGGCCGCAACGTCACGCTGTGGCCGGGCTTTACCTTTTCGTACTGGTGGCGCTTGCTCAGCTTCAAAGCCGGTGAGCACCTGTGGGGCCGCACGGCGCGTTGATGAACAAGCCCAGGCCATACACCTTCTACGGCTGGCACGCTTCCTACTTTGCTGGCAAGGCGCGGACCTACCTGCATTACAAGCAAGTGCCTGTGCTGGAGCCCACGCTCACGCTGTGGACGCTCATGGGCCCGGTCAAACGCCACACGGGCGCGGCCGCCATGCCTGCTCTGCGCACGCCCACGGGGCAGTGGTTGTCGGACAGCAGCGAGATCATTGACCATATCGAAGCCGCTTTTCCCCAGCGCCCCGTGGTGCCCCAGACGCCTGTGCAGCGCTGCGTGTCTTACCTGCTGGAAGCTTGGTTTGACGAGTGGTGGATTCCCATGGCCATGCACTCGCGCTGGAGCTACCCCGAAAATTACCGAGATCTTTTCATGCGCGACGTGGGCAACCAGCTCATGCCTGGCTTTCCCCGCCTGGCCAAGAACTTGGCGGTTGATTACGTGGCCGGCATGCTGCGCGGCATGTGCCCGGCCGTGGGCATACGTCCTGAGCAGCTGAGTTGGCTCAACAGCTGGAGCGAGCACGCGCTGGACCTGCTGCACACCCACCTGAAGGCCCAGCCCTACCTTTTGGGCAGCCGCCCCAGCCTGGCCGACTTTGCCATGGCCGGGCCCATGTACGGCCACCTTGGCCGCGACCCCTGGCCCGCCAGAGAGTGGATAGAGCCCCGGCCGGCCCTGCGCCAATGGACAGACCACATGGCCCAGCCGCCAGCCCAAGCGGCTGCGGGTGAACTGCTGCCAGAGGACCAAATCCCCGCCACGCTGGTGCCCCTCTTGCAGTTGGTGCTCAGCGAATTCACGCCCTTTGTGCAAGGCATCCAAGCCCAAGTGCAGGCCCTGGCTGCCACTTGGCCCCCAGGCAAAACCCTGCCTCGCCGCTTGGCCGACGTGTGCGTGTGCACCCCGCAAGGCCGCTTTAGCCGCAATGCCTTGCCCTACACGCTGTGGATGGTCCAGCGCCTGCAAAACGTGTTTGCCAGCCTGACACTGGCCGAGCAAACCCGTGTGCGCCTGGCCTTTGCCAGCTGGGGCAGCGATGAATTGCTGAGCCTGACTGTGCCCAAGCTGGAGCGGCGGGCACTGCGGGTGGCGCTGTCTTAAAAATGACTTGACCTAGCGCGTGACTTACTTTAAATTAAAAAGTAAGGAGAATTTCATGGCCGAATCCACCGTCACCACCAAAGGTCAAACAACTGTGCCCGCTGAAATTCGGGCCTTGGTCAACGCCCAAGCCGGCACGCGCTTGGTGTGGACGGCCATGCCCGATGGCACCCTCATCGTGCGGGCCAAGACCAAGTCAATTTTCGACCTGGCCGGCTCGATCAAGCCTGCCCAGGGCCAACACGTCAGCATTGAAGACATGAACGCCTGGCGCTGATGGCGGCGCTGGACACCAACATTCTGGCGCGCCTCATCGTTCAAGACGATGCCGCGCAGTGCGCAGCAGCCAGACACCTGATCAGCCGACACACCGCTTTAGGCACTGTGTTGTTTGTGCCGGTGACCGTGGTGTTGGAACTCGAATGGGTGCTGAGGTCTCGCTTTGGCGTGGGCAAAGCCGAGGTGGTGCAAACTTTGTCGTCCTTGTTGTCTGCGCAAGAGCTGAGCCTGGAGTCTGAGCACGCGCTGGAGGTGGCGCTTTATGGCTACAGCCAGGGCTCGGCCGACTTTGCAGACTGCCTGCATGTGGCCCTGGCCAGTCAAGCCGGTGAGCAGCCGCTCTGGACATTTGACAAATCGGCCGCCAAGCTCATTGGCGCCCAACTGCTGCCTGCATTTTAAAAGCAGCGGACCTTTTAACCGAGAATGTCCATTAGCCCCCGAGCTGCTATCTTGAGCCAACCGTTCATGGCCTGATTTCGAGCTTCTTCAATGAAATCAACGGTATCTGTATCTTTTGGAGCTGCCGATGCCTTCGGAAACGCCCTTCGATCTGAAGTTCACCTCCCGCGAAGTCACCGCCTGGGGCGGATTAGCGCTGCACAAACGCATGCTCGACGGCATGGGCTTCAAAGAGGCCGTGCAAAGCTGGGATTTGCCACCACTTCGCTCCAATCGGGGCTACCGCCCGGAGCAACTCATCGAGCACCGCAAGCTCGCGCATTGCCGCGCGCAAGTCGATGAACATCTGGGTGTTCATCGCGTTCATTGCCTCGGGGCGGTTCAAGGTCAACAACAGCCACAGGCCTGCGGCCGCATCGCCGGCTGGCTCGAGCCGAATGTTTTCGTAAATCATGAGGGTCTTCACAGCTTCAGGCCGGGCCGCCCGAACCCACCCAGTTGGTTGCGCTCCAGCCACCGTCGATCACCAGCACATGGCCGTTGATGAAAGAGGCATCTTCGGAGCATAAAAAAGCCACAGCAGCAGCCACATCGCTGGGTTTTCCCAGTCTCGGAAAGGGAATGGTATCGACCATCAAGCGCCTGAAGGCCGGCTGGTCGAGCCGGTCAGCAATCAACTCGGTGTGGATCAGGCCCGGAGCCACCGCGTTAATGCGCAGGCCCTTGGGACCGTAGTCGACCGCCATTTGCCGGGTCAGGCCGATCAGCGCCGCTTTGGTGGCGGCGTAGGCCGAAGCGCCGGGGTTGCCCATCAGGCCAAAGGTCGACGCCACATGCACCATGCAACCGCCCTGGCCGATCAGACCCAGGGCCTGCCGCGAGAAGCGGAAAACGCTGCGCAAATTAACGTTGAGGAATCGGTCGAGCTCGGCATCGTCGGTCAGGTGCATGGGCTTAGGCCGCCCGATGCCGGCATTGTTAATGAGTGCATCCAAGCGGCCAAAGCGCGAGCGTGCCAGGGCCATGGCCTGTTCGGGCGCGTCATCGGCCGTCACATCCAGAAGCGCCGTGGCCACGCGTTCAGGGGCCAGGGCCTGCAAACTTTGCAAACCCTCGGCCTGCCGGTCTATGGCCACCAGGGACCAGCCTGAATTCAACAAACGCTCGGCGATGGCCCGGCCTATGCCCTGGGCCGGGCCGGTGACCATCGCCACCTTGCTGGTATGCATGAAGCCTCCTTATGTTTTGACTGCGCGACAATCGGGTTTATACCTTGCGGTCCCGGCCCCTCACCGAGGCCGCACCGCTTCAGCTAAGACGCCACCTCATGCAAGAGACACCCCACCCGACCCGCTTGCCCACCTACTTTGTTTCCCACGGTGGCGGCCCCTGGCCCTGGGACCAGAGCCGAACACGTCTTGGCTGTTCAATTACAGCCCAGTGATGTCATCGATTTCTTAGATGCCTTGGCCGCTTTGATCAAACCTATTGAAATTCACTACCTGTGGCGCCCGCAGGTGCGAGACCAAGCTGACGACATGGTGCTAGAAGCGGCGGTGAACGCCATGGCCGATGCCATCGTCAGTTTCAACCTGAAAAACTTTTGAGACGCGCCCAGGCGTTTTGGCATCGAAGTCTTGTTACCCCGCGATGCGCTGACATGGAGCGTTTAAAACCAGGCGGGTTGACAGTCAGAGGGGATTGAGCCAAGCCCTCCGCCTTGGGTCATGACCCCCATTCAACTCAATTCGCCTTGGCCCCCGACAGCCTGATCACCTCGCCCAAGCGCGCCTCATCCCTGCGCATGCGGCTTTCAAACACGGCGGACGTGCCGCCCAAAGGATCACCGCCAGCGCCACGGATGATCTCCAGAAAGCTGGGGTCGCTCATGATTTTGTTGATCTCGGTGTTCAAGCGCTGCACCACCTCGGGTGGGGTTTTGGCTGGCGCGAGGATGCCGAACCAGCCGACTAAATCGTAGTCGTTGATGCCCATCGCCTCGTTGACGGTGGGCACATCAGCCAGCAAAGGCGTGCGGCGTGTGCCGGTGACGGCCAGGGCTTTGAGGCGCCCGGCCTTGACCAGTTGCAGCGCCACGGGCAGGTTCACAAATCCTACTTGAAGCACGCCGCTGACCAAATCGTTGGTGGCTTGGGCGTTGCCTTGGTAGGGTACATGGGTGAACTTGGCACCGGTTTTGACCGTGAGCAATTCGGCCGACAGGTGGCCTGAACTGCCCGCGCCTGGCGTGCCGTGGTTGAAGCGGTTGGGGTCGTTCTTGGCCAGTTGCACCAGCTCTTTGAGCGAGCTGACATTCAGGCTGGGGTGCACGGTGACCACGTTGGTGACCTCGGCCACCTCGATCACAGGCACCAGGTCGCGCATGGCGTTGTAGGGCAAGCTGGTGAACAGCGCCGAGTTGGTCACCAGCGGCAGGCCGTTAATGAGCAAAGTGTGGCCGTCGGGGGCGGCCTTGGCCACAAAGTCGTTGCCAATGTTGGTGCCTGCGCCCGGCTTTTGCTCGACCATCACGGTCTGGCCGAGCACCGGTGTGAGGCGCTGGGCCAGGGCACGGGCAAACACGTCGGCACTGCCCACCAAGGCCGGCACGATGATGCGCACCGTTTTGCTGGGGTAGCTTTGGGCCCAAGCGGGCAGGGCGGCTGAGCCGGCCAGGGCCAGGCTGGTGGCGAGCAGTTGACGACGTTGCATGTTCAATTCCTCAGGACGTGGGACAAGGCAGTTCGCAGGCGTGGCTCAATGGTGTTCCATCAGGTGGCCAAAGCCGGCTTTTTTGTCTTGGATGCCGACAGCCCGCAGCGCATGCCAGTAGGTGGCGGTGTTGATGGCAATCACGGGCTTGCCCAAAAACAGCTCGGCCGCGGCAGCCAGGCGAATCATGGACAAGTTGGTGCCGACCTGGACGATGGCGTCCACGTCGTCGCCGTCGAGCTCCAAAATGGTTTTGCGGCATATCTCGTCGGTGCTGTGGGCAATTTGCACTGGGCTGGGTCGTTGCAGGCAAATGTCGCGCACCACCGTGAAGCCGCAGTCTTGGTAGAAGCGGCGCACCTGCGCGTTGGCCACCTCAAAGTAGGGCGACAAAAAGGCAATGCGCTTGGCCTTGTAGACGTTGAGCGCCGCCTCGGTGGCAAAAGAGCCGCAGGACACGCCCACCTGGGCGCGCTCTTTCATCTTGTCCAGGTAATCGCTGGCACCCTGGCGGCCGTTCCAGAAGGTGGCGGCCGACATGCCCATCACGAGGTAGTCCATCTCGCAGCTCAGCAGCACATCCACCGCCTCAACGGTGGCCTGGTTGATGTTGTCCACCAGCTTGAGAAAGCTCTCGTTGTCGTTCACCGGGTTGTTCGGGATGGCGATGCGGCTGTAATGGTTGGTCACGCCCACCGGCCGCAGGTCGTCAAAGTCGGGCTGCACGATGGTGTTGGTGGAGGGGCCAAGCGTGCCCATTTTTTTGCGGTAACCGAGGTGGTCCATGATTTAGCTCCTTGCCACGAGGGCTTGGTGTTGGGTGATGAATTCATCGCGGCTCATCACATCCGCGTATTTCTGCTGCATGTCGAACAAGTTGGCCTCGTGCGGCTCCATGGCCCGGTCGCCCACGCAATCGCTGATGACCAGGGTTCTGAGGTTGTGCTGCATGGCATCGACCACAGAGGCGCGCACGCAGCCACTGGTGGTGCAGCCGGTGATCACGGCGGTGTCTACGCCGCGCTGCAGCAGCCAGCCGGCTAGACCCGTTTCAAAAAAGGCCGAGGCCGATTGCTTGCGGATCACCCATTCGCCGGGGGCGGGTTGGAGTTGAGGCACGATTTGCGAGCCGGGCGCGTGTTCGGTGAGTTTTTGCAAGGGAGGCACGCGCAGGGCAAAGATGTTGGTGTTGGCGCCGTCGGCCTCAAACACCACGCGGGTGTGCACCACCGGCAGTTGGTGCTGGCGAAAGTGCGCGAGCAGCGCCACCGTCTGGTTGGCCGCGGCCTCAATGTGCGGACCGCCCAGTTGGTCAAAGTCCACAAAGCCATTGACGAAGTCCACCAAGACGAGTGCGCACTTGTTTCCTATGCCGCTGCGCCCGCCCAGGCCTTGGTGGCGGTAGATGTCATATTTGTTCATGGTTGAGCTCGGGTGGTGGGGTTGTCAACTTCCTCGCCCCTTTGGGGAGAGGGTTGGGGAGAAGGGCACGCGTGAGGAAACGGTGGTGCCACGCGATGCCCCCACCCCGGCCCTCCCCCAGAGGGGGAGGGAGGAAGTCGGGGACTTTGGCTTTGCTCCCTCGCCCCTTTGGGGAGAGGGTTGGGGAGAGGGGCACGCGTGAGGAAACGCTGGTGCCACGCGGTGCCCCCACCCCGGACCTCCCCCAGAGGGGGAGGCAGGGAGTTAGTCGTAGAGGTGGCTTGACGCATGTTCATTCGCAGCAGTGATACGAGCTCAGCCTGCGTGAAAAGCTCATTCTTTGGGCGCGTGGGTGGCGTCGAACTTTTGCACCCAGTCAAAGCCCATGAGCTGCGAGAAGCGGCCGAAGTTGTACAGCGGGGCTTGAGCGCCTACCGAGGAGCCGGTTTCTTTGATGGTTTGGTAGACCGATTCAAACGCAGCCCCTGCGGCCAAAAAGGCAGCGGCTGGGAAAATGGCCAGGCCGTAGCCCAGCTCTTGCAGTTCTTGCTTGGACAGCACGGGCGTGCGGCCGCCTTCGACCATGTTGGCGACCAGGGGCAAGTCAAAGTTTTTGCAAATGATCTGCATTTCTTCGACCGACTCTGGGCTTTCCACAAACAGCAGGTCGGCGCCGGCGCGGGCGTACAGCTCGGCGCGGCGAAGGGCTTCATCCAGACCGTGTGTGGTGCGGGCGTCGGTGCGGGCGATGATGAGAAAGTTGGGATCGCTGCGCGTCTCCACAGCCACGCGGATTTTGTCGACCATTTGCTCGGCAGGCACCACGAGGCGGCCCAGCATGTGGCCGCATTTTTTGGGGAATTCTTGGTCTTCCAACTGGATGGCGCAGGCGCCCGCGTTTTCATAGCCGCGCACCGTGTGCATGACGTTGAGCAGGCCGCCGTAGCCGGTGTCGCCGTCGCAAATCATGGGCGTGGTGGTGATGCTGGCGAACTGCTGCACGCGGCCCACCATGTCGGTGTAGCTGGCCAGGCCCGCGTCGGGCAGGCCCAGGTAGGAGGCCACGGTGCCGTAGCCTGTCATGTAGAGGGCGTCAAAGCCCATGGCGTCGGCCATCTTGGCCGAGATCATTTCAAACACGCCGGGGGCGACCACCAGCGAGCCTTGCTTGAAGCGCTCGGCCAAGCGGGCGCGGCGTTGGGCGCCGCTGACTTGGGAAATTCCGTTGTGCATCATGGGGTGGCTCTTTGGTTTTAAGCAATCGCCTCGGCGCGCTCAAGCGCGTCGATCATGGAGGTTTTGCGCAAGTACTCGCGGGCGCGCACTGGGTCTGCCGCGGTGGCGCGCAAGTCGTCTTGTGTGCGCTTGCGTGCCACCGGGTCGCGCTCTTCAATTTCACGGTAATTGCGCGCTGTGCTGGCGTTGATGTATTCAATGGCAATGGTGCGCCGCTGGCGCTCGTAGCGGTCCAGCAAGCTGGCGTCTTGGCCTTCTTGAATGACCTGCAGCAGCTTGAGCGACAGGTTCATGGCGTCATGCACGCCGCCGTTCATGCCCATGCCGCCCAGGGGGTTGTTGATGTGTGCGGAGTCGCCGGCCAAAAACACGCGGCCGCGGCTGAATGTCTTGGCCACACGCTGGTGCACGTTGTAGAGCGTGCGGTGTATGGTTTTGTAGGGCTGGGGCTGGGGCAAGAGGTTTTGAAGGCGCGCTTGCACGGCCTCGTCGCTCATGACCTGCTCGTCCGTCTCCTCGGGCTTGGTGGGGAACAACACACGCCACAGGGTGGGCACGCGCAGCAGCACGCACCACTCCTGCGGGTCTGAGCAGTAGTTCACGTAAGACAGCTTGGGCAGGTGGTCGGCGTATTCAAAGTCGGTGGAGATCACCAAAAACCGGTCGGGGTAAGTAAAACCCTCGAACTCAATGTCTTGCGAGCGGCGGGTGGCGCTGCGCGAGCCGTCCGCACCAATCATGTAGTCGGCCGTGATGGCTTGGCTTTCGCCCTCACAGCTGAAGGAGGCGTGGACCTTGTCGGCCGTTTGCGTCACCGAATCGAGCTGTGTGGAAAAAAGTAGCTTCACATGCGGCATGGCATCGAGCTGCTCTTTGATGAGCTGCGTCAGCTTCCATTGCTCGCACTGCAGGCGAAAAGGGTGGTCTACATCGGCTTGGAGCAAGTTCATGTCGAACTCGGCCACCACGCCCTCTTGGCGGTCGCGTTGCTGGGTGTAGCGCGCCACCAGGCCCATGCTGATGAGTTTTTCTGTCAGGCCGTAGCGGGCCAGCATGTCCAGGGTGGGCGGGTGAAAGGTGGAGGCGCGCAGGTCCATGCTCAGCGAGGCGGCCGCTTCCAGCACGGTGACGCTAACCCCGGCTTGGCCCAGCACCAGGGCGCTGACCAGGCCCACGGGGCCGGCACCGGAGATCAGGACTTGTGTGTTCATCATGGGTAGGAGATCCGAAAAGAAATGGCCTTCAATGTACACAACTTGACGATGTCTGGGGTGGGCCTTTTCAAAAAATACGGGTAAGTACCAGTTCTGAGAGTCTTTAGGGCGCACCGGGTCGGACTGAGTTTGGATGTCTGAAAATGACAATAAAACCTTTACGAACAAAGGTTTATTTGCTTTTCAAGGGCTTGTGGGTCTGTCTTATGGGGGCGGTAAGGGAATTTGCTTTGAAGGGGGGAGGCTTTAAAAAATCAGGGCCTACGGGATTTCCTTCTCTTGCACATGTACACAATGCCGGTATATTGATTTCCCATGACCCGCGCCAGCAGCCTTGCCTACGACACCATACGCCAGCTTGTGCTGGACGGCGGTTTTCCGCCGGGGGCGCGCTTGCTCGAAGAAGAATTGGCCCAGCGGGTGGGCGTGTCGCGCACCTCCATTAGGGACTGCTTGCGGCGGCTGGCGGGCGAGGGCCTGATTCGCATTGAGGCGAACCGTGGCACTTTTGTCACCGAATTCAGCAACACCGAGGTCGATGAAATTTTTCAGCTGCGCGCGGTGCTCGAAGGCCACGCCACCGCCTTGGCCGCCGTGCATGGTCGGCCCGAGCATTGGGACGCCATGGCCGAGCTGGCCTCTGAGATTGACCGCCAACTGGCGGCGCCCGCCGAGTCTGACGCCCAGCGCTTTGCCCAGTTCCAGGTCAGCAACACCAAGTTTCACGACATTTTGTTGCAGGCCAGCGGCTCCAAACGCTTGCAGGCGCTGACCCGCTCGCTCATTGAGCTTCCGCTGGTGACCATCAAACAGCACGCCTGGCCTGGCGAAGTGCGCATACGCCGCTCCAACGAACAGCACTGGGAGCTGATTGAGGCGCTGCGCGCGGGCGATCCCCTGCTGGCGCGCTTGTGCGTGCAAACCCACATCATCACCGCCAGGCCCAAGGCCATGGCACCCCGCCCCCTCATGCCCCTGGAGCTGCTGTGAAGCTTTTCCCACCCATGCCTGAGCGCGCGCTCAACATCATCATCACAGGCGGCGGACGCGGCCTGGGCTGGGAGATGGCCGACGCCTTGGTGGCAGACGGCCACCGCGTGTTGGTCACGGGTGCACGCGCGTCTGACGAATTGAGCCAGGCTTGCCTCGCTTGGAACCAAGGCCAGCCGCAAGTGCGCGCTGTGGCCGAGGTGGCTGATGTGGCCCATTGGGACGACTGCCAGCGCGTGGCCCAGCGCTGTGTGGATGAATTTGGCAGTGTGGACGTGCTGATCAACAACGCCGGCCGCGGCATGTTGGAGATCAGCCCCGACTTCAACACCCGGCCTGCGCTGTTTTGGCAGGCCGACCCGCAAGGCGTGTCCAACATCTTGCAAGCCAATGTGCAGGGCTCTTTTTTGATGGCCCGCGCGTGCGTGCCGCTGATGGTGGCCCAGGGCTGGGGCAGGGTGGTGAACATCTCCACCAGCCAAGTCACCATGGTGCGCACCGGTTACTGCCCCTATGGCCCGAGCAAGGCTGCCTTGGAAGCCATGAGTGTGATTTGGGCCAAAGATTTGGCGGGCACGGGCGTCAGCGTCAACGTGCTCTTGCCCGGCGGCGCGGCCGACACCCGCTTGCTGCCCGGCTTTGGGCCAGACCGGCGCGGCGCCGACGGCAACTTGCTCTCGCCCGCGCTCATGCGCGAGCCCATCGCTTATTTGGTGCGCGCCCCGGCCGAGCTGACCGGGCGGCGTTACACCGCCAGGCTGTGGAATACAGCTTTGCCGCCTGATGAGGCTGCGGCCGCAGCCCAGAGCCCGGCCCAGCCCTTACCCACCTTGATGTGATGGCCCAGCGCTCAAGACACGCCCAGCCAAGCCAGGCCAGAGTCCGTGCTGACCACACGGCCGCCTGTGCTGTGGGGGAAGTGGCCCGTCATGAGCAGCGTGGACGTATCGGCCACCGTCTCCACCAAGCGCTGGCGGGTGGCCACGGCCTGGGCGGGGTCGTGGCAAAAGCGCGAGTTCAAGCGGGTGTCCACCAGCTGCACAGGGGTGTGCAAAATGTCGCCGCTGAAAATGCCGTGCTGGCCCCGGCTGTGCACATGCAAGCAGCATGTGCCCGGCGTGTGGCCGGGCGCGTGTTGCAAGGCCACGCCTTCTTCAAATTCAAAGTCTTCGTTGACCAGTTCGGCCTGGCCGGCGTCCATCACGGGCAGCACGCTGTCGGCAAACGAGCCGTGGTTGGGCACGGCCGCGCCCTCGGCCACGGCTTGGCGGTGGGCTGCTTCCCAGTGGGTGTATTCGGTTTTTCCAAACACGTAGCGGGCTTTGGGAAAAGTGGGCACCCAGTGGCCGTCTCGCAGCTGGGTGTTCCAGCCCACATGGTCGGCGTGCAAGTGGGTGCAGCAGACAAAGTCAATGTCTTGGGGCTGCAAGCCGGCTTGGGCCAAGGCATGCATATAGCCGAATTGCTGGCGGTGCCAGCTCGCGCGCAGGGGCCGCTCTTTGTCGTTGCCCACGCAGGCGTCAATCAACACGTTGTGGCGCCCTGTGCGAAGCACATGGCTGTGAAAGCTCATGACCGCCAGGTTGTCTGCGCTCACAAACTGGGGGCGCAGCCAATGCGCCTGCGCCTCAATGCGGGCCATGTCTACGCCGGGCAGCAGCATGCTGACGGGGGCGAAAGGTCCTTCGGTTTCGATCACACGGTGGACGTCAAAGTCGCCAATTTTCAGGGGGCTCATGCGGGCTCCAAACAGTTGTTCAATCATCGCTTTGCCGCCTCAAGCGCGGCAAATGCTTTTTCAGTTTAGGAGAATAATCTCATGCATTACCCCTGGGTTCCCCTGCCAAAGCGCCAACCCCTGCGCTGGCCTGGTGGGAAAAAGCTGGCCGTCATCATCACCATGAACTGCGAGTACTGGGACCTCACCCGCGAGGGGACTGAGCCCAACTACGCCGGTGGCCCGCCCATGTTGCCCGACCCGCTGCCCGGCAACGTGGCGGACTTTCCCAACTTCACCTGGCGCGAGTACGGCCAGCGGGTGGGCGTGTGGCGCATGTTCAAGCTGTTCGAGGAGATGGGCGTGCCCTTTTCCTGCACCGCCAACGCCAAGACCATGCTGGAGCGGCCAGAGATCATCGAGCACGCCATGGCCCGCGGCTGGGAGATCGTGCCGCACAACTACGAGCAAGGCGAGCTGCTGACCCGCTACACCTTTGACATGGACAAAGAGCGTGAGCTGATCGATGCCACGCTCAAGGTCTATGAGCAGGTGGTGGGCCGCAAGGCCAAAGGCTGGCTGTCTTCGTCGCTGCGCAGCACGCCCAACACGCCCGACATCCTGACCGAGCGCGGTCTGAAGTTCTTTTGCGACTACATGAACGACGAGCAGCCCTACCTGATTCACACGCCCACCGGGCCCATCGTCAACGTGCCCTACACCATTGAGGTCAACGACTTCACGTTTTTCCACCGCCGCGCCATGACCACCTGGGACGCCGCGCGCATGCTCAAAGACCAGTTTGACGAGCTTTACCGCGAGGGCGCCGAGACCGGCCGCATCATGAGCGTGGGCCTGCACCCGCATGTCTCTGGCCACCCGCACCGCATGCCTTGCTTCAGGGAGTTTTTGGCCCATGCCAAGAGCCACCCCGACGTGTGGTGGACCACCCGCGAAGAAATTGCCGAGTGGTACATGGACAACCACCAGTCGCACATCGCATGAACTGCACCGCTTTGCGCACAAGCTCCTGCGCCCCATGTCGGGGCGCAGCATCCCCCAGCCTGCGGGCATTCATCTTGCGAGGCTAGAGCCATGCAACTTCTTCAGCAAATCATCAACGGCATCTTGCTCGGCGGCATCTTGGCCTTTGTGGCGGTGGCTTTCACGCTCACCATTGGCATGCTCAACTTTTTGAACTTCACCATTCCGGCGCTGTTTATGTTGGCGGGCATGGTCACCTGGGCGCTGTCGACGGCAGGACCACACTTTTTAGGCCTGGGCTGGCACTGGTTGCCCTCGGTGATGGTGGGCATTGGGGTGGCGGTGCTGGCCTCTTTGCTGATTGAGCGCTTTACTTACCGCTACATGAAGGCGCGCTTTGGCGATGCCACCGAGCATGCGCTGCCCCTGGTGAGTTCGCTGGGTTTTCTCATTGTGTTTGAGCACGGGGCTTCGGCCCTGTGGAGCAGCGATCCGCAGCGCTTTGAACTGCCCTTTAAAAATACCAACCTGGAGTGGGGTGGCCTGATTTTTGGCATACCGCACCTGGTCAGCTTGTTCCTGGCCATTGGTTTGGTGGTGCTGCTCAAGGCCGTGCTTGAGCGCACCCGCTTGGGGCGAGCCTTGCGGGCAATTGCCGAGAACCCCAACGCCAGTTCGCTCATGGGCGTGGAGGTGCAACGCATCGTCCCACTGGTGTATGTGATTGCCGGCATGCTGTCGGCCTTTGCGGGCATTCTTTATGCCTTCAGTTATGGCACCGTGACGCCCTTCATGGGTGACGCCATTGCCACCGACGCCATTGCCGCCATGGTGCTGGGCGGGCTGGGCAACATCTGGGGCGCCATTGCCGGCGGCTTGGTGGTGGGCCTGGTCAAGGTCCTGGCCATCAGCACCTTTGGCGCAGAGATTGAAAAAATCCCAGTCTGGGGCCTGCTCTTGCTCATTCTCATCGTGCGGCCCACCGGGCTGTTTGGTCAAACCCAGTTGGGCAAGGGGAAATTTTGATGTCGGGCTACTTGAGTGGTTTGCTGGCCATGTTGTCCATCAACGTGGTGGTGGCGTATGCCGTGTTCATGCCCGCCTCTGCGGGCTTGCTGAATTTGGGCGTGGCCGGTTTTGTGCTCTTGGGCGCTTACACCGCTGGCGCGCTCACCTCCTTGGGCGACTGGTCGCTGGCGCCTGCCCTCTTGGCCGGGGCGGCCACGGCCGGGCTGATTGCGTTTTTAATCTCCTTTGCCATCTTGCGCACGCGCGGCATTTACATGGTGCTGGCCACCTTTGCCTTTGCCGAGGTGGTGGCCGGGGTCTTGCTCAATATCCCGTCCTTGGGCGGTGCGGCCGGCCTGTCGGTCATGGCTTACGCCGGTTTGCCGGTGGTGGTGCCTTGCGCGGCGGCGGTGGTGCTGCTCATGGTCTGGCTGATGCGCACGCGCTTTGGCCTGGCCGTGCGCGCTTTGCATGACGACGAGAGCGTGGCCAATTTGTTTGGCGTGAACCTGCGGCTGACCCAGGTTGTGGCTTTCACCATAGGCGGGGCCATAGGCGGCTTGGGCGGTGGCCTGTTGGTGCACCAGTTCAACTTCATTGATGTGCAGTCCACCGGTGTGTTGTTCAGCATTTACGTGCTGCTCTATGTGCTGATGGGCGGCACCCAGACCGTGTGGGGCCCCTTGTTTGGCGCGGTGTTTTTCACGCTGGTGCCTGAGGGTCTGCGCAAACTCTCAGAGTTGGACCCCTCGCTCAAATTTTTGGAGGGTGGGCGTTACATGGTGTTTGGCTTGGCGGTGGTGCTGCTCATGATGTGGCGCCCCCAGGGCGTGATCACCCGCACCCTGATGGAAGCGCTGCTGCCCGGGCGCAGCGCCAGGAGGACCACATGAGCGAGGCATTGACATTGGACGGCGTAAGCAAGTCCTTTGGCGGCTTGAAGGTCATCAACGACGTGTCTTTTCGCGTGCCCGAGGGCAGCCGAACCGCGCTCATTGGCCCCAACGGCGCGGGCAAGTCCACCGTGTTCAACCTGATCTCTGGCGTGTACCCCATAGACCAGGGCCGCATTCAAGCCCTGGGGCAAGACATTACCGGCTACACGGTGCCGCAGCGCGTGCGCCACGGCATTGCTCGCTCGTTTCAAAATATCCGGCTGATGCCGCATTTGTCGACGCTGGAAAACGTGATGCTCGGCGAGCACCACCGCAGCCACCCTTTGCAACTGGTGGGCAGTGCCCGCGCCACGGCCCGCGCGCGTCGGGCGCTTGAAGATGCAGGTCTGGGGACCTACCCCGGCCAGGTGGTGGCCGATTTGCCTTACGGTGTGCAAAAACGCATAGAAGTGGTGCGCGCCCTGATGGCCGAGCCACGCATCTTGCTGCTGGACGAGCCGGCCGCGGGTCTGAACAGCACCGAGACCAAGGACCTGCGCTTGTTGCTAGAACGCGTGTCGGGGCAAGGCATCACGCTGGTGGTGGTCGAGCACGACATGCCCTTTGTGCGCCACCTGTGCAACCATGTGGTGGTGCTGAACTTTGGCAGCAAAATCTTTGAAGGCACGGCCGAGTCCGTCAGCCGCGATCCGCTCGTGCTCGAGGCCTACCTGGGCAGCGCCCAAGTCATGGAAGGTGGTCATGCTTGAAGCTCAAGACCTCAGTGTGAGTTACGGCCGCATCAAGGCCCTGCAAGAGATGAACCTGACCCTGGAGGCCGGTGAAATTGTGGCCGTGCTGGGCGCCAACGGTGCGGGCAAAAGCTCGCTGCTCAAGGCCTTGCAAGGCATGGTGCCACCATCGGCCGGCCAGGTGCGTTTTAAGGGCCAGGCCATCACGGGGCGCAGTGCGGCCTGGCGGGTGGGGCAGGGCTTGGTGCTGGTGCCAGAGGGCAGGCAAATTTTTGTGAGCATGAGCGTGCACGACAACTTGCTCATGGGCGCCTACACCCGGCGCGATGACACCAGCCGTGACATAGACGCCATTTACCAGCGTTTTGACAACCTGGCCAAGCGACGCCACATGTCGGCCTCTGTGCTCTCAGGTGGCGAGCAGCAAATGCTGGCCATTGGTCGCGCGCTGCTGTCCAAGCCTTCTTTGATGATGTTGGACGAGCCTTCTTTGGGCCTGAGCCCTTTGCTCGTCAAGTCACTGTTCGAGCTGATCCGGGACCTCAACCGCGATGGCCTGGCGATTTTGCTGGTTGAACAAAACACACACATGGCCCTGGCTACCGCCCACAGAGCCTACGTGTTGGAGTTAGGGCGGGTGGTTTTGCAAGGCCAGGCTCAAGCGCTCGCTGCCGATCCGCGGATGGCAAGCGCTTACCTGGGCGAATGACGAATGACACAAGGAGCGATGGTGATGAACAAACGTGTATGGTTGATCGCAGGCCTGCTGGCCGGCTTGAATGCGCCAGCTTGGTCTCAGGACCTGGTGCTGGGTCTGTCCCATGCCAAAACCGGCCGCTACGCCGGCGTGGCCGTGGGCACCGAGATTGCCGTGGACATTGCGGTGGCTGAAATCAATGCCGCCGGCGGCGTCAATGGTCGCAAGATTCGCGTTGAAAAATTCGACACGGGCGGCGAGGCCCGCAATGCCCAAGTGGCGGTGCAAAAATTTGCCGAAGACGCCAAGGCCTTGGGCGTGATCGGCCCCTTCTCCAGCCAGGAGGCCCAAGTCGGCTTTGCCGCTGGTGAACGCCTGGAAATTGTGCAGATTCCCAACGCCGCTTCGGCCCCAGGTCTCACCAAAGACCGCAAGTGGGCTTTTCGCATCACCGAAGACGAGGGCAAGCAGTTCGGCCGCTTGCTCAAGACCATGGAAACCAAGGGCGGCGTGAGCGGCAAGACCGCGGCGGTGATGTTCCCCAGCGACGAGTTCGTGGGCAAGGCCCTGGCCACCTGGATGCCCGGCCTGTTGGAGGCCAATGGCTGGAAAATGGTGATCCCGGCCGAAGGCTTTCCCACCAACGCCACGGACCTCTCGCCCCACGTCACCAAGCTCAGGGGCAACACCCCTGCGGTGTTGGCTTTTGCGGGCCTGCCCGAGGGCACGGCCAAGGTCATGAAAGAGCTGCGCCGCCAGGGCCACAACAGCATGCTCATTGGCGCACAAATCTTTGCGGACCCTGACATTAGCAAGATCTTGGGCGCCGATGGTGAAGGTGCGACCTTCGTGGCATGGTACTGGTGGGACACCAACGACCGCACTCGCCAATTCGAGCGCAAGTTTCTTGAAGAAGCCAAAAAGCGCGGCGTGACCAAAGGCGGCGCCCACCATGTGGATGCCTCGGCCTACGACATCGTTTACGTGTTTGCCGACGCCATGCGCCGCTCTGGCGTGACCGGCGACAGCGCCAAGCTCAAGGCCGAACGCACCGCCATCCGTGACACCTTGCGCAGCACCAACATGGCTGGCGTCACGGGCAATGTGTGCTTCAGCAAAGACAACGACTCGGAACTGCCGGCCTACATCATCCGCATCAAGGGCGGCCAGCGCACGTTGCTGGACCAGCACCCTGCGGACAAGTGCAATTGAGTTGAGTGTTGGGGACTTGTTTTGCTCCCTCGCCCCTTTGGGGAGAGGGCTGGGGAGAGGGGCAAGCGTGAGGAAACATAAGTGCCACGCGATGCCCCCACCCCGGCCCTCCCCCAGAGGGGGAGGGAGTGAATTCGGGGATGTGTCCTGGCCCTTCCTCAGACGGGTGAGGGAGTGACCGCGGGGGCCTTGTTTTGCTCCCTCGCCCCTTTGGGGAGAGGGTTGGGGAGAGGGGCAAGCGTGAGGAAACTTAAGTGGCACGCGATGCCCCCACCCCGGCCCTCCCCCAGAGGGGGAGGGAGTTAATTCGGCGATGCCCCCACCCCGGCCCTCCCACAGAGG
>CAMCUN010000068.1 GCA_945878995.1 Polaromonas sp. YR568 | reverse complement strand
GATTTGTGCGTACCCCCGCAGTATGAGCCGGCCGGACTCACCCCACACTCGGTGCACCACCCAAGCGCTGCTCACCCACCCCGCCAACCAAACCTCAGTGCATCACCAACACCAGCCCCTTGTTGATTCATCTGTCAGGTTTTTTTGATATTTAAATCAATAAAAGTCAATAAATCCTATTTATTGACGCAAATATCAAATGCAAACACTCCAAGATCTTGGTCAAGCCGTCGCCGCGCGCCGCAAGCTGCTGGGGCTGAGGCAGGGCGATGTAGCGGCCCAGGCGGGCGTGATGCCCAAATCTATCTGGCGCTTTGAGCGTGGCCGGGGGGCGAATTCGGCTCGCGCAAGCTGCTGGCGGTGCCGGGCGCAGAGTTGGACATCCTGGCCCAGGGCCAGAGAGGTGATCTGGACGAGCTGCGCCGCGAGCGGGCGCAGCCTGCCCTGTAGCCGGATTTGGGTTAATTGAGTACTTTGGAATAGCATTGCGCCGGCCTGAGCGGGGCTGGTGCGCGGTGCGGCGGATGTGGGGTTCACATTGAGGGCCAGGGACTCATCAATTGCCACTAAACTGCGCCTTTTTTGGCCAGGTCTGTGGCCCCAATGCGCAGCACGGGGACTGGGCTTTGCCCCTTCATTCGCACCTCCGGGAGACCCTATGCTCGTGACCTCTGTGATCGCCTATATGTTGGTGACCGTGGCCATTGGATTGCTGGCTGCGCGCCGCGTGAACAACGCCAAAGACTATCTGGTCGCTGGCCGCAGCTTGCCGCTGTACATGAATGTGGCCACTGTCTTTGCCACCTGGTTTGGCGCTGAAACCGTGCTGGCTGTCTCGGCCACTTTTGCCAAGGACGGCTTGCACGGTATTCCGGGCGACCCCTTTGGGGCCACGGCCTGCTTGGTGCTGGCCGCCTTGCTGTTTTCCCGTTTGTTTTACCGGCTCAACTTGCTCACCATTGGCGACTTTTACAAGGTGCGCTACGGCAAATCGGTGGAGGTGCTGACCAGCACCGCCATCGTCATTTCTTACTTGGGCTGGACCTCGGCTCAGCTGACCGCGCTGGGGCTCATCATTCATGTGCTGTCTTCGGGCGCGGTGGCCTTGGACCACGCCATCATGATGGGTGCGGCCGTGGTGCTGATTTACACCGTGTTTGGCGGCATGTGGTCGGTGGCTTTTACCGACCTGTTTCAAAGCGTCATCATCGTCATCGGCTTGGTGTTGGTGGCCTGGCTGGTGGGTGACAGCGCAGGTGGCTTTGGCAAAGTCATCACCCAGGCTCAGGCCGATGGCAAGTTCAACATGTTCCCGGCCGACATGGGTGCGGCCGGTTGGTGGGCCATGGCCGGTGCATTTTTTGCCTTTGCCTTTGGCTCTATTCCGCAGCAGGACGTGTTCCAGCGCATGACCAGCGCCAAAGACGAAAAAACCGCCAAACGCGGCACCCTTGTGGGCGCCCTGCTTTACTTTGTGATGGCTGCTGTGCCCATTTTCATTGCCTATGCGGCTTTGATGGCCTACCCCGAGCTCAAGGAACTTTTCGAGTCTGAAGACGCCCGCGAAATCCAGCGCGTGCTGCCCGATTTGGTGCTGGGCAAAATGCCCCTGTGGGCGCAGATCATGTTCTTTGGTGCCTTGCTCTCGGCCATTTTGTCCACCGCCAGCGGCGCGTTGCTGGCGCCCACGGCCACCTTCACCGAAAACGTGATCCGCCCCTTTGTGCCGCGCATGAGCGACCGCCAGTTTTTGCTACTCCTACGGTTGGTGTTGGTGAGTTTCACGGCCATGGCCTTGGTGTTCGCCCTCAACAGCACCAGCACCATGTACGAAATGGTGCAAGGCGCTTACAACGTCACGCTCACAGGCGCTTTTGTGCCGCTCATGGCCGGTGCCTTTTGGAAGCGCGCCAATACCCAGGGCGCTTTGCTCTCTGTGGTCTTGGGTGTGGGCACTTGGCTGGCGTTCAACAACTTGGCCCCCGACACATTGATCCCCGCCAACTTGCTGGGCCTGGCGGCCTCGGTGTTGGGCATGGTGGTCGGCTCGCTCGCGCCGCGTGTGCTGGCCAATGGCGGCCAGAGCATAGAGTCAGCGCTGCACCAAGCCGCGCAGGTCGAGCAGGCGCTGCGCAAGCACTGAGGCGGGCTTTCAAGCCCTGCGCTGGGGCAAGGTGGCCAGCAGCACGCCTGCCAAGGCCAGGCCCAGGGCGGCCAGCTGCAGGCCGTCCATGCGTTCGCCCAAAAACAGCACGCCCACCAGGGCGGCGCTCACCGGCAGCATGACGGTGAACACCCCCGCCTCGCTGGCGGGCACGCCTTGCAGCCCTGTCATCCACAGCCACACTGTCCAGACGCTGGCGGCCATGGCGTAAAACACCAGCAGGCCCCAGGTCGGCAGGGGCACGGCGCCAAAGTCAAAGCCCCAGGCCGCCCACAGGCCCAGGGGCGTCATGAGCGCCAGTCCCCACAGGTTGATGAGCGCCGTGATGCGGCGCGGCGACACGCTGGCCGTCAGCCGTTTGCCTATGACGGCATAAGACGCCTCGGACAGCACGGCGCCCACCAGCAGCAAATGCCCCAGCCATTCATGGCCTGTTTGTCTTCCTGTTTGAATCGCTTCGGGCGAATGTGGCGCCCAGGCCAAAAGCGCCACACCGGCCACCCCCAGCGCCACGGCCGCACCCACGCGCGCTGACAGCTGCTCTTTTAAAAACACCCGGCTGAGCAAGGCCACCACGGCCGGAATGGCGGCCATGATCACGCCGGCCGCCACCGCGCTGCTCAGGCTCACCCCAAAGAGCATGCACAAAGAAAACAAAAAATTGCCCAAGAACGAGGCCAGAAAAATCAGGCGCCTGCTCTGCGCCTGAAGCGGCGGCTCGCTCGTGGGGCGCGGCAGCCAGTGCAGCATGGCCAAGGCGCCCAAGCCAAAGCGCAGCCACAGCAGCAACAACACTGGCAAGGCCGCCGCCATGGGCTTGGACAAGGCCACATACACGCCCACCAGCGCCATGCTCAGGGCCAAACAGGCTTGGGCGGTGATTCGTTTCATGTTGTGGTTTTGCTTTGCCGGGACAGTGGATCTGGCCATGATGCCGCACATTCAGGCTTGCTCAGGCCGTGTTCGGCTTGGCGCTTTGTTTTTGCATGGCGATTTATAAATTTCGCAATGCAAAATTTTGCATGTTGCGCCGCACAAAAATTTCTCAATATGAGAAAGTAAATTTCGCATTGAGAAATGAAAGGCGCAAGTCTTTGTTTTTAAATGATTAATTATTTATCTTATATAAGACATAAGAGCTTTTCAGAGTCTTGTAGAAGACTTAAAGTAAAGTCATCTTGCAGCGCCGATGGATACGGACTGGCCCGGCCAGCGCCCCAGCGCCCAAGCCCTGTTTTTCATCAACTTTCTGGAGTGATTCACATGCCCCAAAACCTGACCGAGCAACTCAGCCGCGCTCAACAAATTGCTGCCCTGGAAAAAGACTGGGCCACCAACCCGCGCTGGAAGGGCGTCAAGCGAGGCTACACCGCCGCCGATGTGGTGCGCCTGCGCGGCAGCATGCCCATTGAGCACACGCTGGCCAAGCGCGGCGCCGAAAAGCTCTGGGACAAGGTCAACGGCGGCTCCAAAAAGGGTTACGTCAACTCCTTTGGCGCCATCAGCGCCGGCCAAGCCATGCAGCAGGCCAAGGCCGGTCTGGAGGCGGTGTACCTGTCGGGCTGGCAAGTCGCGGCCGACGGCAACTCGTCTGAGACCATGTACCCCGACCAGTCGCTCTACGCCTACGACTCGGTCCCCACCATGGTGCGCCGCATCAACAACACCTTCAAGCGCGCCGACGAAATCCAGTGGGGCCGGGGCGTGGAGCCTGGCAGCAAAGACTTTGTGGACTACTTCTTGCCCATCGTGGCCGACGCCGAAGCCGGTTTTGGCGGTGTGCTCAACGCCTTTGAGCTGATGAAAAACATGATCACGGCGGGCGCTGCCGGCGTTCACTTTGAAGACCAACTCGCCGCCGTGAAAAAATGCGGCCACATGGGCGGCAAGGTGCTGGTGCCCACGCACGAAGCCTGCGAAAAGCTGATATCGGCCCGCTTTGCCGCCGACGTGATGGGCGTGTCCACCATCGTGCTGGCCCGCACCGACGCGGAAGCGGCCAACCTCATCACCAGCAACCACGACGCCAATGACCAGCCCTTCCTCACCGGCGAGCGCACGCAAGAAGGCTTTTACCGCGTCAAAAACGGCCTGGAGCAAGCCATCAGCCGTGGCGTGGCCTACGCCCCCTATGCCGACCTGGTGTGGTGCGAAACCGGCGTGCCCGACATCGGCTTTGCCCGCGAGTTTGCCCAAGCCGTGCAAGCGGCCTGCCCCGGCAAGCTGCTGAGCTACAACTGCTCGCCGTCCTTCAACTGGAAAAAGAACCTCAACGACTCACAAATTGCCACCTTCCAGGAAGACCTGGCCGCGCTGGGCTACAAGTACCAGTTCATCACGCTGGCTGGCATCCACATCAACTGGTTCAACACCTTCCAGTTTGCCCACGCTTACGCCCGCGGCGAAGGCATGAAGCACTACGTCAACATGGTGCAAGAGCCCGAGTTCGCCGCCCGCGAGCAGGGCTACACCTTTGTCTCGCACCAGCAAGAAGTGGGTGCGGGCTACTTTGACGACGTGACCACCGTCATTCAAGGCGGCTCGTCCAGCGTCAAGGCGCTGACAGGCTCCACCGAAGAAGAGCAGTTCCACTGATTGCATTGAGCCGCGCCTGCCCACAGTGGGCAGACGGCATGTGAACAAAGGCCGGCCCCTTGGGGCTGGCCTTTGTGTTTGTGGGAAAATTTGTTTTTGTTTGACTCCCCAAGAGTGGGGAAGGTACACCATTGACGACGCCGGGAACGACCCCTGAATGGCCTTCTCCCTCAGCGCGGCCCCGGCCGCGCTTTTTTGTTCCCCGAGCTCCACCTCTTTTTCAAGCCATGGTTCAAATCACTCTTCCCGACGGTTCCCAGCGCCAATTTCCCCAGCCGGTGACGGTGGCCGAGGTGGCCGCCTCCATAGGCGCGGGCCTGGCCAAGGCGGCCTTGGGCGGCAAGGTCGATGGTCAGCTGGTGGACACCAGTTACTCCATTGCACAAGATGCCAAGCTTGCCATCGTCACGGCCAAAGACGCCGATGGTCTGGAGCTGATCCGTCACTCCACCGCGCATTTGCTGGCTTACGCCGTCAAAGCCTTGTTTCCAGAGGCGCAGGTGACCATTGGCCCGGTGATTGAAAACGGCTTTTTTTACGACTTTTCGTACAAGCGCCCGTTCACGCCCGAGGACCTGCAGGCCATTGAAAAGCGCATGGCCGAGTTGGCGGCCAAGGACGAGCCCGTGCTGCGCCGGGTGCTGCCCCGCGACGAAGCGGTGGCCCACTTCAAGGCCATGGGCGAGCACTACAAGGCCGAGATCATTGGTTCCATCCCGGCCGGGCAAGAGGTGTCGCTGTACCGCGAAGGCGGTTTCGAGGATCTGTGCCGCGGCCCGCACGTGCCCAGCACGGGCAAGCTCAAGCACTTCAAGCTCATGAAGGTGGCCGGTGCCTACTGGCGGGGCGACAGCAAAAACGAAATGCTCCAACGCATTTACGGCACGGCCTGGGCCAGCAAGGAAGACCTGCAGCAGCATCTGACCCTGCTGGAGGAGGCTGAAAAACGCGACCACCGCAAGTTGGGCCGCGAGTTGGACCTGTTCCACATCGACGAGCATTCGCCGGGCACCGTGTTTTGGCACCCCCGGGGCTGGACGTTGTGGCAGGAGGTGGAGCAGTACATGCGCCGCGTCTACCGCGACAACGGCTACCAGGAGGTCAAAGGCCCGCAGATTCTGGACCAGGGCCTGTGGGAAAAAACCGGCCACTGGGACAAGTACCGCGAGAACATGTTTGTCACCGAATCGGAAAAGCGCGACTTTGCGCTCAAGCCGATGAACTGCCCTGGCCACATCATTATTTTCAAGCAGGGCATTAAGAGCTACCGCGACCTGCCGCTGCGCTTTGGCGAGTTTGGCCAGTGCCACCGCAACGAGCCCAGCGGCGGCCTGCACGGCATCATGCGCGTGCGCGCCTTCACGCAGGACGACGGCCATATTTTTTGCACCGAGGACCAAATTCTGTCTGAGGTGGTGGCCTTCACCACCTTGCTGCAAAAGGTCTACAAGGACTTTGGCTTTAGCCGCATCATCTACAAGCTCTCGACCCGGCCTGAAAAGCGCATCGGCTCCGAGGAAAGTTGGGACCGCGCCGAAAATGCGCTGGCCGACGGCTTGCGCGCCTCGGGCTGCGACTTTTCGTACCTGCCCGGTGAGGGCGCTTTTTACGGCCCCAAGATCGAGTACACGCTCAAGGACGCCATAGGCCGCGAATGGCAGTGCGGCACCATACAGGTGGACCCCAACATGCCCGAGCGCCTGGACGCCGAGTACGTGGGCGAGGACGGTGCGCGCCACCGCCCGATCATGCTGCATCGCGCCATTGTGGGCAGCCTGGAGCGATTCATTGGAATCTTGATTGAAGAGCACGCCGGCGCCTTGCCGACTTGGCTGTCGCCGGTGCAGGTGGTGGTGCTCAACATCACCGACGCGCAGGCCGATTACTGCCAGGAAATAGCCAAAACGCTGCAAAATCAAGGGCTTAGGGTTCAACTCGATCTGCGCAACGAGAAAATCACGTATAAAATACGCGAGCATTCTCTGCAAAAGCCCCCTTTCATCCTTGTCGTTGGCGACAAAGAGAAAGCTTCTGGCTCTGTGGCGGTGCGCGCCCGAGGCAACAAAGACCTTGGAGTGATGTCTCTTGCTGCGTTCACTGCGCAAATCACCTCGGACATTGCACACAAAGCGTGAACGACCTGCACGCTGCCGATTCGTCGGCAGCTTTAGGCCGTGTTGCCGGGGCAAGCCGCTACAGCTTTTGTGGCAACCTTTGAAGGATTGAAGCCATCGCTACTGAATTTCGTGACCGTCGCCATCGCGAGGAACGCAAGCACCGCCTGAACCGTGAAATCATGGCCCCCGAGGTTCGCCTCATGGGCCCTGACAACGAATCCCTTGGCATCATGCCCTTCATGGAGGCCCTGCGTTTGGCGGGCGAAGCCGATGTGGACCTGGTGGAGATTTCTCCCACAGCCATTCCGCCCGTGTGCCGCCTGATTGACTATGGCAAATTCAAGTACGCCGAGCAAAAGCGCGCGGCCGAAGCCAAGTCCAAGCAAAAGGTGATCGAGGTCAAGGAAATCAAGTTCCGCCCTGGCACCGACGATGGCGACTACAACATCAAGCTGCGCAACATTCGCCGCTTTTTGGACGATGGCGATAAATGCAAGATCACGCTGCGCTTTCGCGGCCGCGAGATCACGCACCAGGATTTGGGTTTGGCTCTGTTGGCCCGCATTCGCGACGAGTTGGCAGACTCCATTGTGGTCGAGCAGTTTCCCAAGCTCGAAGGCCGGCAAATGATCATGATGATCGCGCCGGGCAAGAAAAAGCAGGCGGTCAAGCCCGCTGCGGCAGAGGCCCCGGCCGAAGCGGCCAGGGCTTGAGAGTTATTTAAGGATTTGCTCCGTCGGTTTCAGGTCACCGGCGGGGTAAAAAGGCAGGCTTTCAAGCCTGCCGCAGCACGCTGGCTTTCGGGTCAGCCGCTGCCAAAAGCAGACCCACTTTGGTGGGTGTGCAAACAAGTGGCTCGGGGCCATCAAGTCTGTGGATCACCTTCGCAGCGCCTCACGAGCACAAATGAAAAGGAGCAGTCACATGCCCAAGATGAAGACCAAGAGCAGCGCGAAGAAGAGGTTTCGCGTCCGTCCCGGTGGCACCGTCAAGCGCGGTCAAGCCTTCAAACGTCACATTCTGACCAAGAAGACCACCAAGAACAAACGCCACCTGCGCGGCGCAGTCGCTGTCCATGAGACCAATATGGGTCACATGGCACAGATGCTGCCTGGCATGGGTATTTGATTTAAAGACGGACAAGGAGTACCTCTATGCCTCGCGTTAAACGTGGCGTCACCGCCCGCGCTCGTCACAAAAAAGTTCTCGCCCTTGCCAAGGGCTTCCGCGGTCGTCGCGGCAATGTCTATCGCATCGCCAAACAGGCGGTGATGAAGGCAGGCCAATACGCCTACCGTGATCGCCGTACCAAGAAGCGTGTGTTCCGTCAGTTGTGGATTGCGCGTATCAACGCTGCAAGCCGCTCTTTCGGCATGACTTACAGCCAGTTTGCCAACGGCCTGAAAAAAGCCGGCATCGAGATAGACCGCAAGGTCCTCTCCGACCTGGCCATCCACGACAACGCCGCTTTCGGCGCCATCGTGGCCCAGGTCAAAGCCAAGCTGGCAGCTTGAACTTGCCTCGCCTCTCGGCCCCTAGGGGCTGGGAGGCGCTTGCGAAAGCGGGCTGGAGCTTGTGAAGGCTCTGGCCCTTTTTCATGGGGGCATGCCCTGAGTGTGCAGTTCAGTGCCCCCAAGTTTGTTTTTTCCAGATGTGAACCATGAGCCCAGACACGGTCCTTGACGAACTGGTAAGCGCTGCCCAAAGCAGCTTTGCCGCTGCCCGCAGCCCCGCCGACTTGGAGAACGCCAAGGCGCAGTTTTTGGGCAAAGCCGGTCGCGTGACCGAACTCATGAAGGGCTTGGCGGCCCTGAGCGTGGAAGACAAAAAAACCCGCGGCGCTGCCATCAACCAAACCAAGCAAGCCATTGAAGCGGCGCTGACCGCGCGCCGCCAGGCCCTGGCCCAGGCCGAGCTCGACGCCCAGCTCAAGGCCGAAGCCCTGGATGTGAGCCTGCCCGGCCGCCAGCGCAGCACCGGCGGCCTGCACCCCGTCTCGCTCACCCTGGAGCGCATTGAGGCCATCTTTGGTTCTATGGGGTTTGACGTGGCGCAAGGCCCGGAAATTGAAACCGACTGGTTCAACTTCACCGCCTTGAACACGCCTGAAGACCATCCGGCGCGCTCCATGCACGACACCTTTTATGTCGAAGGCGGCACCGAAGCCGCCCCCAACCTGCTGCGCACCCACACCAGCCCCATGCAAATCCGCTATGCGGTCCAGCATGTTAAAAAACACCGCGCCATGCTCGATCGCGGCGAGCTGATGCCCGAAATTCGCGTGATTGCGCCCGGCCGCACCTACCGTGTGGACAGCGACGCCACCCACTCGCCCATGTTCCACCAGTGCGAAGGCCTGTGGATAGGCGAGAACGTGAGCTTCAAAGACCTGAAGGTCGTGTTCACCGACTTTTGCCGCACCTTTTTTGAAACCAAAGATTTGGTGCTGCGCTTTAGGCCCAGCTTTTTCCCCTTTACCGAGCCCAGCGCCGAGATCGACATCCAGTTCCAGCAAGGCCCTTTGGCTGGCCGCTGGCTGGAGGTGGCCGGCTCCGGTCAGGTGCACCCCAACGTGGTGCGCCACATGGGCCTGGACCCTGAAAAATACATTGGCTTTGCCTTTGGCATGGGGCCTGACCGCCTGACCATGTTGCGCTACGGTGTGAACGACCTGCGCTTGTTTTTTGACGGCGATCTGCGCTTTTTGTCGCAGTTCAACTAAGCCCCACGCCAACCGCCAAACACTTATCTGACGCCATGCAATTTCCAGAGTCCTGGTTGCGAGAATTTTGCAACCCTCCGCTTTCCACCCAGCAACTGGCCGACACGCTCACCATGGGTGGCCTGGAGGTCGAAGAGCTCAAGCCCGTGGCCCCGCCTTTCACGCGCATCGTGGTCGGTGAAATCCGCGAGGCTGTGCAGCACCCCAACGCCGACAAACTGCGCGTGTGCCAGGTGGACGTGGGGCAGGGCGCTTGGCTGAACATTGTGTGCGGCGCACCCAATGCCCGCGTGGGCATCAAGGTGCCGTGCGCGCTGGTGGGCGCAGAGCTGCCGCCTGGCGAAGACGGCCAGCCCTTTCTCATCAAGGTGGGCAAGCTGCGCGGGGTAGAAAGCCACGGCATGCTGTGTTCGGCCCGCGAGTTAAAGTTGTCAGACGACCACGGCGGCCTCTTGGAGTTGGCCAGCGACGCGCCCCTGGGCCAAGACATCCGCGAGCACCTCCAGCTGGACGACACGCTGCTCACGCTCAAGCTCACGCCCAACTTGGCGCATTGCCTGAGCGTGTACGGCGTGGCCCGCGAACTGGCCGCGCTCACGGGCGCACCCTTGATCACGCCCAGCATACAAGCCGCCGCTGTCAACGACGACAGCCGCCTGCCCGTGAAGGTGAGCGCGCCCGAGCTTTGCGGCCGCTTTTCAGGCCGCGTCATTCGCGCAATCAACACCCGCGCGCAGACCCCGGCCTGGATGCTGGACCGCCTGGCCCGCTGCGGCCAGCGCGGCGTCAGCCCCTTGGTGGACATCTCCAACTACGTGATGTTCGAGCTGGGCAGGCCTTCGCACATTTTTGACCTGGACAAAATCCACGGTGGCCTGGACGTGCGCTGGGGCCGGGAGGGTGAAACCCTCAAGCTGCTCAACGGCAACACCATCACCGTCGATGCCAAGGTGGGCGTGATCGCTGATGACGCGCAGCTCGAGTCGCTGGCCGGCATCATGGGCGGCGACGCCACCGCGGTCTCTGACGACACCGCAAACATTTACCTGGAAGCAGCTTTTTGGTGGCCCAAAGCCATTGCTGGGCGCTCCAGGCGCTATAACTTTTCAACCGACGCGGGCCACCGCTTTGAGCGCGGGGTAGACCCGGCCACCACGGTCGAGCACATTGAGCGCATCACAGCGCTGGTCTTGCAGATCTGCGGCACGCCCGAGACCACCTGCGGACCCGTGGACGACACCCAGGTGAATGTGCCCCAGGCCCAGCCGGTGACGCTGCGCGTGGCGCGCGCGGCCAAGGTCATAGGCATGCCGCTGACGCAGGCGCAGTGCGCAGACGCGCTCAGCCGCTTGGGCTTGCCGCTCACGCAAGGCGCGGGCACGGTCACGGTCATGCCGCCCAGCTACCGCTTTGACCTGCAAATTGAGGAAGACCTCATTGAAGAAGTGGTGCGCATGGTGGGCTACGAGGCCCTGCCCGAGACGCCGCCGCTGGCCCCCACCACCGCGAGACTGCGCCCTGAAAACGAGCGCAGCCCCTTTGCGCTGCGCCGCAGCCTGGCCGCCCTGGGCTACCAAGAAACCATCAACTTCAGCTTTGTGCAGGAAAAGTGGGAGCACGAACTGGCGGGCAACCCCAACCCCATCCGCCTGCTCAACCCGATTGCCAGCCAAATGAGCGTGATGCGCTCCTCGCTGCTGGGCTCGCTGCTGCACACCCTCAAGTTCAACCTGGACCGCAAGGCCGCCCGGGCGCGCTTGTTTGAACTCGGCCGCGTGTTCCTGCGCAACCCGGCCACGCCCGACTCCGACACCACCGTCTCGGGCTTTGACCAGCCCCTGCGTGTGGCCGGCTTGGCCTACGGCCCACTGGAGTCGCCCAGCTGGGCACAAACAGGCAAGGCGGTGGACTTTTTTGATCTCAAGGGCGACTTGGAAGCCCTGCTGGCGCCCACGCAAGCCGTGTTCGAGGCGGGTAGCCACCCTGCGCTGCATCCCGGCCGCAGTGCGCGCGTGAGCCTGCATGGCCGCCACATTGGCTGGCTGGGCGAGTTGCATCCCCAGTGGCGTCAGTCTTATGAATTGCCCTTGGCGCCCGTGCTCTTTGAACTGGACTTGGACGCGCTGCAGCAGCGCACTGTGACGCAGTTCCAGGCCGTCAGCCGCCTGCAGCCCGTGGAGCGCGACATTGCCGTGATCGTCGATGAGGCCGTCAGCCACGCCGCGCTCATGGCCGCCATTCATGTCGCCCCCACCCAAGGCCTGCTGCGTTCTGCCACGCTGTTTGATATTTACCGCCCCAAAGAAGCCAGCGCCAGCCTGCGCCTGGGTGAAAAAAGCCTGGCCGTGCGCCTGGTGCTCAGCAGCGGCGAGGCCACGCTCACCGAGCAGCACATCGAGCAGGCTGTGCAAGCCGTCATTGAGCGCCTGCAAGCCGACTTGTCCGCACGCCTGCGTGCTTGATTTTTAAACCTCTCTGAGCAAACCCGCCATGGAACTGTCCGTCGAAAGCCTGGAAACCCCGGCGCTCACCAAGGCCCACTTGGCCGATTTGCTGTTCGAGCAGATCGGCTTGAACAAGCGCGAGTCCAAAGACATGGTGGAGGCCTTCTTCACGCTGATTTCAGACAAGCTGATTGAAGGCGAAGACGTGAAGATCTCCAGCTTTGGCAACTTTCAAATCCGCACCAAGGCCCCTCGCCCTGGCCGCAACCCGCGCACCGGCGAGGAAGTTCCCATTGAAGCGCGCCGCGTGGCCACTTTTCATGCCAGCCACAAGCTCAAAGAGCAAATTCAAGGACCTGACTCGACTTGAAGCGCCTTCAAACGCCTTCACCAGCCCAGCTGCGGCACAAATTTTTCTTTTCCCTGATTGCAGCGCGTGGCCTGTTGATGTAGATTAATTGCCTCTTGCGACAAGGCCTTGATTCAATTGGAGAACTCCCTTCCCCCCATCCCCGCCAAGCGCTACTTCACCATTGGTGAGGTGGGCGACTTGTGTGGCGTCAAGCCGCATGTCCTGCGCTACTGGGAGCAAGAGTTCACCCAACTCAAGCCCATGAAGCGCCGGGGCAACCGCCGCTACTACCAGCACCACGAGGTGCTGATGATCCGCCGCATCCGCGATTTGCTCTACGACCAGGGCTTCACCATCAGCGGTGCCCGCAACAAACTCCAAGAGTTGGTGCACAGCGAGCGCGAGCGCCGCCGCCAAGGCGAGGTCATGCTCGAAGGCGTAGACATCATTGACGGGCAGTCTCTTGCCCCCGACCCGGCCCCCGCAGACGCGCTTGACCTGGCCATCTTGGGTTTGACCTCCTTGCCCTTGGAGGGCATTGAATTCATGCGCCGCGAACTCTTTGAAATCCGCAAGCTTCTGAACGCCGAGCCCGAATTCGCCCTCTGAAGCCAGCTATAATTAGAGTCTTCGGTGTGTGGCGCAGCCTGGTAGCGCACTTGCATGGGGTGCAAGGGGTCGAAGGTTCGAATCCTTTCACACCGACCAAGAACCAAGGACTTAGTTTCGAAAGGGGCTAGGTCCTTTCTTCTTGGTGCCCTTGACTTTGCCTGTTTTGCCGACCGTTTTACCAACCCTGACGAATCCCAGGCAGGTCACACACAGTCACTGGCCTGTTTCAAGCCGATCATCTGTGCTGGTCACTGGCCTGGTCGTCGTGGGGTCTTGGACTCACGCCCGACGCGGCAGATGCGTGGTGAATTTGTACCGCATACTTTGAATAAGGATCTATACATGGCCTCAATTCTTCATCTCCATGGCGACGAGCCAGGGTTCGGCCCCGCCTTCCCTTCGCTTTACAACGTGGTTTATTGCAGCCGCGCCACGCCCGGCGTGGACGAAGCCGCTGTACAGCGCATCATCGCCACCGCGCGCCGCTGGAACCCTGAGCATGGCGTGACGGGCATGTTGGTCTTTGGCAGCGGCATCTTTTTTCAGTGGCTGGAAGGCCCGCGCGACAACGTCACAGCGCTGATGTCGCGGCTGCGCACAGACCCCCGCCACGACAACTTCGTGCTGCTGAGCGAGGTGGAAGATGTCCGCGAGCGCCTGTTCCCCGACTGGGACATGGAACTCGTGACAAGCGACCATATTCGCGATGTGCTGCAGGATGCCCTGGACAGTGCCACCGACGCGCAGAACGTGCAGGTCCTGGGCTTTTTGCTGACCGAACTCGATGCGGGAAGCTTGCGCGACCTTGACTCTGCCTGAGCCGAAGACGCTGCGCGTCGCATGAGTTCCGTGGGCCGAGGGTCAGACGGCGGCAGAAACTGAAAGTTGAGGCATACGATGTGCAACAAGCCCGCTCCTAAATTCGCTCCAAGGCAATTGGGAGGGGGTGTTCCAAACGTGGGGTGTCGCAACTGCAAAACGGGGGGTGCAAAACGGGGTGCACACCAGTTGCAAGTCGCGTTGCTGAAAGGCAGAAGTTGGCTTTCGAGCGAGTTGCAGGGTTTTTTTGAGTGGTTTCACACCGACCAAATATTCAATTGTCTACAGCCTTTCAAGCTGTAGGCCATTTTTTGTGTGTTGTCTTGAGCAGCCTGTTTGCTGACAACAGCTGCACGCAAGCGCTGGCCTGACGAGCAAAGCTGAATCAAGTTCAGTCTCTAATTCTTTAGGTCAATAAGCTAAGATCTGATTTACTACTAGCGGTTACAATGAAATTAACACTTCAACACAATTTATAAAAAACTTGTCAAGCTGCCAAGCTTGGCTGGCCTGAGTCAATAACGTTCTTCTGCTTTGGAGGAGCGGCCCCTTACCCTTACTAAGCGAGGAATAAGCACATGCACATCGGCATTCTTGAGGACGACGCGGCACTGGCCAGTCATGTTTTAAAAGTGATTGAGTCGCAAAGCCACACGGGTGCGATTTTCCCCACCGCCAAGGCTTTTTTTTCGGCGGTCAAAAGAAACACTTTTGACTTGTTTGTGTTTGACTGGCGTTTGCCTGACCAAGACGGCTTGACCGTCTTGAAGCTGCTGCGCTCAGGCAGCTTTCAGCAAGACGTGCCAGTGATTTTCTTGACTGGCATGCACGATGAGCAGGCCATCGTGGCGGCCTTGGAAGCCGGTGCCGAGGACTACTGCATCAAGCCCGTGCGGCCGGCTGAGTTCTTGGCCCGGGTAGCGGCTCTGAAGCGCCGCGTGTACCCCACGCGTCAGCACACGGGGCCCATGGTCTGCCTGGGCTACACCTTTGACATGGCCAATCGCCACATCAGCTGGGAGGGCGGTGAGGCGCAGTTTTCGGGCAAAGAATTCGAGCTGGCTCGCTTTCTGTTTGAAAACTCCGAGCGATCGCTCTCGCGTGAGCGCCTGATGCAAGAGGTGTGGGGCCGGGAAGACGACCCCTTCTCGCGCACCCTGGACGTGCACATCTCGCGCATTCGCTCGCGCTTGAGCCTCGGCGGCGACTCCGCTTTGCGCTTGCGTTCCATCCATGGTTTTGGCTACCAGCTGCTGACCACCGCCACGCCGGATCAGACGGCAGAGTAAGGCGGCGACAATAGGCCCATGCCTGTCCAAGCCATTCAAGACATTCTTTTTTCCCAGGGTTTTGGCACGCGCCGGGTGTGTGCCGGCTTGGTGCAGCAGGGTCTGGTGAGCATTGAAGGCCGCACGCTGGACGACGCCGCCGAGCTGTGGGAGACCTCGGGCCTGGCTTTTACCGTGCAGGGCCAGCTTTGGCACTACCAGGCCCAGGCTTATTTGATGCTGCACAAGCCTGCAGGCCACGAGTGCTCGCAAAAGCCCGGCGCCTGGCCCAGCATTTACACCTTGTTGCCCGGCCCCATTCGCCAGCGTGGTGGTGGCGCGGCGGCTGGGGTGCAGGCCGTTGGTCGGCTCGACCAAGACACCACCGGGCTCTTGCTGTTGTCTGACGATGGTAAGTTCATTCACCGCATGAGCTCGCCCCGCCACCATGTGCCCAAGGTGTATGAGCTTGTCACCAAACACCCGGTGACCGCCGCGCAAGTGGCCCGGCTGCTGGCTGGCGTGGTGCTGGAGGACGACCCCAAGCCCGTGCGTGCCGCGGCCTGCGAGCAAACAGGCGAGCACCACATGCGACTGACCCTGACCGAGGGCAAGTACCACCAGGTCAAGCGCATGCTGGCCGCCGTGGGCAACCGGGTGGAGCAGCTGCACCGCAGTCGCATAGGCGGCTTGGCACTGCCGGCCGATCTGGCGCCCGGCCAGTGGCGCTGGCTCAGTGAGGCGGATTTGCAAAGCATCAGCGCCTCTTCTCTGGCCAAGGTGTAAAACCCTTAGAGCTTGTCGTCTGGGCTGTGCCCAAGAGCGTTAACTCAGGGTTGCGCCGTTAAACTTAAATTCAAATATCCCTTGGCTATCGGCATTTGGCGCACAAGCCACCGGGGACCTCAGTGAAAGACGTTTGTGAAGTATGTTTTCCAGCGAGCTTGGCTCGCTTTGGTTTTGGCTGGGCTGTGCAGCCTGGGGCTGCCGGCCCTGGCGCAGGCCTTGCCGCCTTTGTTTGTGCTCAATTCACTGGACAACAACGTCAGCGTCATTGACCCCAACACCTGGCTGGAAACCCGGCGCATTGCCACCGGCAAAGAGCCGCACCACCTGTACATGACGCCGGATGAAAAGTCGGTCATCGTGGCCAACGCAATGTCCGACACGCTGACCTTCATAGACCCCAAAACCGGCGAGGTGCAGCGCACAGTGCGGGACATCATTGACCCCTACCACCTGCGGTTTTCGCCTGACATGAAGTGGTTTGTCACGGCCGCCAACCGGCTCAACCATGTGGACATTTACCGCTGGGACGGCCAGAGGCTGGCCTTGCAAAAGCGCATCAACACCGCCAAAACGCCCAGCCACCTGTGGATAGACAGCAAAAGCAGCACGGTCTACGTGACCATGCAAGACAGCGACGAGCTGGTGGCTATTGATCTGGCCACACAGGCCTTGAAATGGCGCATCAACACCGGCCCCATGCCCGCTGACTTGTACGGCCTGCCTGGGGACAAGCAAATATTGGTGGCCCTCACGGGCGGTGACTCGGTAGAGTTGTTTGATGTGTCGGGCAAAGAGCCTGTGCGTGTGCGCAGCATTCAGACCGGCAAAGGGGCCCATGCCTTCAGGGCCTTGGGCGACGGCCGCCATGTGCTGCTGACCAACCGCGTGGCCGACACCGTGAGCAAAATCAACCTGCAGAGCTTGCAGGTGGTGAGCACCATCAAGGTGCCTGGCGGGCCAGACTGCATGGACGTCTCGCGCGACGGCCGCACGCTCTATGTCACCTCCCGCTGGACGCGCCGGCTATCGGCGCTCGATTTAGAGAGCGGGCGCATGCTGCGCCAAGTGAAAGTGGGAAAAAGCCCGCACGGGGTGTGGACGCTGGACCATGCGCCGCGCTGAGGCAGTCGCCGCGCATGACAGCCTGAACTGGCGCCGCGCCTTCAGCGCCGTGCTGCTGGCCGCCACCAGCTTCTCAGCCGCGGCCTCCCTTTGCACCCCTGAACGCGCGGTCTACCTGACCCTGGACACCGGCCACATGGGGGTCGCGCCTTTGATCGCAGAGGTTTTGGCACGCCAGCAGGTGCAAGTGAGTTTTTTTGCGGCGCACGAGCGCACCCAAACCGGCGATGGCAGCTTGGGGTCGGATTGGGCGCCCTGGTGGAAGGCCCGCGCCGCCGAGGGCCATGTGTTTGCCTCGCACACCCACGACCACACTTACTGGTTGGCCGATTTGCCGCCCCAGGGAGGCCAGGCCCGCTTCAAGGTACGGGCCTCGGCCGGGCCCCAGCAAGGCGAGGTGCACACCTGGACGGCCAGCCAATACTGTGAAGAGCTGCACCGCGCCAGCCGCCGCTTGGCCGAAGTCACCGGTCAGCCGCCGCTGCCGCTGTTCAGGGCGCCCGGTGGAAAAACCTCGCCAGCCCTGCTGCAGGCTGCCAAGGTCTGCGGCTACCAGCATGTGGGCTGGGCGCCGGCGGGATTTTTGGGTGATGAGCTCTCTAGCAGCACCCATCCCAACCCACGCTTGCTCTCCAAGGCCATGGCTGAGATTCGTGCGGGCGACGTGCTCATGGCGCACCTGGGCATTTGGTCGCGCCAAGACCCGTGGGCGCCGGCGGTGCTGGAGCCTTTGATTGTGGGACTCAAAAAACGCGGCCTGTGCTTTGCCACTCTGCGCGAGCATCCCACCTACCAGCGCTGGGTGGCCAGCCAAGCCAGCCCGGCAGGAGTGCGCTGATGAACGATGTCGTTTTGGCGGTGAGCGAGGCCTTTGGCCAGGTACAGGCCGCCGTGTTTGAAGTCGTGGCTCCCTGGCTGTTTGAGCTGGGCCTGGGCCATTTGCTCGAAGACGGATACGCCGCCACCGGCTGGTTGATGCTGGGCCTGGTGCAAATTGCGGTGATGCTGCTGGTCTTGGCCCCGCTGGAGCGCTGGCGACCGGTGGAGCCGGTGACCGACCGCGCCACCGTGCGCGTGGACATGGTCTACACCCTGATTCACCGCTTGGGCGTGTTCAGGCTGGCCTTGTTTTTTGCGCTGGAGCCGGTGTTCAACCACCTCTTTGGCCTGTGGCGCACGGCAGGCGGGCAAACCTTTCACCTGGACCAGCTTTGGCCAGGCGTGACCGACGGGGCGCTGGCCAGCTTTTTGATTTACCTGCTGGTGTTTGACTTTTTGGCCTACTGGATACACCGCGGCCAACACGGCGTGCGCTGGTGGTGGCAGCTGCATGCCCTGCACCATGCGCAGCGCCAAATGACGATGTGGAGCGACAACCGCAACCACTTTGTGGACGACATCGTGATCGACGTGCTGCTGGTGCTGGCCGCCCAACTCATTGGCGTGGGGCCGCAGCAGTTCATGGTCTTGATTATGCTGAGCCAGCTCAGTGAGAGCTTGCAGCATGCCAATTTGCGCTTGAGTTTTGGCCGCTGGGGCGAGCGCCTGTGGGTCAGCCCGCGCTTTCACCGCTCGCACCACAGCGTGGCCGATGGCCACCACAACTTTGGCGTGCTGCTGCCTTGGTGGGACATGCTGTTTGGCACGGCCCGTTTTGAGGGCGGCTTTGGCCCCACCGGCCTGCCCGACCAAGTGACGCAGCAACGCGACTACGGGCGCGGTCTGTGGGCGCAGCAGTGGTTGGGCTTGAAGCGCCTGGTGGGCCGGGGCTGACAATACCGGCTTAGGAGCCCCGCCATGAACCCCATGATTGATGCCTTTTTTCGCGCCGCGATGTATTGCCTGCATCCGCGCGTGATTGCGCTGTCTTTTTTGCCCCTGGCCGTGATGGTCGCGGTCTCGCTGGGCTTGGGCTACTTTTTCTGGAACGACGCGGTGGATTCCCTGCGCCTGCAGCTGACGGGCTGGGCCTGGATGGAGTGGCTGGGCCAGTGGCTGGACCGCATGGGCTTGGAAGGTGTGCGCCTGGTGCTGGCGCCGGCCTTGCTGCTGTTTGCGAGCATTCCCTTTATTGTGGTGGCTTCGCTGCTGATGGTGGCGATGTTCATGATGCCCGCCATGGTTTCCTTGGTCAGCGAGCGGCGCTTTGCCGGGCTGGAGCGCAAAAAAGGCGGCAGTTTTTGGGGCAGCTTGGCCTGGTCCCTGGGCTCCACGCTGGCCGCTTGCCTGGCCTTGCTCTTGTCGGTGCCGCTGTGGCTGATTCCTCCGCTGGTACTGATTTTGCCACCCCTCATTTGGGGCTGGCTCACTTACCGCGTGATGGCTTACGACGCGCTGGCCGACCACGCCAGCACCGAAGAGCGCCGCCTGTTGTTCAAAACGCACCGCTTCCAGTTGCTGGGCATAGGCATTGTCAGCGGCTACTTGGGCGCTTTGCCCAGCGTGCTGTGGGCCTCGGGCGCCATGTTCATTGCCATGGCCCCGGTGCTGGTGCCGCTGGCGATTTGGATTTACATGCTGGTCTTTGCTTTTGCATCGCTGTGGTTTGCGCATTACGCGCTGGCCGCCCTGGCGCAGCTGAGGGCTTTGCCGGCCGCCTCAACGGGGCCAGCCCAGCCCGTGGAGGCCCCCTTGCCCTTAGAGCCACGAACTGTGCCCAGCGCTGGCGCGGGCGATACTCGTATTTGACTGATATTCACTTTTTTACCCTCCTTTCATGATCCCTTCTTTCGGCCTCATCATCGTCGGCGACGAAATCCTCTCCGGCAAACGTGCCGACAAGCACCTGGTCAAAGGCATTGAACTGCTCAAAGCCAGGGGCTTGACAGTCAGTTTTGCCAACTACGTGGGCGACGATCCCGAGCGCATCACCGACACGCTGCGCCAGGCTTTTGCCGGGGCGCGTGAGCGCGGCGAGGTGGTGTTTTCTTGCGGCGGCATAGGCGCCACGCCCGACGACCACACCCGCCAATGCGCGGCGCGGGCGCTGGGGGTGGAGTTGGAACTGCATCCCCAGGCCAAGGTCTTGATCACCGAGCGCATGCAAGACACCGCGCGCGAGCAAGGCACCGTGTTCAACCCGGACAGCCCAGACAACGTTCACCGCCTCAACATGGGCATGTTCCCAGCGGGCTGCGAGGTCATTCCCAACCCCTACAACAAGATTCCAGGTTTTCGCTGTGTGGCTGGGCCAGGCGCGGTGCACTTTTTGCCCGGCTTTCCGGTGATGGCCTGGCCCATGATGGAATGGGTGCTGGACACGCACTACGCGGCCCACCAGCGCCTCCACAGCCATGTGGAGAAGTCCATCATTGTGTTTGGCGGCATGGAGGCCACACTCACGCCGCTCATGCAAGCGATTGAAGCTGGCCACCCCGAGATTCGGGTCTTCAGCCTGCCCAGCGTGGACCACCCGCAACACGGCCGCCACATTGAGCTGGGCGTCAAAGGCAACGAGGCGGCCGTGGCGCTGGCTTACCCTGCCTTGCTCGAAGGCCTCAAGCCCTTTGGCGTGACGCTGGGCCCTGAATTGGTGCGTTGAGCTTGAACTGATGCCGCACCAAAGCGGTGCTTTTTTTTGCACCAATATGGTGCTTCTTCGAGGTGTGCAGAGGTTTTTCTTACTTCTGCGCGCCTGAAAGCGGTGCGGTTCACGGCACAATGCTCTGTTGCGCTTGGCTGCAGGCTGATGCCTTTGGCACAGAAACTGCATTCACCAGTTCTGAAGATTTATTCAACCCACTTATTTTGCTCAGGAGAATTTGATGGCAAAGACCATTGCGGACGTGATGAAAATGGTCCAAGAAAACGAAGTCAAGTTTGTTGACTTCCGTTTCACGGACACCCGTGGCAAAGAGCAGCACGTGACCGTGCCCATCTCGCACTTTGACGAAGACAAGTTCAGCGCCGGCCACGCCTTTGACGGCTCCTCCATCGCTGGCTGGAAGGGCATTGAAGCCTCGGACATGCAACTCATGCCCGACCCCAACACCGCCAACATCGACCCCTTCTTTGAAGAAACCACGATGTTTTTGCAGTGCGACGTGGTTGAGCCCAGCGACGGCAAGTCTTATGACCGCGATCCCCGCTCCATCGCCAAGCGCGCTGAGGCCTACCTTAAGGCCTCTGGCATTGGCGACACCGCCTACTTCGGTCCTGAGCCAGAGTTCTTCATTTTTGACGGCGTGCGCTGGGCCAACGAGCCAGGCCGCGTGTTTTTTGAGATCGACGAGTACGAGGCCCCTTGGAACAGCGGCAGCAAGCTCGAAGGCGGCAACCGCGGCCACCGTCCCACGGTCAAGGGCGGCTATTTCCCTGTGCCCCCGGTCGACAGCACGCAAGACATGCGCGCCGAGATGTCCTTGATTTTGGAGTCGCTGGGCATTCCCGTGGAAGTGTTCCACCACGAAGTGGCGGGCGCAGGCCAAAACGAGATCGGCACCAAGTTCTCCACCCTGGTGCAGCGCGCCGACTGGACGCAGATTCTGAAGTACGTGGTCTGGAACGTGGCCAACGCCTACGGCAAGACCGCCACCTTCATGCCCAAGCCCTACGCCGGCGACAACGGCTCCGGCATGCATGTGCACCAGTCCATCTGGAAAGACGGCAAAAACCTGTTTGCCGGTGACGGCTATGCGGGTCTGTCGGACTTTGCGCTGTACTACGTGGGCGGCATCATCAAGCACGCCCGTGCACTGAACGCCATCACCAACCCCGGCACCAACAGCTACAAGCGCTTGGTTCCTGGCTTTGAGGCCCCTGTCAAGC
>CAMCUN010000067.1 GCA_945878995.1 Polaromonas sp. YR568 | reverse complement strand
TTGGCCGCCAGGTAGTAGCGCAGCCATTCGGGGTTCATGCCCAGGCTGAGGTACTTCAGCGGGTCCAGGCCGGTGCCGCGGCTCTTGCTCATTTTCTCGCCGTTGTTCACGGTCAAAAAACCATGCACAAACACATTGTTTGGCGTCTTGCGGCCGCTGAAATGCAGCATCGCGGGCCAGAACAGCGTGTGAAAAGTCACGATGTCCTTGCCAATGAAGTGGTACTGCTCAAGCCGCGGGTCGGCCATGTAGGCGGCGTAGTCTTGGCCGCGTTTGCCCAGCAGATTCTTGAGCGATGCCAGGTAGCCCACCGGGGCGTCCAGCCACACGTAAAAGTACTTGCCAGGGGCCCCATTGATGGCCGTATCAGGAATTTCAATGCCAAAGTAAGGCGCGTCCCGAGAAATGTCCCAGTCGCCCAGCCCTTCACTTTGCGTGCCGTCCGGGTTGGTGCGCACCGAAAACCATTCCTTGACCTTGTTGGCCACCTCGGGTTGCAGTTTGCCGTCTTGTGTCCAGCGCTGCAAAAATTCCACGCAACGCGCATCTGAGAGCTTGAAGAAAAAATGCTCCGAGCTCTTGAGCACCGGCTTGGCGCCAGACAGCGCCGAGTAGGGGTTGATCAGGTCCGTGGGCGCGTAGACCGCGCCGCAGACCTCGCAGTTGTCGCCATACTGCTCCTTGGCGTGGCACTTGGGGCACTCGCCTTTGATGAAGCGGTCCGGCAAGAACATGTTCTTTTCGGGGTCAAAGAACTGTTCAATGGTCTTGGTCTCTATCAGCGAGCCGCTGGCGTTGTCCCGCAGGTCGCGGTAAATCTGGCGCGCCAGCTCGTGGTTTTCAGGCGCGTCGGTGCTGTGCCAGTTGTCAAAGCTGATGTGAAAGCCGTCCAAGTAGGGCTTGCGGCCGGCGGCAATGTCGTCCACAAACTGCTGCGGCGTTTTGCCCGCTTTTTCGGCGGCAATCATGATGGGCGCGCCGTGGGCGTCGTCGGCGCAGACAAAGTTCACCTCGTTACCCTGCATTCTTTGAAAGCGCACCCAAATGTCGGCCTGGATGTATTCCATGATGTGGCCGATGTGAAAGTTGCCATTGGCATACGGCAAGGCGGTGGTGACGAACAGGCGGCGCTGTGACATAGGTGGGCTTTGGGGAAGGCTAAGGTGGCGCAAGGCCAGGGTCACCGTGAGTTGAACAGTTGATTTTATGCGGCGGGCTGGGCCTGCACTTGCCAACGCGTTCCCGGCGTGCAAGACCCTGCTGCCAAAGCCTGGCGCGCCTGAGGGTTAGACTTTCCAGCCATTTCCCAGAGAGAAATTGTCCATGGCCGTTGCTGCACCCATTACCCCCCAGTCTGTGCTGGACGCCTTGAAGTCCGTGGTGGACCCCCACACCGGCCAAGACTTTGTCAGTGCCAAAGCCATCAAGGGCCTGAAGATCGACGGCGGCCACATCGCTTTTGAGCTGGAGCTGGGCTACCCGACCCTCAGCCAGCACCCGCTGCTGCGCGAGCTGCTCG
The DNA here is from genome assembly GCA_945878995.1 of Polaromonas sp. YR568. Taxonomy (GTDB): domain Bacteria; phylum Pseudomonadota; class Gammaproteobacteria; order Burkholderiales; family Burkholderiaceae_C; genus Polaromonas. The sequence continues at coordinate 20,435 of CAMCUN010000067.1, read as the reverse complement.
TGGCGGCCGCCCGCCAAGTGCCCGGCGTGACAGAGGTCAGTGTCAGTGTGAGCACGCGCGTCACCTCGCACGCCGTGCAGCGCGGCGTGCAACTCATGCCCAATGTGAAAAACATCATTGCCGTGGCCTCGGGCAAAGGCGGGGTGGGCAAGAGCACCACCGCCGTTAACCTGGCGCTGGCGCTGACGGCCGAGGGCGCCCGCGTGGGCCTGCTGGATGCCGATATTTACGGCCCCAGCCAGCCCATGATGATGGGCCTTGAAGGTAAGCCCGAGACCGCTGATGGCAAGACCATGGAGCCACTGGAGAACTACGGCGTGCAGGTCATGTCGATTGGTTTTTTGGTCAAGCCCGACGAGGCCATGATCTGGCGCGGCCCCATGGCCACGCAAGCGCTGGACCAGCTGCTGCGCCAGACCAACTGGAGCGATCTGGACTACCTGATTGTCGATATGCCACCCGGCACCGGCGACATACAGCTCACGCTCAGCCAGCGTGTGCCCATCACGGGCGCGGTCATCGTCACCACGCCGCAAGACATTGCCTTGCTGGACGCGCGCAAGGGCATCAAGATGTTTGAGAAAGTCGGCGTGCCCATTTTGGGCATTGTGGAAAACATGGCCGTGCATGTGTGCTCCAACTGCGGCCACGCCGAGCATATTTTCGGCGAAGGTGGCGGGCGCAAGATGGCCAGTGAGTTCGGCGTGGACTACCTGGGCGCCTTGCCGCTGGACATCCACATTCGCTTGCAGGCCGACAGCGGCCGGCCCACCGTGGTGGCCGACCCCGATGGCGAGTTGGCCCGCATTTACAAAGAATTAGCGCGCAAGGTGGCGGTGACGGTGGCGGGCAAAGCCAAAGACTTTTCAGCCAAGTTCCCGACCATCACCATTTCTAAAAACACCTGATGAGCAGCCTGGCCTCGCTGCGTTACCTGGTGGCGCTCAATGAGCACCGCCATTTCGGACGCGCCGCCCAGGCCTGCCACATCACGCAGCCGGCCCTGTCCAACGCCATGAAGGCGCTGGAAGAGGAGTTTGGCACGCCCATCGTCAAGCGCGGCCGCACCTACGCCGGCCTCACGCATGAAGGCGAGCGGGTGCTGCTGGCGGCCCAGCGCATGCTGCACGAGCAGGCCCTGCTCAAGCAGGACCTGGCCAGCAGTGCCGAGCAGCCTAGAGGCAGCTTGATGTTGGGTGTGGTGCCCACGGCAGTGCCGATTGCCACCCGCTTTGCCGCGCAACTGCAAGCCCGCCACCCAGGCATTGCGACGGTGCTGCGCTCCATGAGCTCGCGCGAGATCGAAGAAGGCCTGGACCAGCTGTCGCTGGACCTGGGCCTGGGCTTTGCTGAGCGCTTGAATGCTGGCAAGGCGCCGCGCTTTGAGCTGCTGGCCCAGTACACCGAGCATTACTTTCTGGTGCGGCGCGCGGCCCGGCCGGGGGTGCAACTGGCCCTGGGCGCGCCCCTGCGCTGGGCCGACGCGGCGGTCTTGCCCCTGTGCCTGCTCACCCCCGAGATGCACAACCGCAGCCTGGTCGACAGCGCCTTCGAGCGCGCTGGCGTGCAGGTCAAACCCGTGATGGAAACCGACTCGGTGCTCACCCTGGCGCTGGCGGTGCAGGCCGGCGACGTGGCCAGTGTGTTGCCCGGCGCCTTGGTGGGCGCGGTGCGCAGCCAGGGCGAGCTCGAAGCCCTGCCTCTGGTCGAGCCCGAGATGCTCACGCCCCTGGCTTTTGCCTGCCTGCGGCAGGCCCGGCCTTCGCGGGCGCTGCAGGCCGCCTGGGCCTTGGCGGCCGACGCGCAGTGGCTGTCACACGCCGCCGCGCACAGCGGCGTGCTCAGGGCTTGATCAATCGATCTTTATGCCCGCGGCCTTGATGATGGCCGCGTTGGCCGCCATTTCCTCGCGGATCATGGCATCGAACTGCTCCGGGCTCATGGGCAGGGGCTCCGCGCCCTGGCTGGCCAGGCGCTCCCGCACCTCAGGCGTGGCCAGTGCGCGCTGGGTGGCCTGGTTGAGCCGGTTGACCACATCGCGCGGTGTCTTGACCGGCACCAGCATGCCTATCCAGAACAGGTATTCCGAATTGGCGATGCCAGCTTCGGCCAGCGTGGGCACGTCGGGCAGTTGCGCCGAGCGCTTGGTGGTGGCCACGGCCAGGGCCTGCAGGCGGCCGGCCTTGATCATGGGCAGGGCTGACACCAGCGGCGCAAAGAAAAAGTCTGTGCGTCCGGCAATGGTTTCGTTGACCGCTTCGGGCGAGCCCTTGAAGGGCACATGCACCGCGTCTATGCCGGTGGCAGCGCGGAATTTTTCGGCGCTCATGGAGGTCGCCGTGCCCGCGCCCACCGAGGCGTAATTGAGCGAGCCCGGCTTGGCCTTGGCCGCAGCCACCAGGTCTTGCACGGTTTTGAAGCCTTTGCTGGGCGCGACCACCAGCACATTGGGCACCACCGCCAGCGGGATCACGGCCGAGATGTCCTTGAGCGGGTCGTAAGGCACCTTGGAGAGCAAGGGCACCACGGTGTGCGCCGCCGTGTAGACCGAGACGGTGTGGCCGTCGGGCGGCGCGGCCAGCATGGCGCCGACTGCAATCGTGCCCGAGGCGCCCAGGCGGTTTTCCACAATCACCGGCTGGCCCAGCTCGGCCTGGATTTTCTCGGCCACGGCGCGGGCAATGATGTCCGAGGCGCTGCCTGCAGTCGCCCCAGAGATCAGCCTGACCGGGCGGTTGGGATAGGCCTGGGCCCAGAGAGGGGTGGCCAGGCTTGTGGCGGCCAGGCCGGCAGCGGTCTGAATCAGGTGGCGGCGGGTGAGGGTTGATGAGTGCGTCATGGTGTGCTCCTAAAGTGAGGTCAAGGGTTTATTTGCGCGGCAGGCCGAGCTGCTCTGCCATCCAGTCGGCGCTTTGGTGGCGCCAGCGGTAGGGCCGGTTGTTAGCGATGTGATTGCCGTCTTCCACGATCATCAGCTTGACGGGCCCCGAGGCCTCGTCGGCCACGCGCTGCGTGTCCTGCCAGGGCACGATGCGGTCCTGCTTGCCGGTGAGCAAGAACAGCGGGCAGCTGATCTGCTGGGCCACACCGTCCTTGAGCGTGAGCGTGCCGGCGTACTTGCGCGCCTCTTCGCTCGTTTTGCAATGCGAGCGAACACGGAAGGCCTCGCGGGTGAGCTCGGGCATCTTGTCCCAGTTGGCGCCAAAGTCATAGGGCCCGGCCAGGCCTATGCAGGCCTGGATGCGCTTTTCAAACGCGGCCGCGCGCGGCGCGTAATAGCCGCCCAGGCTCACGCCCCACAGGCCAATGCGGGTGTTGTCCACCTCGTCGCAGGCCATCAGCCAGTCGACCATGGCCGCCACCGGTTCTTCGTAATTGCCTTGGATAGGGAAGTCGTACTCGCCTTCGCCCTGACCGGGGCCATCGACCATCAGCGTGGCAATGCCGCGCTGCAAAAACGGAATCTCGTAAGCCTCCAGCTCCTCCTTGGCCGAGTCCAGGCCGGGCACCATGATCATCACCGGCGGCCGCACCGCCCCTGCGGGCAGGCGCAAAAAGCCCGCCAGCAGCTTGCCGCGGTAGGGAATCTGCACGCGTTGGATGGGTGGGTGCAGGTGCGGCAGCGCCAGGTTTTTGCACTCCACGGCCTTCATGTGCGCGGCGCGCATCTGGTCCACATCATGCACAAAGACGAACTTGGCAAAGTGGTAGTACACCGCCGCCCGCGACAGGTGCTCGGCCGCCGTGAGCCTGTAGCCATCAGCCAGCGACTCCAGGCCCAGCGCCTCATGAACGCCCGCCCGCTTGCACCAGGCCGCGCACCAGTCGTCCCAGCGCTCAATGGAGGCGCAGACCTCCTGAAAATCCGTCAGCATCACGCCGTTGGACACCATGCGCGGCGCCCAGTGCGACAACGCCGATTCCATCGTTGCATCTTTGCTCATCCAGTCACTCCTTGTTTTTGGGTCAATTAATGGGGGTCAGATAGAGATTTCCAGCGCCTGGCCTCAAATGCCCAAGTCCTTGAGCATCTCTGCCGGGTAGCGCTCGCCCGAGACGGCCTCGGGGCTGAAGAGGGCCTCAAGCTCGGCACACTGGGCCGGCGTCAAGGCCACGGCCGCAGCGTCCACGCTCTGCTCTACGTACTTCACGCGCTGCGTGCCGGTCAGTGGCACGATGTCTTGGCCTTGTGCAGTGGCCCAGGCCAGCGCCAACTGCGCGCAGCTCAGGCCCAGGGTTTGCGCCATGTCTTCCATGCGGCGCACCAGCGCCAGGTTGCGTTCCAGGTGTTCGCCTTTGAAGCGTGGATGAATACGCCGCCTGTCGTTGGGTGCGAGGTCGTCCAAGCGCTGAATGCCGCCGGTCAGCAGCCCGCGCCCCAACGGCGAGTAGCCCACAAAGCCTATGCCCAACTGCCGGCACAGGCCCAACATGTCTTGGCCCGCTTGGCGGTGCCACAGCGAATACTCGGTCTGCAAGGCGGTCACAGGGTGCACGCTGTGCGCACGCTGCAGCGTCTGGGCACCAGCCTCGCAAATGCCGATGTGCCTCACCTTGCCTTGTTCGACCAGCCGGCCCATGGCGCCCACGGTGTCTTCAATGGGCACCTTGGGGTCGACCCGGTGCAAGTAATACAGATCGATCACGTCGGTGCCCAGGCGCTTCAGACTCGCCTCGCAGCAGGCCATGGCGTATTCAGGCCGGCCGTCGGTGGCCTTGCGGCCGTCGGGCAGCGTGAGGTTGCCAAACTTGGAGGTGAGCAAGGCCTCTTGCCTGCGGCCGGTCAGGGCACGGCCCAGCCAGGTCTCGTGCAAGCCGCCCCAGTAGGCGTCGGAGCTGTCAAAAAAATTCAGGCCCAGGTCCAGCGCGCGGGCCACCAGCGCCTGGAACTCGCGCTCGCCAGCGTTGCTGAAATCACTGGCACCCATGCTGTGGCCCAGGCACAGGGCCGGCACGGCCAGCGCCCCCAGCTTTTTGCTTTGCATGTCCTGTCTCCTGACCGCCAAGTTGGCGGCTTGTTCTGGTGCGCAGTCTAGGCAGCTCGGGTCAGTCCGTATAGGAATTGTTGGTGGGGGGTCTATAACTACAGGTTAGAGAGGACCCCATGAACCTGCAGCAACTGCGCTACCTGGCCGAAGTGGCCGACCGTGGCCTGAACCTGTCGCGCGCCGCCCAGGCCCTGCACACCTCGCAGCCGGGCATCAGCAAGCAAATCCGCCTGCTTGAAGAGGAATTGCACACCGAGCTTTTGGTGCGCGAGGGCAACCGCATCACCGCGCTGACCGCGCCTGGCCAGGAGGCCCTGGCCATCGCACAACGGGTGCTGCGTGAGCTGGACAACCTGCGGCGGGTGGGCGAGCAAGCCGCCGACCCCGAGCGCGGATCATTGGTGATTGCCACCACCCATGCCCATGCGCGCTACCTGCTCATTCCCATCGTGCAGCGTTTTCAGGCGCGTTTTCACGGCGTCAACCTCAGCCTGCGCCAGGGCAACCCCGACCAGATCATGCAACTGGTGCAGGCCGGCCAGGCCGACTTGGGGCTGTGCACCGCGCCCACGGTGGCCACGGAGGGGCTGGCGCAGCTGCCTTGCTACCGCATCTGGCGCTGCGTGCTGCTGCCGCAAGGCCATGCACTGCTCCAAAAGACCCAGCCTCTGACCCACCGCGACCTGGCCGCCTACCCCATGATCACGCTGGACGCGTCCTTTGCAGGCGGGGTGGCCATCTTGGAGTCCTTTGCCAAGGAGCAGATTCAGCCCCAGGTGGTGCTCAGCGCCACCGACGCCGACGTGATCAAGGCCTTTGTGGCCTCGGGCATGGGCATTGCCACCTTGCCCGAATGGGCCTTTGACGCCCGGCGCGACCAGGGCCTGGCCCGCATGGAGGCGCGCCACCTGTTTCGCCCGGCCATCAGTTCGCTGTGGCTGCAGCGCCACCAGTACCTGCGCGGCTACGCCTATGAATTCATTCGCATGCTTTCTGAGGTGTGGCAGGCACCCCGTGTGCGCGAGGCCCTGGCCAGTGAGCAGCCGCTGGACGAATCGCTGGCGGTGGATGTGCAGCCAGGCTGAAGGTTTTTGATTCAGGGATTGAATCGACCCATGCGGCTTGCCAATTTGACGCAAGGCAGGGGCTTGGGTGACATTTCGGTATGACATCCAGCCTCGCCTCCCCCCCGCCCGTGCGCATACCGCTCGACGGCCTGCGACAAAGCCTCAAGCGCCACGCCAAGCTCAAGGGCCGCCAGCCGGACGATGCCTCCTTGGCCGAGGTGCGCGCCCTGATCGGCCCTCGCCCAGAGGGCGGCCACCGCCGCGACCTGTTGATCGAGCACCTGCACCTGCTGCAAGACGCCTGCCTGGGCTTGCACGAGCGGCACCTGGTGGCGCTGGCCCGGGAGATGAATAATCCCATGGCTGAGGTCTACGAGGTGGCGAGCTTTTATCACCACTTTGACATCCTGCGCGAAGGTGAGTCTGCAGCGGCACTGACGGTGCGGGTGTGCGATGGCTTGCCCTGCGAGATGCAGGGCGCGCGGGCGCTGCTGGATAAGCTGCCTGCCATTTTGGGCGCCGAGGTGCGGGTGATTTCGGCCCCGTGCATAGGGCGTTGCGAGCAGGCGCCGGCGGCGACGGTCGGGCAGCGGGCGGTGCCCTGGGCCAGCGTTGAGAAAATTGCCGAGGTCTGTGGGCACGCGATGCCCCTCTCCCCAGCCCTCTCCCCAGAGGGGCGAGTAAGCCATACGGGCTCCACCATGGCGCAGGGGCACGCTGTCTTGTCCCCTCTCCCTTTGGGAGAGGGCCGGGGTGAGGGCGCGGTCGTCAATTACGCGGCTTACCTCTCTCAAGGCGGCTACACCCTGGCCCAGCGCATCGTCAGCGGCGACCTGCCCGAAGACGAGGTGATCCTCGCTCTGGAAGACTCAGGCTTGCGCGGCCTGGGCGGAGCGGGCTTTCCGGCCGGGCGCAAGTGGCGCATCGTGCGTGAACAAGTCGCGCCGCGCCTGATGGCCGTCAACATCGACGAGGGCGAGCCCGGCACCTTCAAAGACCGCACTTACCTGGAGCGCGACCCGCACCGTTTCCTTGAAGGCATGCTGATCGCCGCCCATGTGGTGGGCACCGAGGCCTGCTACATCTACTTGCGCGACGAGTACCACGACTGCAGGCGCCTGCTGGCCGCCGAGATCGCCAAGCTCCAGGCCGACCCACCCTTTCCCCTGCCGCGCATTGAGCTGCGCCGGGGCGCGGGCGCCTACATCTGCGGTGAAGAGTCGGCCATGATCGAGAGCATCGAGGGCAAGCGCGGCGAGCCGCGCATGCGGCCGCCCTACATCGCGCAGGTGGGCCTGTTTGGCCGGCCCACGCTCGAGCACAACTTTGAAACGCTGTACTGGGTGCGCGAGATCGTCGAGCGAGGGCCGCAGTGGTTCGCCTCCCAGGGTGCAAACGGCCGCAAGGGCCTGCGGTCTTTCAGCGTGAGCGGCCGCGTCAAGAACCCGGGTGTCAAACTCGCGCCGGCCGGCATCACGCTGCGCGAGTTGGTGGAGCAGCACTGCGGCGGCATGGCGGAGGGCCATGCGCTCTATGCCTACCTGCCTGGCGGCGCCTCGGGCGGGATTTTGCCGGCGAGTCTTGCTGACATTCCGCTGGACTTTGACACCTTGCAGCCCTATGGCTGCTTCATAGGCTCGGCGGCGGTGATCGTGCTCAGCCAGCAGGACAAGGCGCGCGATGCGGCGCTCAACATGATGAAATTCTTTGTGCACGAGAGCTGCGGCCAGTGCACCCCCTGCCGGGTGGGCACGGCCAAGGCTGCCGCGCTCATGGCCGCCCCGGTGTGGGACGCGGCCACCTTGCAGGACCTGAGCCAGGTGATGGTGGACGCGTCCATCTGCGGCCTGGGCCAGGCCGCGCCCAACCCGGTGCAAAGCGTGCTCAAGCACTTTGCCCATGAAGTCGGAGTTGCCGCATGAACGCGCCCCTCAATGCCCAGCACCTGCAGCCCGCCACCGTGGAATTCGAGCTCAACGGCCAGGCTGTGCAAGCCTCGGCCGGTGACACCATCTTGGCGGTGGCCAAGCGCCTGGGGGTGGAGATTCCGCACCTGTGCTTCAGCGAAGGGCTGCGGCCCGACGGCAACTGCCGCGCCTGCGTGGTCGAGATCGCCGGCGAGCGCACGTTGGCGCCCAGTTGCTGCCGCGCTGTGGCGCTCGGCATGAAGGTGCAGTCGGGCAGCGAGCGTGCGCTCAAGAGCCAGAAGATGGTGCTGGAGATGCTGCTGTCGGACATGCCCGATGCTGGGTACAAGTGGAATGACGGTGGCGGCGCGTTGCCCCTCTCCCCAGCCCTCTCCCCAGGGGGGCGAGGGAGCCATGCGGGCTCCAGTTCTGCGCATGGGCCAGGCAGTGCGCTCTCCCATGCTCCGGGTGGGCGAGGACTCGACTTGCCCCCTTCCCCTCTGGAAGAGGGCAAGGCAGAGGGCAGCGGTGCCGGCGCGTGGAAACAAGCCCCCGGCCAGCACGGCGAACTCAGCCTCTGGGCCGACCGCCTTCAAGTGATAGTGCGCCCCGAGCTCAAGGCCTTGCGCCGCGAGCAGCCCAAGGCCGACATCTCTCACCCGGCCATGGCCGTCAACCTGGACGCCTGCATCCAGTGCACCCGCTGCGTGCGAGCCTGCCGCGAGGAGCAGGTCAACGACGTGATTGGCTATGCCCGCCGCGGCGCGCACAGCGAGATCGTCTTCGACCTGGCCGACCCCATGGGCGCGAGCACCTGCGTGGCCTGCGGCGAATGCGTGCAGGCCTGCCCCACGGGCGCGCTCAGCCCCAAGACCCAGATCGGCTCGCAGGCGGTGGACAAGTCCGTGGACTCGGTCTGCCCCTTCTGCGGCGTGGGCTGCCAGCTGAGCTACAAGGTCAAGGACAACAAGATCGTCAGCGTCGAAGGCCGGGACGGTCCGGCCAACCAGGGGCGGCTGTGCGTCAAGGGGCGCTTTGGCTTTGACTATGCGCACAGCCCACAGCGTTTGACCAAACCCCTGATCCGTCGCGAGGGCGTGCCCAAGGACCCCGAGCTGCTCAAGCACCTGGACCGCCACAGCATGGACTGGTCGCAGACCTTCCGCGAAGCCAGCTGGGAAGAAGCCCTGGCCCTGGCCGCGGGTGGCTTGAGACACCTGCGCGATGCCCATGGCCCCAAGTCCTTGGCCGGCTTTGGCTCGGCCAAAGGCAGCAACGAAGAGGCCTACCTGTTCCAAAAGCTGGTGCGCACCGGTTTTGGCAGCAACAACGTAGACCACTGCACCCGCCTGTGCCACGCCTCCAGCGTGGCCGCGCTGCTCGAAGGCGTAGGCTCGGGCGCGGTGAGCAACCAAGTCAGCGACGTGGCGCACAGCGACCTGATCTTGGTGATTGGCTCCAACCCCACGGCCAACCACCCGGTGGCCGCCACCTGGATGAAGAACGCGGTACAGGCCGGCAAGCGCCTGGTGCTGGCCGACCCGCGCATCACCGACCTCGGCCGCCACGCCTGGCGCACGCTGCAGTTCAAGGCCGACACCGACGTGGCCATGCTCAAGGCCTTGATCCACACCGTCATTGAAGAAGGCCTGACCGACCTGGACTTCATTGCCCGCCGGGCCAGCAACTTCGAGGCCTTGCGAGAGAGCGTCAAGGACTGCAGCCCCGAGGCCATGGAGGCGATCTGCGGCATCCCGGCGCAGACGCTGCGCGAGGTGGCCCGTGCTTTTGCCACCGCCAAGGCGGCCATGGTCCTCTGGGGCATGGGCGTGAGCCAGCATGTGCACGGCACCGACAACGTGCGCTGCCTCATTGCCCTGGTCACGGTGACCGGCCAAATTGGCAAGCCCGGCTCCGGCCTGCACCCGCTGCGCGGCCAGAACAATGTGCAAGGCGCCAGTGACGCGGGCCTCATCCCCATGATGTTCCCCAATTACCAGCGGGTGGACAACGAGGCCGCCCACGCCTGGTTTGAGTACTTTTGGGGCCAGCCGCTGGACCCGGCACCGGGCTACACCGTCACTGAAACTTTGGACCAAGCCCTGGCCGATGACGCCGACCCGCACAAGGTGCGCGGGCTTTATGTGATGGGGGAGAACCCGGCCATGAGCGACCCCGACCTCCACCACGCTCGCCATGCCCTGGCGAGCCTCGAGCATCTGGTGGTGCAGGACATCTTCATGACAGAAACCGCTTGGTTGGCCGACGTGGTGCTGCCGGCCAGCGCCTGGCCCGAAAAAATGGGCACGGTCACCAACACCGACCGCATGGTGCAGCTCGGCCACCAGGCGCTCGAATCCCCCGGTGAGGCGCGCGCCGACCTCTGGATCGTGCAGCAGATGGCCGCCGGGATGGGTCTGGACTGGCCTTACGTGGGCGAGCACCACGGTGTGGCCCAGGTCTATGAAGAAATGCGGCAAGCCATGCACACCAGCATTGCCGGCATCAGCTGGCAGCGGCTGGAGCGCGAGTCCAGCGTCACCTACCCGTGTCTTTCCGAAGACGACCCCGGCCAGTCCATCGTCTTCACCGAGCGCTTTGACACGGCCGACGGCCGCGTACAGCTCAAGACCGTTGAGCTGGTGAGCGCCGACGAGCAGCCCGACCTAGAGTACCCGCTGGTGCTCATCACTGGCCGCCAACTGGAGCACTGGCACACCGGCAGCATGACGCGCCGCGCCAGCGTGCTTGACGCCATCGAGTCGGTGGCCACCTGCTCGGTCAATGGGCGCGAGATGCTCCGCCTGGGGCTCGAGCCTGGCCAGACCGTGCGCCTGGCCTCGCGCCGTGGCGAGCTGCACTGCCTGCTGCGCCTGGATGAAGGCACCCCCGATGGCACGGTGTTCATGTCTTTTGCCTATGTGGAAGCGGCGGCCAACCTGCTGACCAACTCGGCCCTGGACCCGGTGGGCAAAATCCCTGAATTCAAGTACTGCGCTGTCAGGCTGAGCGCATGAGCGGCTCTTTGCCGGTTTCACTGGGTCCGATTTCCGGAGCTGCTGTTTTTTAATAATGCCTCTGCCCCAACTGACCCAAGCTTCGGCGCCGCTCACTCGCGAGATCACCGCCACCGACGAGTTTGGCCAGCCTCAGGCTGTGCAAATTCCGGCCGAGCGCGACCTCACCGTGTACGTCGACAAGCGCGAGATCGTCACGCTCATGACCCTGGGGGCCTGGCCTGAAGGGTTGGTGCTGGGCTACTTGCGCAACCAGCGCCTGGTTCAATCGCCCGATGAGGTGGCCTCCATCATGGTGGACTGGGACGTGCAGGCCGCCGCCGTGCAGACCCGCGCTGGCATTGCCGACATAGAGGCGCGCACCTCACGCCGGGTGGTCACCACCGGCTGCGGCCAAGGCAGCGTGTTCGGCGCCCTGATGGACGATGTGGGCTCCATCCAACTGCCGCCAGCCCGGCTCACGCAGGCCCAGCTTTACAGCATCGTCAACACCATTCGGCTGCAAGAGAGCACCTACAAAAGCGCGGGCTCGGTCCATGCTTGCGCGCTGTTCAGGGGCGAGGAGATGCTGGTGTTTGTGGAAGACGTGGGCCGCCACAACGCCATAGACACCATTGCTGGCTGGATGTGGATGCATGGCACAGACACGGCGCAAACCGATTCAAACGCTCCGTTTGTGTTTTACACCACAGGCCGGCTGACCAGCGAGATGGTCATCAAGTCGGCGCAAATGGGCGTGCCCCTGGCGGTCTCGCGCAGCGGCATCACCCAAATGGGCCACCAGGTGGCCGAGCAAGTGGGGCTGTGCGCCATAGGCCGGGCCACCCACAGGCGTTTTCTTTGCTACACCCACCCCGAGCGTTTGGCCTTCGAGCAGCCACCCAGCCGCGCTGCTCCCTTGTAGGAGCGGGCCTGCCGGCGATGCGTGGCGGCAATCCACTGCCATTTTGGGCGCGACAAGCCCTAGGCGCCGTCAGGTCCTTGGCTTTGCGCTATGGTTCTTTCCCATGCACATGAATTTTTGGACCTTGGGCCTGAAAAACGCCTGGCGGGACTGGCGGGCTGGGGAGCTGCGCTTGTTGGTGGTGGCCGTCACCTTGGCCGTGGCCGCACTGACCGCCGTGGGATTTTTCGCCGACCGGCTCCAAGGCGGCCTGGAGCGCGATGCCCGGCAACTCTTGGGTGGCGATGTCGTGCTCAGCAGCGACCGGCCCTCGCCGCCCGTCTTTGAAGATCAAGCCCGCAGCCTGGGCTTGGGCGTCACGCGCTCGGTGAGCTTTCCGACCATGGCGCGCACCCGAGACGAAGAGGACGGCCAGAGCAAGCTGGTGTCTTTCAAGGCCGTAGAGTCCGGCTACCCCTTGCGTGGCCGCCTCAGGCTGAGCGAGGGGCCTGGTCTGCCTGAGCAAGTGGCCCAAGGTGTTCCTGGCCCGGGCGAGGCCTGGGTGGACCCTGGCTTGCTGGACGCGCTGGACCTGCGCATGGGCCAAACCCTGCTGCTGGGCGACCATGCTTTTAAGCTGACCCGCCTCATCATTCAGGAGCCCGACCGGGGCGGCGGCTTCATGAGCTTTTCACCGCGGGTGATGGTCAACCAGGCCGACGTGGCCGCCACCGGCTTGGTGCAGCCTGCATCGCGCTTGAACTATCGGCTGGCCGTGGCCGGGAGTGATGCGCAAGTCAAGCGCTTCACCCAGTGGGTGCAGGCCGAAATGGCCAGCCAGGACGCGCGCGGCCTGCGGCTTGAATCCATGGACAGCGGCCGGCCCGAAATGCGGCAAACGCTGGACCGGGCAGGCAAGTTTTTGAGCTTGGTGGCCTTGCTGGCCGCCTTGCTGAGCGCGGTGGCGGTGGCCATTGTGGCGCGCGGCTTTGCCGCCAGCCACCTGGACGCTTGCGCCATGCTGCGCGTGCTGGGCCAGCCCCAGCGGCGCATTGCCCTGGCCTATGCGCTGGAGTTTTTGCTCGTGGGCTTGGGCGCCAGTTTGTTGGGCGTGCTGCTGGGCTTTGGCGTGCATTACGTGTTTGTGCTGTTGCTCGCTGGTTTGGTACAGACGCAATTGCCAGCGGCCACCTTGCAGCCTGCCTTGTTTGGCCTGGGCATGGGCCTGACGCTCATGCTGGCCTTTGGCCTGCCGCCTGTTCTGCAGCTGGCCCAGGTGCCGCCGCTGCGCGTGATTCGCCGCGAGGTGGGCAACTTAAAGCCTGTGTCGCTGGCCGTGATGCTGGTGGGTGTGGCCGGTTTTGCGGCTTTGCTGTTGGCCGCCAGCAGCGACCTCAAGCTCGGCCTGATTGCCGTGGGCGGCTTTGCGGGCGCGGCGGTGTTTTTTGCGCTCATGAGCTGGCTGGGCGTGTGGCTGCTGCGCCGCAGCGTCAACGAAAACACCGCCCCGCTGTGGCTGGTGCTGGCCACGCGGCAGGTGGCCGCCCGCCCCGCCTTTGCCGTGGTGCAAATCAGCGCGCTGGCCGTGGGCATGCTGGCCTTGGTGCTGCTGGTGCTTTTGCGCACCGATCTGATTCGCAGCTGGCAGCAGGCCACCCCGCCCGATGCGCCCAATCGTTTTGTCATCAACATTCAGCCTGAGCAGGGTGAGGCCTTTCAGCAAGCGCTGCGCACGGCCGGTGTGCAGCGCTTTGACTGGTACCCCATGATCCGGGGCCGCCTGGTGGCCGTGAACAACAAGCCCGTGCGCAGCGAGGACTACACCGACGATCGCGCCCAGCGCCTGGTGGACCGAGAGTTCAACCTCTCGCACGCCGCCCCGCTGCCCGCCCACAACGAGGTGGTGGCAGGCCGCTGGTCGGCCGAGGAGGCAGGCGCCATCAGCGTGGAAGAGGGCTTGGCCAAGACCCTGGGCCTCAAGTTGGGCGACAGCTTGGGCTTTGACATTGCGGGCCAACCCGTGACGGCACGCATCACCAGCTTGCGCAAGGTCGATTGGGGCAGTTTGCGGGTGAATTTCTTTGTGATTTTTCCCATGGCGCAAATGTCCGAGCTGCCCATCAGCTTTATTTCGGCCTTCCGCGCGCCCGACGCGCCGCCGCCCCAAGTGGACGGCCGCAGGCCAAGCTTTGACAACCAACTGGTGCGCCAGTTCCCCAACATCACCAATGTGGATTTGAGTGTCACCATTGCCCAGGTGCAGCGCGTGTTGGACCAAGTGATTCGCGCCGTCGAGTTCTTGTTTGGTTTCACGCTCATTGCGGGGCTGGTGGTGCTGTTTGCTGCCGTCACCGCCACCCGCGAGGAGCGCACGCGGGAGTTCGCCATCATGCTGGCCTTGGGCGGGCGGGCCTCGCTCTTGCGCCAAGTGCAGCGCACCGAGTTGGCGGGTGTGGGCCTGTTGGCGGGCTTGCTGGCCTCGCTGGTGGCCTCTTTGGTGGGCTGGGCCTTGGCCCGCTATGTGTTTGACTTTGCCTGGACCGCCTCGCCCCTGGTGCTGGTGGCGGGCAGCTTGGCGGGCGCCGCTCTGGCCCTGGCGGCGGGCTGGTGGGGCTTGCGCTCTGTGCTCACCACGCCTGTGGTGGAGACGCTCAGGCGCGCCACCTGAGCCCGCTTTTTTCTTGGATTGATATGCAGATTGAAGAAAAACCGCCTGGCACACCGCCTTTTGAGACGCCCTTTGAGTGGATAGGCGGGGAAGAAAAAATTCGCGCCGTGGTCGAGCGCTTTTACGACCTCATGGACCTGGAGCCCGGCTACGCCCAACTGCGTGCCAGCCACGGCAGCGAGCTCAGCAGTGCGCGGCAAAAACTGTTTTGGTTTTTGTGCGGCTGGATGGGCGGGCCCGCGCATTATGAGGAGCGCTTTGGCCACCCGCGCCTGCGCATGCGCCACATGCCTTTTTCCATTGGCATCGTCGAGCGCGACCAGTGGCTGGCGTGCATGGACCAGGCCATGCAAGAGCTGGGCGTAGACGCCGACCTCAGGCGCCGCCTGGCCCAGTCTTTCTTTCAGACAGCCGACTGGATGCGCAACCGCGGCGCTTGAACGCTGCTCGCTGTCTACCTGCGCCAAGCCATCTCGCTGGCGAATTGGCGCCTGCGGTGATGCCCGTTGCCCGGCACGCATCGCTTGCAGGCTTGTCTCCCACAAAGACAAACAGCCCTTTCATCTCCCTGTAGGAGCCAGCCTGCTGGCGAATCGTCGCCTGAGGTGATGCCCGCTGCCCGGCATGCATCGCTTGCAGGCAAGCCCCCACAAAGACAAGCAGGCAGTGCCAAGCCCTGTAGGAGCCAGCCTGCTGGCGAATTGTCGCCTGAGGTGACGCCCCTTGCCCCACACACATCGCTTGCAGGCTTGTCTCCCACAAAGACAAGCAGGCAGTGACGTGCCCTGTAGGAGCCAGCCTGCTGGCGAATCGTCGCCTGAGGTGATGCCCGTTGCCCGGCACGCATCTCTGCCAAGCAAGCCCCACAGGTAAGAATCACGCGGCCTGCTCAGCCTTGCGCCAGCAGCACCACCAGCGCGCCTGCGCCGCCCTCGGCGGGCCTGGCCTGGGCGAAGGCCAGCACCTCTTTTTTCTGCACCAACCAGCTTTGCACCCGGCCCTTGAGCACTGGCGTTTTGCCTGGCGAGCCCAGGCCCTTGCCGTGCACCACGCGCACGCAGCGCCAGCCGCTTTTGTGCGCCTCGCGAATGAAGTCGCTCAGCGCGTCTCGCGCGTCTTCGCGGCGCATACCGTGCAAATCAAGCTGGCCCTGAATGCGCCAGCCGCCGCGGCGCAGCTTGCGCAGCACGTCTGGCCCCATACCCGGACGGCGAAAGCTCAGGGCGTCGTCGGTGTCCAGCAAGGTGTCCACGTCAAATTCGTCGGACAAGGCTTCCCGCATCACGGCCAACTCGTCAAGCTGGGCCTGCACCGCCAGGGGCGGTGGCGGCTCGGGGGTCAGCCGGAAACTGTCTTGGTGCTTGAGAGGCAGCGGACGCACCGGCCCCACGCTGTGGGAAAACAGCGCTTTTTCGGCTTGTCGCAGGCGCTCGGCTTGCAGTCGGGCAGCTTCTCGCTG
The DNA here is from genome assembly GCA_945878995.1 of Polaromonas sp. YR568. Lineage (GTDB taxonomy): Bacteria > Pseudomonadota > Gammaproteobacteria > Burkholderiales > Burkholderiaceae_C > Polaromonas. The sequence goes on along the minus strand of CAMCUN010000067.1, from coordinate 4,446 downwards.
GGCCTGCAGCTCGGCCTGCCGTGCGATTTCTTTTTTCAGGGCTTTGAGGTCGCTGAAATCTTTGAGTCCGGCCTTGGTCATAGAGGCCACTGTAAGCCAAGGCCAGTGTGGCGCGGTCATCGCGGCCGCATACCGCAGCGCGCCGCAGGGGTCTCAGACCAGACCCATCTCCGCCATGGAGCGGGCGTGGTCGCGGGTCACGATGAAGTGGTCCAGCACCCGCACGTCGATCAGCGCCAGCGCTGCTTTGAGCGTCTGCGTGAGCACCTCGTCGGCGCGCGAGGGTTGGGTATCCCCACTGGGGTGGTTGTGCGCCAGCACCACGCTGCAGGCGTTCAGACTCAGGGCGCGCAGCACCACCTCGCGCGGGTAGACGCTGGTTTGCGAGAGCGTGCCGCGGAACATTTCTTCCAGCTTGATCAGCCGGTGCTGACTGTCCAAAAAAAGCACCGCAAACACCTCTTGCGCATGCGCACCCAGCTGCAGCTGCAGGTAGTCGCGCACGGCCCCGGGGCTTGCGAACAGGGTTTTGGCTTGCAGTTGTTCGGCCAGGGCCCGGCGCGAGAGCTCGAGCACGGCCACAATTTCGGCCCGTTTGGCCGGCCCCAAGCCTTTGATGGATTTGAGGTCCTCGGCCTGGGCGTGCAGCAGGCCCGACAGGCCGCCAAAGCGCTGGGTCACCTCTTCGGCCAGTTGCAACACGTTTTTGCCGGGCAGACCGCTGCGCAGCAGCAGGGCCAGCAGCTCGGCGTTGCTCAGCGCCCCTGGGCCCCTGGCGAGCAGTTTCTCCCGGGGGCGGGACTCGGCGGGCAGGGCTTTGAGGCTCATGGCTTGAGCATAGGGGCAGCACATTTGTTCACCAAATCGGGGTGCTTCAGACCCATAAGCCCTGGGCCAAGGCCAGGATGCCGGCCTCAGGCTGGGCTCCTACAATGGATTTTTGTGTGTACCGGGGCTTGCCCCTCTGAATGTTGAGCCATGCCATCCACTGCGAGCGACGCCGTCCCCGTCATTGATGCCCATTCCTTTTTGACCCTGCACTACCGCATGGCCGGCTTGGGGCTGCAAGGCGAGGGTGCCGACATCATCAACACCTTCAAGGACAAGCCCGCCACGCTCAGCCTGGGCACGGGCGAGTTGTCGCCGGCCATAGAGGCCAGGCTCTTGGGCCTGGCCGAGGGCGTGCACACCCGCTTTGAGCTGGCTGCGGGCGAGGCTTTTGGCGAGCGCAACCCCGAGCTGTTGCAGTGGGTGGCGCGCAAGCTGCTAAACGAGCTGGGCGATCCCCATGAGCAGTACCGCGTGGGCGACGTGGTGCAATTTCCCACGCCCGACGGCCTGGGCCAGTACGCCGGCGCCGTGCAGCAAGTGCGCGGTGACGGTGCCGTGCAATTCGACTTCAACCACCCGCTGGCCGGCCAGGCCGTGGTGTTTGAGGTGCAAGTCATAGGTGTTTTATGAGCGAGCTGACACGTCACATCATCTTGGCCGAGCCACGCGGCTTTTGCGCGGGCGTGGACCGGGCCATTGAAATCGTAGACCGCGCACTGGCCAAGTTTGGCCGGCCCATCTACGTGCGCCACGAGATCGTGCACAACACGCATGTGGTCAACGACCTCAAGCAGCGCGGCGCCATTTTTATTGAAGAACTCTCCGACGTGCCGCCAGGCGCCACCTTGGTCTTCAGTGCCCACGGCGTCAGCCGCGCCGTGCAAGACGAGGCCAACGCGCGCGGCTTTCGCATTTTTGACGCCACCTGCCCGCTGGTCACCAAGGTGCATGTGGAGGTGGCCAAGCTGCACAAAGAAGGCTACGAATTCATCATGATTGGCCACAAAGGCCACCCCGAGGTGGAAGGCACCATGGGCCAGTTGAGCGAAGGCATTTACCTGGTGGAAGACGTGGCCGACGTGGCCACCGTCCAACCCCGCCAAACCGAACGCCTCGCTGTGGTCACCCAAACCACCCTGAGCGTGGACGACGCCGCTGAAATTGCCTCCGCCGTCAAAGCCCGCTTTCCCCAGGTGCGCGAGCCCAAGCACCAAGACATTTGCTACGCCACGCAAAACAGGCAAGACGCCATCAAACTCCTGAGCCACCAGGTGGACATCATCATCGTGGTGGGCAGCCCCGCCAGCTCCAACAGCAACCGGCTGGCTGAGCTGTCCAACCGCCTGGGCACGGTGGCCTACATGGTCGACGGCCCTGAAGACGTGCAAAGCGCCTGGTTTGACGGCAAAGCCCGCGTGGGCCTCACAGCCGGTGCCTCGGCCCCCGAGTTGTTGGTGCAAGCTGTCATTGAGCGTTTGCGGGCCATGGGCGCCATCTCTGTGCAAAAAATGGACGGCGTGGTGGAAAACCTCAAATTCCCGCTGCCCAAGGGCCTCAAACTCGACGAGCTGTTTTAACGGGCTTGGCTGGTGCATGTGTGGCCCGCAAAAGGGCTCCACTAGAATTCCGTCATGCTCGATATACAACTGCTTCGCAAAGACCTGCCCGCTGTCTTGGCCGGTCTTGAAAAGCGCAAAACTCCCCAAGCTTTCCTCCACGTAGACGCTTTTCAAGCCTTGGAGGCCGAGCGCAAGGCCTTGCAAATCCGCACCGAGGAATTGCAAAACCAGCGCAACCAGCTCTCCAAACAAATTGGCCAGCTCAAGGCCAAAGGCGAAGACGCCAGCGCCGTGATGGCGCAGGTCTCGGCCTCCAAGACCGAACTTGAAAGTTCTGCACAGCGCTTGGAGCAAATTCAACACGAGCTCCAAGCCCTGCTGCAGGCCGTGCCCAATTTGCCCCACGAGAGCGTGCCCGTGGGCGCGGGAGAAGCCGGTAACGTCGAGGTGCGTTGCTGGGCCCCGTCCGGGGCAGGCGCTCGGGCACAGCCGCTGCCCTTTGAGGCCCGCGACCATGTGGATCTGGGCGAGCCCCTGGGCCTGGACTTTGAGATGGGCGTCAAGCTCTCGGGCTCGCGCTTTAGCGTCATGACAGGCTCCATTGCCCGGTTGCACCGCGCTTTGGCGCAGTTCATGCTGGACATGCAGACCCAGCAGCACGGCTACACCGAGTGCTACGTGCCCTACATCGTCAACGCCGACTCCTTGCGCGGCACTGGCCAATTGCCCAAGTTTGAAGAAGACCTTTTTGCCGCTAAAAAAGGCGGCCAAGAAGGCGGCGCGGAAAGCGATTCTGCAGCGCTCTACCTCATCCCCACCTCCGAGGTGCCGCTGACCAACTTTGTGCGTGACCAGGTGCTGGCCGAAAGCGAGCTGCCCCTCAAGCTCACCGCCCACACGCCCTGCTTTCGCTCCGAGGCGGGCAGTTACGGGCGCGACACGCGCGGCATGATCCGCCAGCACCAGTTCGACAAGGTCGAGATGGTGCAAATCGTTCACCCCGACCACAGCCACCAGGCCCTGGAAGCCATGACCGGCCACGCCGAGGCCGTGCTCCAGGCCCTTGGCCTGCCTTACCGCGTCATGCTGCTGTGCACCGGCGACATGGGTTTTGGCGCGGCCAAGACCTACGACCTTGAAGTCTGGCTGCCCGCCCAGAACACCTACCGCGAGATCAGCTCGGTGAGCAACTGCGAGGCCTTCCAAGCCAGGCGCTTGCAAGCGCGCTTTAAAAACGCGCAAGGCAAAAACGAGCTGGTCCATACCCTCAACGGCTCGGGCCTGGCCGTAGGCCGCACCCTGGTGGCCGTGCTCGAGAACCACCAGCAGGCCGATGGCTCGGTCACCGTGCCCGAGGTGCTGCGCCCCTACATGGGCGGCCTGGCCACCCTCACGCCCCAGGCCTGAGCGCAGCGCACCACACCGCCATAACCAAAATCTTCCACACCCTGTCTTTGTGGGTCTTGGTCTTGTCGGTCGCGGCATGCACCCCCCCCCTTGACCAGCAGTGAAGGCCGGGCGGGGGGGCCCACCGAGGTGCTCGGCCAAAACGCCTTGCCGCCGGGGGCCAGCATCAAACCCGAGCTCTCGCTCATCATGGGCGCGGGCGAGCAATGGGTGGGCCGCGTGATGGCCGACTTGGGCCGCGACACCGAAGGCGCTTTTCGCTTCTTTCTGGACACCTACCACGCCCAGGGCTGGACACTGATTTCCGCTGTGCGAGGCAAAACCAGCCTCATCGTGCTGACCCGGCAAGATCGCACCGCCACCATCGAGCTGAGCGAAGCGTCCTTGGTGTCTGGCGACAGTGCCGTGCTCACCGTGTCACCGCGCAATGCGGCGGTGGTGCCCAAAAAGCCTTGATTTTTTCGGGGCTTGAACGGCAGCTTTGTGTGCCTGCGACTTGTGGATCGCCTGCACAAAGGCTGCTCAGGCCTCTGCTAGAATTTATTCTTCGACGCATCTAGGAGAGGTGGCAGAGTGGTCGAATGTACCTGACTCGAAATCAGGCGTAGGGGCGACCCTACCGTGGGTTCGAATCCCACCCTCTCCGCCA
>CAMCUN010000066.1 GCA_945878995.1 Polaromonas sp. YR568 | reverse complement strand
ATTCGCCAGCAGGCTGGCTCCTACAGAGTCAGGGCCATCGTGACTTTGTAGGAGCTTGCCTGCAAGCGAATCGTGCCACCGCGCAAGCATCGCCTCAAGCGAACATTCGCCAGCAGGCTGGCTCCTACAGAGTCAGGGCCATCTTGTCTTTGTAGGAGCTTGCCTGCAAGCGAATCGTGCCGCTGAGCAAGCATCACCTCAGGCTAACATTCGCCAGCAGGCCGGCTCTTACAGGCCGATGGCCGCAATACCGGCTTTGGCGATTTGCGAATCTTCACTGGACTTGACGCCGCTCACACCCACGGCGCCCAGGCAAAAGCCGTCTTTCATGATGGGCACACCGCCTTCGAGCAGGCCTTGGATGGTGGGCGCGCTCAAAAAGGAGGTGCGGCCGCCGTTGATGACGTCTTCATACACCTTGCTCTCGCGCCGACCCAGCGCGGCCGTGTGGGCTTTGGCCGGGGCAATGTGGGCCGACACGGGCGGCGCGCCGTCTAGGCGCTGCAGGTGCAGCAGGTGGCCGCCTTCGTCGGAGATTGCAATGGTCACGGCCCAGTTGTTAGCCATGGCTTCGGCTTCAGCGGCGGCAGCGATTTTTTTGACGTCGGACAAATCAAGGCTAGAGCGGGTTTTCATGGGTGCAGAAGTTTGGTTTGAGTTGGAAAACGGCGCAGTTTAGCCCTCAGCCGTGCTGACGAGACACAGCACAATGGGCGAGCGGGTTCAAAGGTAAGGCACAACAAACTGACAGTACCCTCACAAAAAATAGGGAGAGCCCTTGATTTTCATGCCCTGTCCCTAAAATAACAATCCAGCCAGACCGGTAGACCCATCAAGGGCCCGCTTCCCTGGTTCTGACTTCAAGGAGGTCTTTTTATGAATCAGTCTTATCAAACCACTCCCCACGACCACGCCCTGCCCACGTCGGCAGAGCGCAACCGTGTCTTGCGCAACACCTATGCCTTGTTGGCCTTGAGCATGGTCCCTACCGTGCTGGGTGCCTGGGTGGGCGTGTCCACCGGCATCACTGAAGGACTCACCGGCTTTATGGGCTTGGTGGTGTTCATGGCAGGTGCCTTTGGCTTTATCTTTGCCATTGAGAAAACCAAGAACTCGGCCGCTGGCGTGCCGGTGCTATTGGCCTTCACCTTTTTCATGGGTCTGATGCTCTCCCGCATGCTGGCCATGGTGCTGGGCTTCAAAAATGGCACAGACCTGGTGATGACCGCCTTTGGCGGCACAGCCGCCATTTTTGCCTTGATGGCCGGCCTGTCTTCCACCATCAAGCGCGATTTGTCCTCCATGGGCAAATGGCTGACGGTGGGCGCCTTGCTGCTGATGGTGGGCGCTGTCATCAACGTGTTTGTGGCTTCGTCCACCGGCATGGTGGTGATCAGCATGCTGGCCGTGGGTATTTTCTCGGCCTTCATCTTGTACGACTTGAAGCGCATTGTGGACGGCGGCGAAACCAACTACATCAGCGCCACGCTGGGCATTTACCTGAGCGTGTTCAATGTGTTCCAGAGCCTGCTGGCTTTGCTGGGCATCTTTGGCGGCGAGCGCGACTGATTCGGTCAGCGCCAATTAAAAAGGGGCCTTGGGGCCCCTTTTTCTTGGTGCGCTTGAATTCAAAGTCTGGCCAAGCGGGTCTTGCGCAGGGTCCAGAGCAACAAAGAAACGGCCACGGCCGCCACCACCGCCAACACCACATAAGCACCCCGGTAAGCGCCAAATTGCTCAGACAACAAGCCAAAGCAAAAAGGCCCCAACACCGCGCCTGAGAAAGTAAACGCCAGGGTGCCGCCCGTGGCCACGCCGGCCATGCCCGGGGGCGCCAAGCGCGCCACTTCGGCCAGGTACACGCCGTTCCAGCCAATGGCCGAGGCGCCAAACACCACCAAAATAAGCAGCACCAGGGCGCGGGGCGAATCAGGGCCCAGGGTCGCCGTGCCCAGGGCGCACACGCCCATCAGGGCCGCCAGCACAATGAGCATGGGCAAGGCGCCCAGCCAACGGTCGGCCATGTAACCCCAGGCAATGCGCCCGCCCACCCCGCCCATTTGTACAAAGGCCAAGACCAGGCCAGCGCCCACCAGGGTGTAGGCCAGGTCCTGGTGCAAAAAGGTCACCAAGTAAGTGCTGAGTGATATTTGCACGCTGCAAAAAAGAAATGAGCAGGCCGCCATGGTGGCCAAGGTCGGGTGCGAGAGCACCAGCTTCATTGAGGCCAGCGGCCCCGAGTCAGCCTGGGCAACCCCGCCCAAGCGGTCTGCGTCCAGCTCGGCCCGCAAGGGCTGGCTGGCCAGGGCGCACAGCAGGCACAGCAGCGCCACCATCAGCAAACCCGCATGCCAGTTCAGCGCCAGCATGACAGAAGGCACGGTGGCACCGGCCAGCATGCTGCCCACGGGCACCCCGGTTTGCTTGATGGAAAACACCAGCGAGCGGCGGTGCGCCGGCGTGGTGCGGGCCAGCACATGGGAAGAAGCCGGGGTGATGGGGCCATAACCCAGTCCAATGAGCAGCGCACCCAAGGCCATCACGGGCAGCCAAGGCACGGCGCACAGTAGCAGGCCCAGCGCACACACCACCAAGCCCGCTTGGCTCACGCGAATGGCGCCCCAGCGCCGGCAGGCCGAGCCACCCAGCAGGCTGCCGGCAATGGCACCTATATAGCCCAGCGACATGTAGGCGCCCACCCATGACGGGGACACTTGCAGGGCACGCGTCACCTCGGGCGCCATCACGGGCAGGGCCAACAAAGACATGGCCACCATGGCTTGAATGGCCAGGGTGATGCCCAGCGGCACCCAGCTGTCTTGGTCTGAGGAAAGAGTAACTGGCGCCGCTGGGGAACTGGGGGCTTGCTTCAATCCGGTTTCACCCCGGACTTGATCAACAACCCGCCCAACACTTCAATTTCTTGACGAAGGTGGGCGCGCAGCGCCTCAGGGCGGGCGCGCTCCACCGGCACGGCCGACACGCCCATGCCTTCTAGGCGCTGGCGCACATCGGGGTCGGTCACCACTTTTTGCAAGGTGGCGGTCAAGGTGTCAATGACAGGCTTGGGCGTGCCCTTGGGGGCGTACAGGCCAAAAGAGATGTTGATGTCAAAGCCCTGCACGCCTGCTTCAGAAATGGCGGGCACCTCGGGCAATTGCGGCAGGCGGCTGCGGCCAGCGGCGGCGTAGGGCTTGATCTTGCCGCCCTTGACCGAGGGCACGGTGCCCGAGGTTTGGTCGCAGAGCAAATCAACCTGGCCGCCCATCAGGTCGTTCAGCGCTGGGCCTGTGCCTTTGTAGGGAATCTCGTTGAGCTTGACGCCCAGCACGCTTTGCATCATCAGGCCGCACAGGTGCGAGGCCGAACCCACGCCCGCATGCGCCAGGCTGATTTTGGGTGCGTTGGCGCGCAAATAGCTGATGAACTCAGGCAGGTCCTTGGCCGGAAAGCCATTGCGCGCGGCAATCAGCATGGGGCCGCTGGTGGCCGATCCAATGGGCTCAAAGTCGGCCACCGGGTCGTAGGGCAAGCTCTTGAACATGGCCTGGTTGGTGGCGTGGCTGACGTGGATCATGAGCAAGGTGTAACCATCGGGTTTGGCACGGGCCACGCGCGTGCTGCCCACGGTGCCCGAGGCGCCGGCCGGGTTTTCCACCACCACCTGCTGGCCCAAGATGCGCTGAAACGCCCCAGCCACCACCCGCGTGATTACGTCGCCTGGCCCACCGGGGGCATAAGGCATGACCATGGTGATGGGCCGGTTGGGAAAGTCCTGGGCGGTGGCAGACATGGCAAAGCTGCAGGCGCAAGCGGCCAGCAAGCCGCGCCAGGTGGGCGAAAAAGTCTTGTTCATGGTTTGTCTCCGGTTGATTTTTGAATCAGGCCAACAACTGACGGCGAATGTCCTCGGGCGCCATCACCTGCAGCGGTGGCTCTCCGCCGTTGGGAATGCCGACTTGGGTGGCATTGAGCAACATGGACACCATGGAATAGGTGCCCGACAGCACGGTCAAGTCGATCACCCGCTGCTCGCCCATTTGCGCCACGGCCTGCTGCCACAAGGCGTCGGGCACACGGTGGTTCAGGCTGAGCTGCACGCAAAAGTCATACACCAAGGCCTCGTCGGCCTGCATGGCCGCCGGCCGCTGGCACTGGCGCAGCGCGTCCATCACCGCGTCCGGCAGGCCGGCTCGGCGGGCAATCGGCTCGTGCGCCCACCACTCGTACTGGGCGTTGGCGATGCGGGCCTGGATCAAGATGGCAAATTCATTGAGCCGCTTTTCTACAGAGGTTTGAAAGCGCAGGTAGTCCAACAGGTCAAAGCAGCGGCGCGCCATGTCAGGGCTGCGCAGCAGCGCGTTGTAAGGCCCGCCCAAAGCGGCGCTGGAGATTTTGAGAATGTCGTCGGCCAAGGGGCGAACGGCGGGGGCTAAGTCTTCGTAGGCGAGTTGGGCTAGGCGTTCGGTCATGGCAGGGCGAGTGGAATAAAAGCTTCAATTAGACGTCAAAGCATGGGCCAAATGGCCCGTTCAGGCAAAGCGCAGCCGCCACCTCGGGTTTGTACCGAGGGCCTTCAGTCTGCGCGCTCAAACACCGCCATGCTCTCCACATGCGCGGTGTGCGGGAACATGTTGACCACGCCAGAAGCGACGCAGCGGTAGCCCGCCTCGTGCACCAACAAGCTGGCATCGCGCGCCAGGGTGGCGGGGTTGCAGCTGACGTACACAATGCGGCGCGGCGCGGTCCAGCCGGCAGGCGGCGTGACGGCGGGTATGAAAAATTCATCGGTCTTCTCGCCGTCTTTGTTCACCATCGCGCGCCTGGCACCGTGGGGGTGGAGCGCGGCCAGGGCCTTGAAGAGCTCAAACGCGCCCTCCCGTGGCGGGTCCACCAGCCATTTGTCGGCCGCGCCATCGGCGGCCAAAACGGCAGGCGTCATCTCAAACAGGTTGCGGGCGGCAAACTGCGTGGGGGCCAAAGCGCCCTGCCCTGACTTTTGCCGCAAGCCTTGGTTGAAGGCCAGGTTCTCGCGCGAGCGCGCCACCAGCGCCGGGCTGCCTTCAATGCCCAGCACCTCACGCGCATGGGTGGCCAGCGGCAATGTGAAATTGCCCAAGCCGCAAAACCAGTCGATCACCCGCTCATGGGGCTGCAACTGCAGCAAACCCAGCGCCCGCTCGACCAACACGCGGTTGATGTAGGGGTTGACCTGGGTAAAGTCCGTGGGCTTGAAGGGCATGGCCACGCCAAACTCAGGCAGGCCATAGGCCAAAGGCGGCACCGCCGCGTCCAGCAGCTTGACGGTGTCTGGCCCCTTGGGCTGCAGCCACCACTGCACACCGGGGTGGGCTTGGGCAAAGTCCAGCAGCTTGGTTTGGTCCGAGCTTGACAGCGGCTCCAGGTGGCGCAGCACCAAGGCTGTCACCAACTCGCCTTGCAACTCACCACAAGCCAGCTCAATTTGCGGGCAGGTCTCGCGCGCCTCCAAGCTGCCAATCAAGGCGCGCAGCGGCAACAGCATGTCGCTGACATGGCGGGGCAGCACATGGCATTCGCGGATGTCGGCCACGTACTGGCTTTTGCGCTCGTGAAAGCCCACCAAGACCGTGTTTTTTTTGCGCACATAACGCACAGACAAGCGGGCCCTGAAGCGGTAATGCCAGGCCGGCCCCTCTATGGGCCTGAGCATGCGTTCAGAGCGCAATTTGCCAATGTGGACAAAGTTGTCTTCCAGCACCCGCTGCTTCACGGCCACCTGGGCGCTGGCTTCCAAGTGCTGCATCTTGCAGCCGCCGCAGGCGCCCTGGTGCAGGCCAAAGTGCGGGCAAGCCGGGCGCACCCGCTGCGAGGACTCGGAGAGAACAGTGAGCACCGTGGCTTTTTCAAAGCTGGTTTTTTTGCGGTTGATGTTGGCCGTGACGCGTTCAAAGGGCAAAGCCCCTTCAATGAACACCACCTTGCCATCGGTCCGGTGGGCAATGCCTTGGGCGTCCATGTCGAGGGACTCCACCGTGAACACCTCGGGCTGGTGGGCGGTGTCGGGCTGGAGGTAGCTGGGCAGGGTGGTGGGTGGCGTGTCAGCCGGAACGCTGCCTGGCTGAATGGTCTGTGAGGTCATCAGACGATTGTCTCAGGTGGGGGGGCGCTCTTCGCACCACGGCATCCTCACGCGTGCCCCCCTCCCCAGCCCTCCCCCCAAAGGGTGGAGGGAGCAAGACAGAAATCCCCACCTTCCCCCTGGGGGAGTCCCCGATTCCCCACCTGGGGGAAATACCCGACTTACTCCCTCCCCCTTTGGGGGAGGGCCGGGGTGGGGGCATCGCGTGCCGCCATCATGGCCTCACGCTTGCCCCTCTCCCAGCAATACCCGGCCCTGCATCAAAGACCGGCAAAGCCAGTTTTCACGCGCTGCGCATTCACCGCGCACGCCGCTTGCACGTCAGGCCCCAATGTGTCCATGGCGCAAGCGCGCTGCCAGTAATCCACCGCCCAGCCGCGCACCTCTTGCGCTTGAGCCTCACACCCAAGCACAAGCACCGGCGGGCGCAAAGGCTGGGCGGCAAGACTGCCGCTGTGTATGCTGGGGCGCCACATCATGGGCAACATGTCGTACATGGGCGCAGGCTCAAAGCGGGGGCGACTGACGTCTCCCACCACAAAGGACAGGTTGCCAAAGTGCATGTCGGTGTTGCCTATCAACTGGCCAAACAAATAGGCGTGAGCCACGGTATCAAGCCCGGCTGAGGAAAGCATTCCGAGCTTGACCAACGCACGGCAGGTGCTTATCCAATGCTGCCGAGGTGCATGCACAAAATGGTCATGCACGGCAGCGGCTGCCACCACATGGCGCCAGCCCAAGCGCGCATGGCGGTCAAAGCGGCGTGACAACAAAAAAGTTCGCGTCCCGGTCTCCAGCACCTGCGTGTCGGCATGGGCCACACCGTGCTCACCCAATACATCCAGCGCCAATTTTTCTAGGTGCAGCAGGGCGTGCCAACGCTCGCCAAAGGGCGTGCCGCGCGGCGGGCTGAACTTGACCACCCAGCGCGAGCCGTCGGGCTCGCGGAGCAAAAACTTGGGCTGCTCACCCGCCGCCGACGAGCCTGCTGGCAAGCCCGTGCCCACGCGCTGTGCCAGCCGCAGGCAGGCATCGGCCAGGCTTTCATGGGCGCCTCTTTGGGGGGCAGACTCAGAATCCGAAGCCAGCTCGGTGCTGCTGGACGCAGGCCCGTCAAGACAAAACGCGCCCGTGGGTTCGCGCACATGGTTGACCGCCATGTAGAGCACCTGCGCCAGCGACCAACGCTCTGGGTCAGCGGGGAAATCCGGCCGCCAGCGGGCGAACTCCCGGCCTAAAAAACCTTGGGGCTGGAGCGGCGTCAAAAACCAGGGCAGCCCACCTTGAACCAGCCACTCCGAGCGCTGACTGCGCACATGCACCCGGTCACCGTGCAAGAAAGTCAAAACCCCAAAGTGATGCGACTCTCCGCCTGGCCCATCGCACAGCACATCGTGCTGTGCAGGCAAGCCCAAAATGGATTGCCTCAGGGCATAGCGTGTGTTGCGCGCAGCCCCCAAGCGCTGCACCTCCCCACCGCGCTCGCCCAGACCCAAGGCCGTGAGCGCCAGTGAAATGCTGGGCTGGCTCTTGCCAGTGGCCACTTGCAACTGGCTCGCGGTGCACTCGGGCGCCTGCATGAGCACTTGTCGAATTTGATCTTGGAGCGACAGACTGAGGTCATTCATTAATAGATACTTTGCCACAAGTTGCTGTCATTGAACAATATTTTTAACTCAAAGGTGACTTACACCAATAGATACGATTGTGATTGAGTGGCGTGAAAGTGCACAAAAACACCCGCCCTGCACCCCCCCCGGCACCGCTGAATCAACCCTTGGCCTGCGGCCCTACAATACGATCGGCTTTGATTCCCAAGGCCCATCACTCATCATCAACCCGTCGCCAGGGGAGCCCCAAAAGGGGCTGAGACTGCGCCTGATTCGGCGCTGACCCTGGAACCTGATCCGGCTCATACCGGCGGAGGAAGCGCGACATGCTGTACGCCACCGTGGCGGCTTTGGCCGCGTCTTTGATTTTTTTCATCTGGGTCGCTCTGAGTGAGCGCAGACCCAGCACCAGCCTGGACGACTACCTGACCGCGCGCGGCTCGCAAGGCGCCACCACCTTGGGCTTGTCCTTTTTGGCCTCTGGCCTGGGCGGCTGGATTTTGTTTGTGCCGCCCGAGATTGGCGCTTTTGTCGGCCCGGTCGCGCTGGTGGGTTACGCCCTGGCCGCCGCCCTGCCCTTTTGGGTGCTCGCTTGGTGCGGGCCGGCCATTCGCCAGCGCATGCCCCACGGCCGCACCATTGCTGAATACGCGCAAGAGCGTTTTGGCGCGGGCCTGCGGCTGTGGGTCACGGCGCTGTCTGTGCTTTACATGCTGTGCTTCATCACGGCCGAGCTCACGGCCATAGGCGGCATCACGGCCTTGTTGTCTGAGTTGCCGGGCAGCGTGGTCATTGTGGCGGTGGCCGTGACCACCTTGATCTACACCACCTGGGGCGGGCTGCGCGCCAGCTTGGTGACCGACCGCTGGCAAGCCTGGCTCTTGCTGGCGCTGCTGGCAGTGGTGGTGGCGGTGCTGTTGGTCAACCTGCCTGCGGCGGGCTTGGTCAAGCCCTGGCCCTCAGCGCCGCTGGAGGTGTCTTTGAGCGTGGCCCTCACGCTGATGATTGCGGTGACCGCCGCCAACATGTTTCACCAAGGCTACTGGCAGCGCCTGTGGTCGGCACGGTCTGATGCCGAGCTGCGCCGTGGGGCGTGGCTGGGCGGCTGGCTCACCTTGCCGGTGATGCTGGTGATGGGCGCTTTGGGCATGTTGAGCATGGCCCTGGGCCACAACCCAGGCACGCCGCCCATGCCGTTTTTTGCCCTGCTCTCAGGCGCGCCAAGTTGGTTAGCTCTGCCGGTGCTGATTTTGGCTGTGGCGCTGGTGGCCTCGTCGGTGGACACGCTGCAAAGCGGCATTGCGTCTTTGGTGGTGACCGCCCGGCCCGGTGTGTCTTTGAGCGCTGCGCGCTGGGTCACGGTGCTGCTGATGGTGCCTGTGGTGCTGGTCTCGCTGCAAGGCCTGTCGGTGCTGCGCCTCTTTTTGATTGCAGACCTGCTGTGCGCCACCGCCGTGGTGCCCGTGCTGCTGGGCCTGTGGCAGCGCATGACACCCAGCGCCGCGGTAGCGGGTGCGGCTGCGGGCCTGGTTGGCGCGGTGCTGCCGGGCTGGCTGGCCAGTGGCAACTTGGCCGCCGGCGTATTGGCCGCCAGCTTTCCCACCAGCGTGCCCACGCTCGCGCCCTTTGTGGGGGCGCTGCTGGCCTCCACCTTGGTGAGCTTGGCGCTGGCCTGGTTCAAGCCTGCGGATTACATCGCAGCGGCTTGAACTTCACAGGTTCTGGACTGCAAAAGGCCAGAACCTTTGCAAGCCTGAACCTTCTCAAGCCGCAAGCGCTGCTAAGCCGAACAGCGGCTAACCAAACCCTCAGCCCAACGCCACCCTGTGCATGGGCAGCGGCGCGTGCCCATGGCACAGCGGCCCGTGGCCCTGCCCCGTTTGCACATGGGCGCCTGTGCGTATGGCCTCCACAATAAAGGCTCGGGCCTGCTGCACAGCCTCACGCAACGGCAGGCCCAAGGCCAGCTGACAAGCCACGGCCGACGACAGTGTGCAGCCCGTGCCGTGCACATTGCGGCTGGGAATGCGTTCAGAGCGCAGGTGCAGCCAAGGCTGGCTGGGCTCTGCCAGCACGTCGGTGAGCACCTCGCCCGCCAAGTGGCCGCCCTTGAGCAGCACCGCGCGCGCGCCCTGGGCCAGCAGCTCGGCGGCGGCGGCGTCCAGTGCATCGGCATCTGCCAGCGGGCGGCCCAGCAGCAGCGCTGCTTCATCGAGGTTGGGCGTGATCACGCTGGCGCGCGGGAACAGCTCTTGGCGCAGCACCTCCACGGTGGCCTCTTCAATCAGCCGGTCGCCGCTGGTGGCCACCATCACCGGGTCCAGCACCACGTTTTTAAGCTGGTAGTGGTCAATGGCCCAGGCCACCACGCGCACGGTGTCTGGGGAGTGCAGCATGCCAATTTTCACGGCGTCGGCGCCTATGTCGTCCAGCACGGCTTGCAGCTGGGCTTTTAAAAACTCGGGCGGCACGGCATGGATGGCACTGACGCCCTGGGTGTTTTGCGCCGTCAGCGCGGTGATGGCTGTCATGCCGTAGCAGCCCAGGGCGCTGAAGGTTTTGAGGTCGGCCTGTATGCCTGCGCCGCCGCCGCTGTCAGAGCCGGCAATGGACAGCACGCGGGCGTAGCGGTGGGTGGGGGAAACGAAAGAAGAGCTTGAAGTCATGCGCAAATTATCAGCGGGCCAGGCGGCCGACTGCGCCAGGCTCAACCGGGCAGATGTGATGTAATTCAATTGGATGAAACAGGGGTGTCCGGCGCGCAGCCGGGCTGAGATCAGACCCTGGGGCCACATGGCTCCACCACCCGATCCAGGTCATGCTGGCGTGGGAAGTTTCTTGACAGCCCGGCAAGCTTGCCCCCGGCCATCTGCTTTGTCCACCCGCTGACCACAAACAGACGCCGTGCCCTCTTCCCAACACATGCTCATTCTTGGCGCCGGCCTCATGGGCCGGCTGCTCGCGCTCGCGCTGGCGCGCCAAGGCCACCACGTGGAAATGCATGACGCGGGCCCCGCCGATGCATCGAATGCCGCCGCTCGCGCGGCTGCCGCCCTGCTCGCGCCGCTGGCCGAATCGGCGGTCACCGAGCCCGGCGTGGTGCGCATGGGCTGGCATGGCTTGCCGCGCTGGCAGCAGCTCATTGACAGCTTGGTTCAGCCCGTGTTTTTTCAGCAAACCGGCACGCTGATTGTTTGGCACCGCCAAGACGCGGCCGACGCGCAGCGCCTGCAGCAGCACCTGGCGCGCACGGCCCAGCGTATGCCCGAGTTGCCGGCCGCCCGCGCCCTGGACGCGGCCAGCCTGGGCCACACCGAGCCCGCCCTGGCTGGCAAATTCAACCAAGGCCTGCTGCTGCCCGGCGAGGGCCAGCTGGACAACCGCCAACTGCTTGAAGCCCTGCTGCACGAACTGCAAGCCTTGGGCGTGGCCATGCACTGGCACCGGCCAGGCGCGCCCGAGGCTTGGCAGCCAGGCCAGCCCGGCCAGCCCGACTGGGTGTTTGACTGCAGGGGACTGGGCGCCAAAGCCGATTGGCAGCAGCTGCGCGGCGTGCGCGGCGAGGTGTTGCGCCTGCATGCACCTGAGGTGGAACTGCTGCGCCCCGTGCGCTTGGTGCACCCGCGTTACCCGCTTTACATTGCGCCCAAGGCCGACCATGTGTTTGTGATAGGCGCCACTGAAATAGAGTCTGAAGACCTGTCACCGGCCAGCGTGCGATCGGCGCTGGAGCTGCTCAGCGCCGCCTACTCGGTGCACAGCGGCTTTGCCGAGGCGCGCCTGCTGGAGATCTCCACCCAGCTGCGCCCCACCCTGGCCGACAACCTGCCCGCCGTGCGCTGGCTGGGCGAGCGCTGCCTGCAAATCAACGGCCTGTACCGGCACGGTTTTCTCATTGCGCCTGCCATGCTGGACGTGGTGCTGGAGCTCATGCAAGTGGGGCACAGCGGCCACAGCGCGCTGGCTAAACACTTTGACTTGCGCATTGACCGGCCGACCACGGCTTGATCACTTATGCAAATTCTCATCAACCAAATTCCCCGAGAATGGCCAGAGGGCACCACGCTGGCCCAGGCCCTGCAGGCCATGGCCTTTGCGCCGCCTTTTGCGGTGGCCATCAACCTGCAGTTCGTGCCTAAAACCCAATACGCCCACACCGCCTTGAATGCTGGCGACCAGATCGAAGTGATCTCGCCCATCACTGGCGGCTGACCCTTTTTGCCATGACACAGCCCCACACCCCGCCCACCGACCCCTTGATTCTTTATGGCGAAGTCTTTGCCAGCCGCCTGATGCTGGGCACCTCGCGCTACCCCTCGCCGCGCGTGATGCAAAACGCCCTTGCCATCGCGCAGCCCGCCATGGTGACCGCCTCGCTGCGCCGCCAAGGCGCAGTCTCGGCCGAGGCCAGCAACGGCTTTTGGGAGCTGCTCAAAGAAGTGGGCATTCCCGTGCTGCCCAACACCGCTGGCTGCCACAGCCGGCAAGAGGTCATCACCACCGCGCAAATGGCGCGTGAGGTGTTTGCCACGCCCTGGATCAAGCTTGAGCTCATAGGCGACGACTACACCTTGCAGCCCGACACGCTGCAGCTGGTGGAGGTGGCCGACCACCTGATCAAAGACGGCTTCAAGGTGCTGCCTTACTGCACCGAAGACCTTGTGCTGTGCCGCCGCCTGGTGGACGTGGGCTGCCAAGCCGTCATGCCGTGGGCCGCGCCCATAGGCACGGGCAAAGGCCCCATCAACCCCTACGCCATGCGCGTGCTTCGCGAGCGCCTGGACGTGCCGCTCATTGTGGATGCCGGGCTGGGCTTGCCTTCTCACGCCTGCCAGGTCATGGAGTGGGGCTACGACGCTGTGCTGCTCAACACCGCCGTGGCCCTGGCCACCGACCCCGTGGCCATGGCCGACGCCTTTGCCAGCGCCGTGCGCGCGGGCCGCAGCGCTTTCTTGAGCGGCGCCATGCGTGAACAAGAATCAGCCCAGCCCAGCACGCCCGTGCTGGGCACGCCGTTTTGGCACCAAGCGCACAACCCATGCTGAACCTCACCGCCGCTCAAGGCTTGCAAGCCACCGAAGCCATCGTTCAGGCCCATGGCGATTTGGCCCTGCCTGAGGTCGTGACTGATTCTCTGGCAGAGCCCACAGCCAGCCCCTTAGAGCGCGCCCTGCACCAAGCCTGCTTGCGCTTGGGTTTCATTGCGGCCGACGCCCATTGCGTGGCCAGCGCCTGGGTGAAACAAACCCTGCGCACAGGCCGCTTTGAGCCCGAGCTGTGGCCCATGGAGGCAGCCGACTTTGGCCTGCTGCCCTGGCCCCGGTCCCAAGCTTTTGCGCCCTGCCCGCAAGCGCTGGGCCTGTATGCCGTGCTGCCCGACGCCGCCTGGGTGGGCCGCATGGCGCGCGCCGGGGTGCCCACCGTTCAGCTGCGCTTCAAGTCTGAAGACCCCGCTGCCATTGAGCGTGAAGTGCAAGCCGCCGTGGACGCCGTGCAAGGCACGGGCGCCCTGCTTTTCATCAACGACCACTGGCATGCTGCCATGCGCTGCGGCGCCTATGGCGTGCACCTGGGCCAAGAAGACCTGGACACCTTGCAAGCCGCAGACTTAGGCGCCATGCGATTGGCCGGGCTGCGCCTGGGCTTGAGCACGCATGGTTACGCCGAGATGCTGCGCGCCGACGCCGCCAGCCCCAGCTACCTGGCCCTGGGCGCCGTGTTCCCCACCACCCTCAAACGCATGGCCACCGCCCCCCAAGGCACGGGCCGACTGGCCCGCTACGCCCAGCTCATGCGCCAGTACCCGCTGGTGGCCATAGGCGGTATAGACGCTGAGCGCCTGCCCGAGGTGCTGGCCAGCGGCGTGGGCTCTGTGGCTGTGGTGCGCGCGCTGGTGCAAGCCGCCAACCCCGAGGCCACGGCGGCGCAGTGGATGGCAAGCATGAAAGCCAACATGGCCATTCAAAGAGTGACGCAGCTTCAGGAAAAAGAAACTCTTACGGCGGCCTTGAGCGTCATGGCCAGAGGTGAAAAAGACCGCTTGCAAGGCAAAGGCTTGAGCGTTGAAGAGTCACGGGCGCAGCTGGCCGCAGCCCGCCAAAGTCGCAAGCAATGAGCTCATTGCCTATTCAACACACACGCGTTTGAGCTGGCGAATGCGTTTCCACACAACCGCTTTGGCAGGCGTGACAGACATGACTTGCATGCAACGATCTAGCCATCCCTGGCGCTGCTGCATGCGCACAATCGCCTTGTTCAAATCTCTGGGAATGGCGCCACCGTAAGCCTTCGAGGCCTTGTTCATGGCCGCACGCAGCGCGGCCAACACATGGGCAATGCGCTGGTGGTGCGCACGCTCAAACATGTGCCCCCTGGCGTGCAAACACTTGTCGCAGGGCTTGCAGCAAATCGCGCTCGTGCGGCAGCAAAGCATCCATCTCGAGGTGTCTGGCGTTGCGCTCGTACACGTCCAGCGCCTCGGTCGGGGTCAAAATGCTCGCGCCATGCAGCTGCCACGCCAGGGCCTTGAGCTGTGGGTAGTGCTCCAGCGCAATCTCTACGGGCACGGTCAGCACAACGTTGGCTGGCGGGGCATCCGAGGCTGTCACCTCGGCGGCCTGCAGCCGCAAGCCCAGGGCCGCCATCACATTGCCCCAAGCACCTATGGTCACAGACGGCTCGCCTTTTTCAATGCGGTGCAAAGTCACACGCGAGACCCCGGCTGCCTCGGCCGTGGCGGTGCTGTTGACTCTCAAGGCCTTGCGCTGCGCACGAATGCGCTGACCCAAGTCCAGAAGCTGGGCGGCAGGCAAGGCAGCAACAAGGGGGGATGGTTTTGGCACAGTGATTCTCATTATATTCAAAATTTATAGTTTGAGTATTATGAGAAACACTTTTCAAATCAACACTGCGCTGTCCACGACAAGGCCACTCGAGCGCCCACCCAAGCTCAAGCTGCAGCGGGCAGCACCAGCGTGAAGGTGGTCCAGCCGCCGCTGGACTGCACGCTCACCTGGCCGCCGTGGGCTCTGGCCATGGCCTGGGTGATGGCCAAGCCCAGGCCGGCGCCGTCGGCGGGGGCGTGCTGGCGGGCAGCGTCGGCGCGGTAAAAGCGGTCGAACAGGCGGGGCAGGTCTTGGGGGTCTATGTCGGGGCCGGCGTTGCGCACGGCGATGTGCACCTGGCCCGCAACCTGTTCAATGCGCACGCTCACGCAGCTGTCAGTGCTGGCGTAGCGCAATGCGTTGGACAGCATGTTGCTGAGCGCGCGGCGCAGCATCAGGCGGTCGCCCTGCACCTGGGCATCACCCTCGCACTTCAAGCTCAAGCCGCGCTCCTCGGCCCAGGCCTCGTAAAAATCAAACAAGGCCTCAAGCTCGGGCCGCAGGGCCAGGCGCTCGCGGTGGGGCAGCTCAATGCCATGCTCCATTTTGGCCAGCAGCAGCATGTCGGACACCATGCGCGCCAAGCGCTCAAACTCCTCGGCGTTGGAGGCCAGCACCTCGCGGTAGTCGGCTGGGCTGCGGGTCTGGGTCAACGCCACCTGGGTTTGCGTGAGCAAATTGCTCAGCGGTGTGCGCAGCTCGTGGGCGAGGTCGGCTGAAAAGTCTGACAGGCGCTCAAAGTCGGCCTGCAAGCGGCGCAGCATGGCGTTGAGCGCCTCAGTCAGGCCTGCCAACTCAGCGGGCACCCGGTCTTCAGGCAGGCTCTGGTGCAGGCGCTGCGCAGTCACGCCCTGCAGCCGGGCCGTGAGCCCTCTCAGCGGCTGCAGGCCTTGCCGGGCAGCCAGCCAGCCCAGACCAGCCGCCAAGGCCGCGGCCAGCGCCATGTACAGGACCACCTGCCACCACAGGCCGTGCATAAAGTGGTCGTGTTCGGCGGTAGACAGGCCTATCGACAGGGTGAGCGCTGCCCGCTCGCCAGACGCTTCGAGCGGGGCGCGCAAGACATGAAAAGACTGCCCGCCCAGCCGCAGGTGGTCCAGCCCGGTGTGGGCGTGGGCTGTGGAGGCCGAGGGTGGCACAAACACCGGGTCGGAGTGAAAGAGCAGCTGACCTTGGGCGTCTTGCACCGCCACCACAAAGCCCACCTGGGCGTCGAGTGCAGCGCCCAAGAGCGCGCGCAGCTGAGCCAGATCGCGGGCGGGCTCGGCCAGCTTTTTGACCAGGTGCATCTTGCTTTGCAGCGAGGCTTGGTCGAGCTCCAAAAAATGCTTGTCAGTGACATGCACAAACAAAGCGCCCAGGCCCAGCAGCAAAGCCACAGTGGCCCCGGTGAAGTACAGCGTCAGGCGCCGGGTGAGCGATGCGGGTCGGCTCATGGGGGCGGCTCCTTCACTTCCAGCTCCTCAAGCCGGTAGCCCATGCCGCGCACAGTGTGGATCAGCTTGGGGCTGCGGCCTTCGTCAATCTTCAGGCGCAGGCGGCGCACGGCCACATCAATCACGTTGGAGTCGCTGTCAAAGTTCATGTCCCACACCTGAGAGGCGATCAGCGAGCGCGGCAGCACCTCGCCTTGGCGCCGCAGCAGCAGCTCAAGCAAGGCAAATTCTTTGACCGTGAGCTCAATGCGCTGGCCGCCCCGGGTGACACGGCGGCGCAGCAGGTCCAGCGCCAGGTCGGCCACCGCCAAACTGCTGGACTCGGGCAGGGGTCGGCCTCGCCGCAAGATGGTGCGCACCCGGGCCAGCAGCTCGGCAAAGGAAAAAGGCTTGACCAAGTAGTCGTCGGCGCCCAACTCCAAGCCGCGCACACGGTCTTCCACCTGGTCGCGTGCCGACAAAAACAGCACCGGCGTGAGCACCCCGGCATGGCGCAAGGCGGCCAGCAGCTGCCAGCCGTCCAGGCCTGGGAGCATCACGTCCAAGATCAGCAGCTGGTAGTCGCCCGTGAGGGCCTGGTGCAGGCCGTCGTGGCCGTTGGTGGCCAGGTCCACCAGCCAGCCAGCCTCGCGCAGACCTTGCTGGAGGTAGTCGCCCGTTTTGGGCTCGTCTTCAACGATCAGAATGTTCAAGGGCGTCCAGGGTGGGCAAGGGCAAAAGCGACAGTGTGCCCCAGCCCGAGCAGGGGATGCACATGACAAAAATGTAATGTGGCAGACACCGTGCTGACAGGCGTGGATTTCCACAATAAAGATCTTTTAAAACATCATTCAGCCCATGACCACCCAACGTACGTTCTTCCTGCTGCCCTGGGCCACAGCCTTGGCGCTGCTGGTGGCCGCCCTGTCGGTCAGCGCTCAAGACGCACCCGCAGCGCCCGCTGCCATTGTGCTGTCACACGACTCGGTGCTCAGCCGCTACAAGCGTTTTGAAGACCCGCCTGTGCTGCCCTGGCGCGAGGCCAACGACACCGTGGGCCGCATTGGCGGCTGGAAAGCCTATTCCAAGGAAAAGGCAGCGGGCACTGCAGCTCAAAAAGCCACGCCTGAAGCAGCTGCCCCCCCGTCGGCCACAGCGGCCCAAAGTGGCCACCTTGGCCACCACACCCCCAAGAGCACGCCATGAAGCCGCTCACCGTCCCACGCAGCCGCATCGCCTTGGTCGCCCTCATGAGCAGTACAGCCTGGCTGGCTGGCTGTGCCAGCTTTGAGCTTGAGCCCAGCATCGCCCGCAGCAACCAAGCCTTGACCGCCTTCACCCAAGGCGAGTTGGCCCTGGCACGTACCGAAGCGCAGCAAGCCCAGCGCGCCCAAGCCGCCGCGCGACTGCTGGGCCAGCCCCTGTCGCAAGACGCGGCCGTGCGTTTGGCGCTGCTGGAAAGCCCCGCCCTGCAAGCGCTCTTGGCCAGGCACGGGGCCGAGGGCTCCGCCACTGCGCAGGCAGGCCGCATCAGCAACCCTGTGCTCAGCTTGGAGCGCCTGCGCACGGGCCAAGAGCTGGAAATCGGCCGCAGCCTGTCTTTTGGCCTGCTGGACCTGCTCACCTTGCCCGCCCGCCAGCGCGTGGCGGAACAAAAACTCGCGCAGCAGCAGCTCAAGCTCTCGGCCGAGGTGCTTGAACAGGTCACGCAAATCCGCCAAGCCTGGGTGCGTGCGGTGGCGGCCCGCCAACTCAGCCTTTACGCCGACCAGGTGCTGGACAGCGCTGAGGTCAGCGCCGAACTCGCCCGCCGCATGCAGCAGGTGGGCAACTTCAACCGGCTCACGCGCGCGCGCCAGCAGGCTTTTTACGCCGACGCCGCCACCAACGCCGCCAGCGCCCGCCACCAGGCCCTGGCCGCCCGCGAGGTCTTGACGCGCTTGCTGGGCCTGAACGATGCGCAGGCCCTGGCCATGACCCTGCCCGAGCGCCTGCCCAATCTGCCCGCGCAAGCGCAAAGCCCAGAGGCCGTGGCCCGCCAAGCCAGCGGCCAGCGGCTGGACGTGCAGCTGGCCCGCGCCCAGTTCAATGCCGCCGCCCAGGCCCAGGGTTTGACCGGTATCACCAGCCTGATAGACATTGAGCTGGGCCTGATCCGCAACACGACTTTTGATGCCGACCACCGCGCCACCAGCCGAGGCACCGAGCTCAGCCTGCGCCTGCCTTTGTTTGACAGCGGCAGCCTGCAGCGACAAGGCATGGGCGACAGCACCTTGGCCGCCGCCCGCCAACTTGAAGCCATCTCGCGCGCTGCTGGCTCCCACCTGCGCGAGAGCTACTCGGCCTACCGCACGGCGCACGACATCGCCCGCCACTACCGCGAGGAGGTGATCCCGCTGCGCAAAACCATGGCCGACGAAAACCTGCTGCGCTACAACGCCATGCTCATTGGCGTGTTCGAACTCCTGGCCGATGCGCGCGACCAAGTAGGCACGGTCATGAGCGCGCTGCAAGCCGAACAGCAGTTTTGGCTGGCCGACGCCGCCCTGCAAGCCAGCCTCATGGGCCAACCGGTGGGCATGGCGCTGGCTGGCCCCGCCGCCTCTTCAACCGCCCCCTCCCCTGCTGGACATTGATACCATGAACTCCCGCCGCAATTTTTTCAAGCACGCCGGCCTGGCCGCCGGTGCCGTGGCCGCCGCCAGCGTGGGCCGTGCGGCCCTGGCCGCCCTGCCCGAGCCTGTCATGCAAACCCAGGCCAGCACCCAAGCCCCGCTGCTGCCAACCACGGGCCGGCCCTACAACCCGGTGGTTACGCTCAACGGCTGGACCTTGCCCTGGCGCATGAACCAGGGCGTCAAAGAGTTTCATTTGGTGGCCGAGCCCGTGGTGCGTGAAATGGCGCCCGGCTTCAAGGCCCACCTGTGGGGCTACAACGGCCAAAGCCCCGGCCCCACCATCGAGGTGGTCGAGGGTGACCGGGTGCGCATTTTTGTCACCAACAAGCTGCCCGAGCACACCAGCATCCACTGGCACGGCCAGCGCCTGCCCAACGGCATGGACGGCGTGACCGGCCTGAACCAGCCCGGCATCAGCCCGGGCAAAACCTTTGTGTACGAGTTTGTGGCGCGCCGGCCCGGCACCTTTATGTACCACCCGCATGCAGACGAAATGACCCAAATGGCCATGGGCATGATGGGCCTGTGGGTCACCCACCCCCAGGCCAAGCACCCCTTGATTGACGAGGTGCAGCGCGATTTTTGTTTTCTGCTCAACGCCTTTGACATTGACCCCGGCAGCGCCACGCCCAAAATCATGACCATGCTGGACTTCAACCTGTGGGGCTGGAACAGCCGCATCTTCCCGGGCATTGATGCGCTGCCCGTGCGCTTGGGCGACAAGGTGCGCCTGCGGGTGGGCAACCTGACCATGACCAACCACCCCATTCATATCCATGGCCACGAGTTCAGCGTCACCGGCACCGACGGCGGCCCCGTGCCCCTCACCGCCCGCTGGCCCGAGGTGACCGTGGACGTGGCCGTGGGCCAAATGCGGCAAATGGAGTTTGTGGCAGACGAAGAAGGCGACTGGGCCTTTCATTGCCACAAGAGCCACCACACCATGAACGCCATGGGCCACAACGTGCCCACCCTCATAGGTGTGGACCACAGGGGCTTGGCGCCCCGCATCAAGTCGCTGATTCCCGACTACATGGTCATGGGCGAGCGCGGCATGGCCGACATGGCCGAAATGGACATGCCCATCCCCGACAACACCCTGCCCATGATGACCGGGCAAGGCCCTTTTGGCTCGGTGGAAATGGGCGGCATGTTCAGCGTGCTCAAGGTGCGGCGCGACCAAGCGCCCGGCAACTACAAAGACCCCGGCTGGTACAAACACCCACCGGGCACGGTGGCGCACGAATACACCGGCCCGCTGGCCGACCCCGCACGTTTTAAGGCCGAGGCAGGCCAGTCCATGCCACGCGCCCAGCGCCCCACCACAGACACCGAAGTGCGCGCCCGCAAGCCCAGCGGACACTCTGGCCATTGAACCGTCACAACTCACCACCCCACCATGAAACCACTTTCCATATTTTCAGGCCTGGCCATCACCGCATTGTTGGCTTCCCCCGCCTGGGGCCACGGCACTGCCGAGCACAACAAACCCAAAGCCGCCGTGGTGAAAGAACAAAAGCCTTGGGGCATTGCCGGCGACGCCAAGCAAGCCAAGCGCAGCATTGAGCTGCGCATGAGCGACGACATGCGCTTTTCGCCCAACCGCATTCAAGTGCGCCAGGGCGAGACTGTTCGCTTGGTGGTGGTCAACACCGGCAAGGTCTTGCATGAGTTGGTCATAGGCAGCGCTGATGAGCTCAAGGCCCATGCCGAGATGATGAAAAAATTCCCCAACATGGAACACGACGAGCCCTACATGGCCCATGTGGACCCCGGCAAGCGAGGCGAGATCATCTGGACCTTCAACCGCCCCGGCGAATTTGAATTCGCCTGCCTGATTGCCGGGCACTTTGAAGCCGGCATGGTCGGCAAGATTGTGGTGACGGCGGCAGGCAAGCCTAGCGCTGCTGTGCCTGCCAACAGCGCGCCTACCGTCGCCTCGACGTCCACCAGCGCGCCCGCTCAAGCCAGCGCACACTCCACCCACAAACACTGAGCTCCAACATGACTTCTCACACCTTCCAGCGCCTGCAAGTCCGCCTGCTCATGGTCGCCAGCCTGCTCATGGCCCTGCCCGTGCTCGCCCAAACCCCCGCCTCGGACCAAGCCCCAGCTGCGGCTGCCACCAGCGCAGCCCCAGTCTGGGCCGAAGGCGAAATCCGACGCGTGGACCGCGAAGGCCAAAAAATCACCCTGCGCCACGGCGAGATCAAAAACCTGGACATGCCGCCCATGACCATGGTCTTCCAAGTCAAAGAACCGGCCCTGCTGGCCAAAGCCGGCGTGGGCGACAAGGTGCGCTTTACGGCGGTGCAAGAGACCGGGCGCTATGTGGTGACGGATCTGGTCAAGGCCTCGCCCTGAGGTTCTAGGTTTGAGGCGATGCACGTTTACCGCCACCCATCGCCAGCAGGCTGGCTCCTAAAAATACAAGACATCGTGTCCCCTGTAGGAGCTGGCCTGCCAGCGAATGTTCGCCTGCGGTGATGCACATTCACTGTCACGATTCGCCAGCAGGCTGGCTCCTACAAAGACAAGATGGCTTTTCCCTTGTAGGAGCTGGCCTACCGGCGAATGTTCGCCTGCGGTGATGAACGTTCATTGGCAAGATTCGCCAGCAGGCTGGCTCCTACAAAGGCAAGATGGCTTTTCCCTTGTAGGAGACAAGCCTGCCGGCGAATGTTCGCCTGCGGTGATGCACGTTCATTGGCACGGTTCGCCAGCAGGCTGGCTCCTACAAAGACAAGCCCCAACGCCTCGGCGGGGCCTGGCTTGTGTTCTGTAGGAGCTGGCCTGCCAGCGAATGTTCGCCTGCGGTGATGCACGTTCATTGGCACGATTCGCCAGCAGGCTGGCTCCTACAAATGCAAGATGGCTCTCCCCTTGTAGGAGCTGGCCTGCCGGCGAATCGTGCCGCAACACAGGCCCTGCCCCACGCCAAAATCGCCAGCAGGCTGGCTCCTGAAAAAATCACAAGGGAACATTGACAGATGTCAGGCGTGGCTTTTGTCGTTGGAGGTCGCGGTCCACCTCAGCCGACCACTGGGCTTTGCATAATTAGGCAAAATCCAGCCCACAGATTGACTGCATTCATCAGTCTGCCCTGCCACAAATCAACTCCAGAGGACCTCCATTGCGATTCGCCACTTTCTCCTTCGACGGCCTACAGCATGTCGGCCAAGTCTCGCCCGATGGCCAGCAGGTCACGCCCTTGGCGGTGAGCGCTGAGCAAGCCCAGCGCGGGGTGTTGGCCTTGGTGGACTTGCAGGCGGCGGGCATGGCTTTGCCCGCCGCTGCGGGCCAGAG
>CAMCUN010000065.1 GCA_945878995.1 Polaromonas sp. YR568 | reverse complement strand
GGTGTTTGGGGTTTGTAGGAGCCAGCCTGCTGGCGAATCGTCGCCTGAAGTGATGCCCGTTGCCCGGCACGCATCGCTTGCAGGCAAGCTCCTACAGGGGAAAAGACGAGCTCTTGTTTTTGTAGGAGCCAGCCTGCTGGCGAATCGTGGCAGTCCACAGGCACTACCTCAGGCGAATAATTGGTGGCATGCCAGCGCCTGCAAGGGAGTTTGTGCCGGTGAACGCACATCGCCTCTAGCAGGGTGGTTTTTGGGGTTTGTAGGAGCCAGCCTGCTGGCGAATCGTGGCAGTCCACAGGCACCACCACAGGCGAATAATTGGTGGCAGGCCAGCTCCTGCAAATTCAAACTGCGCTACAAAAACGCTTAATGCACCGCTTGATCTGACACTGAATCTGCTGCCATGACCAGCCTCACCCGCGAAGCCGGAAACACCAGCGCAAAGCGCGATCCTTCGCCGAGCTTGCTTTGAATTTGCAACTCGCCGCCATGGCGTTGCACCACGTGCTTGACGATGGCCAAGCCCAGGCCCGTGCCGCCGGTTTCACGGGAGCGGCTGCGGTCAATTCTGTAAAAGCGTTCGGTCAGGCGCGGCAAGTGCTCTGGCTCAATCCCTGGGCCGTTGTCTTGCACGGCCCATTCAGCCCGACCATCAGACAAGAGCTGCCACGTCACTGCCACCGTGCCAGGCGCAGGGGTGTAGCGCAAGCCATTGGTGACCAAATTGGCAAAAGCGCTGAACAATTCGGTGTGCTCACCGGCCAATTCACACGCCTGGCCACTGCGGGTGAAGCTCAGGTGGTGCTTGGAAGATGACAGCAAACTCGACAAGGCATTGGCATCTTCCTCACACTGCCGCATCAAGGCATCGACATCCACCCAGGTTTGCTGCCTGGGCAAAGGGCTGGCTTCCAAGCGAGAAAGAGTCAGTAAATCGATCACCAAAGTCTGCATGCGGCTGGCTTGCTGGGCCATGAGCGACAGGTAGTGATGGCGCTCAGCGTCCGTCAAGGGCAGGTTTTGCATGGTTTCCACAAAACCAGACACCACAGTCAACGGCGTGCGAATTTCGTGAGACACATTGGCCACAAAGTCGCGCCGCATGGCCTCGGCCTGCTGCAAGGCGGTGACGTCGCTGGAGAGCAGCAAGCGCCGTCCTTCTCCATACGCATGCAACTGGGTAGACAAATTCAGTGGTTGGCCCGATAGGCGGGGCCGACCCTGCAACAAAACCGAGCTTGAAAAATCACCTGCAGCCAAGTAACGCATAAAGGCAGGCTCGCGAATCAGGTTGGTGACGTACTGCTGCACGTCGCCCACAGGGTCCAGGCCGAAATGCACATGTGCGGTTTGGTTGCACCACTCTATGCGCCCTTGAGCATCTAGCAGCACCACGCCATTGGGAGACGCCTGCAAGGCCAGCAAAAAGTCATCCAAACGTGCTTTGCTGGTGAGTTGGGTGTTGTGGAGTTTGCGCAGCATGCGCTGCATGCGATCTGTCAAAACGGCCCACACGCCCGACGTGGGTTGCGGCTGGCTTACGTCGCGGCCCGGTGTGGCTGACTGCTGCTGCGCTTGCAGCCAGCGCATGGAGCGCGACAGTCCCACCAAGTCGCCCAACATCCAAAGCACTGCGCCCAGCACGGCGCCAGGCCAAAGGCCGTTGGCCCCAAACACGACTTGGCCGACCAAGCTGCCAATGAACAAATACAGGGCAAACCCAAAGAAGCGGGAGATCATGGCGCGGTCAGCTCAAACACGGCTGCCAGTGTAGGTGGCAAAGATGTGACTTAAGCCAGCGCGGCGGCAGAAAAACGGTAACCTGCACCGCGCACGGTTTCCACCATGGCGCCAGCGGCTCCCAAAGACTCGCGCAGCCGCTTGACATGCACGTCCACCGTGCGCTCTTCAATGTAGACCTGTTCGCCCCAAACCTTATCAAGCAAGCTGGCCCGGCTGTGTACCCGTTCAGGGTTGCGCATGAAATGCTGCAAGAGCTTGAACTCCGTAGGACCTAAACGAAGCTCAGTCCCTTGAAATGACACCCTGTGCGTGCTGGCGTCCAGCGTGAGCTCACCCACCTTGACCGAATCGCTGGGCGCCTCCGGAAAGCGCCTGCGCATCACCGCGCGTATGCGCGCCATCAACTCCTGGGTGGAGAAGGGTTTGAGAATGTAGTCGTCGGCGCCAGCATCAAGGCCTTGCACCATGTCGCTTTCATCGCTGCGAGCGGTCAGCATCAAAATGGGTATGGCTTGCGTCAGCGCGTTTGCACGCCATTTTCTGGCCAAGGCCGTACCAC
This sequence comes from Polaromonas sp. YR568, assembly GCA_945878995.1. Lineage (GTDB taxonomy): Bacteria > Pseudomonadota > Gammaproteobacteria > Burkholderiales > Burkholderiaceae_C > Polaromonas. Next base: position 19,903 of record CAMCUN010000065.1, on the reverse strand, counting down.
TTTGGCCAGGCAGCATCCAGTCCAGCAAGATGACGTCAGGCAGGGCGGTGTCAATTTCGCGCTGAGCGGCCATGCCGTCAAAGGCGATGGTGGGGCTAAAGCCGTTGTGGCGAAGGTTCACCGCAATCAACTCGGCAATCGAGGGCTCGTCTTCGACCACCAATACACGCAATGAAGTCATCGGACCACCGACTCCAACTTGTCCATAGGCGAGTGGCGAACGTCCTCACCCTTGACCACAAAAATGATTTGCTCGGCAATGTTCTTGGCATGGTCACCCACCCGCTCAATCGATTTGGCCAAAAACAGCAGGTCCAGGCTGGGCGAGATGGTGCGGGGGTCTTCCATCATGTAGGTGATGAGCTTGCGCAAAAATCCGTTGTACTCGTCGTCAATTTGGTAGTCGTGCTTGATGATGTCCACCGCCATGGTGGTGTCCAAGCGGGCAAAAGAGTCCAGCGTTTTGCGCAGCATGGTCGAGGCCAAATCTGCTGCCAAGCGCAGCTCTGAGGTGGGCAAATTGCGGGGCGAGCCGCTTTGAATGATGGACTTGACCATGCGCGCAATGCGGGCCACCTCGTCACCGGCGCGCTCCAGGTTTTGCGTGGTGCGCGAAATCGCCATCAAAAAGCGAAGGTCACGGGCCGTGGGCTGGCGGCGGCCAATGGTCGAGATGATTTCTTGGTCAATCGACAGTTCCATCTCGTTGATGCGGCGCTCGTTGTCCAGCACTTGGTCGGCTGTCTCAGTGCTCATGTGCACCAGCGCGTAAATGGCTTGGTGCAGTTGGGACTCGACCAATCCGCCCATTTCAAGCACATGCGTGGAAATAGAGTTAAGTTCGACATCGAACTGGCTGGATATATGTTTATCACTCATGTCATTTCCTAAGTTGCCACAAAATAATGGCAGAGAGCAAGAGGCATCAAAGCCGAGAACGCAAATTGCAAACTAAGCTGTACTCAACCAAACCGGCCAGTGATGTAGTCCTCGGTTTCAGTGCGCTGTGGTTTGAAAAAGATTTGCTCGGTCGCACCGAATTCCACCAACTTACCCAAGTACATGTATGCGGTGAAATCGCTGCAACGCGCCGCTTGCTGCATGTTGTGCGTGACGATGGCAATGGAGTAGTCTTTTTTCAGCTCATGCACCAACTCTTCCACCTTGCCAGTGGAGATAGGGTCCAGTGCAGAAGTAGGCTCGTCAAGCAACAACACTGAAGGCTTGACCGCCACGCTGCGGGCAATGCACAGGCGTTGCTGCTGCCCACCCGAAAGAGACAATCCATTTTGGCCGAGTTTGTCCTTGACCTCGCCCCAAATGGCTGCCTTGGTCAAGGCCCACTCCACCCGCTCGTCCATGTCGGTCGTGCTCAGGTTTTCATACAAGCGAATGCCAAAGGCAATGTTGTCGTAAATCGACATGGGAAACGGTGTGGGCTTTTGAAAGACCATGCCGACTTGGGCACGCAGCAAATTCAAATCTTGATTTTTATCAAGGATGTTTTTGCCGTACAGATTAATTTCACCCTCTGCACGCTGGCCGGGGTACAGGCTGTACATGCGGTTCAAGGTGCGCAGCAAAGTTGATTTGCCGCAACCTGATGGGCCAATAAAAGCAGTGACTTTATTTTCAGCAATATCCAAATTGACGCCTTCAAGGCCTTTGAACGTGCCGTAAAAGAAAGTCAGATTGCGAATTTCAATCGCGTTTTTTTCGGGGAGTGGGGATGAATTAGGCATATTCAAATCTAGTTGGTTATCAGGCTTTGACTTTTTCGCGGAAAAACACGCGGGCCATGATGTTCAGGAGCAGCACGGTCAAGGTGATCAGCAATGCGCCACCCCAAGCCAACTGAATCCAATTCTCATAGGGGCTCATGGCAAACTGGAAGATCACCACCGGCAAGTTGGCCATGGGGGCGCCCATGTTGGTGCTGAAAAACTGGTTGTTCAAGGCCGTGAACAGCAAAGGCGCAGTTTCACCACTGATGCGTGCCAAGGCCAGCAACAAACCAGTGATCACACCGCTCTTGGCCGCACGAAGGGTGACCATGGTGGACACCTTCCAGCGCGGCGCACCCAGGGCAAAAGCCGCTTCACGCAAGCTGCCAGGCACCAGGCGGAGCATGTTTTCAGTGGTGCGCATCACCACAGGAATGGCAATCAAAGACAAAGCCAGGCTGCCCGCATAGCCTGAAAAGTTGCCCACCGTGGCCACCGCAATGGCGTAGACAAACAAACCCAACACAATGGAGGGGGCCGACAGCATGATGTCCGTCACAAAGCGAGTGAACTCTGCAGTTTTGCTGGTATCCCCAAATTCAGTCAGGTAAATGCCCGCCAAAATGCCAACAGGCGTAGACACCAACACGGCCAAGCCCACAATCATCAAACTGCCCACAATGGCATTGCGCAAACCACCGCCTTCAGAGCCAGGGGCCGGCGTGTCGTTGGTAAAAAGGCTCAGCTCGAGTGCCGCCAGTCCATTGGAGAACAGCACAAACAAAATCCAGAGCAAGGCAATCAAGCCCAGGGTCATGGCGAACATGGACAGCGTCAAACCAATCCAATTGGCGCGCTTGCGGCGTTGATACAAGGAAGAAGAAGCTGTGGTCATGGTGTCATTGAGTTGTGTTTGATCAGCAAGGTGTGTAAAACGCGCCCAAAGATCAATTGCCTTTGGCTTTTTCAGTGCGAATGATCAACCACTTGGCCATGGCCAGCACCACAAAAGTAATGCAAAAAAGCAAAAAGCCCAAGGCAAACAAGGTGTTGAAGTGCAGGCCCTCGGCCTCGCCAAACTCATTGGCCAGCACCGAAGCAATCGAGGTGCCGGGCGAGAACAAAGACGTAGGCATGCGGTTGGCATTGCCAATCACAAAAGTCACCGCCATGGTCTCACCCAGGGCGCGTCCCAAGCCCAACATCACGCCGCCAATCACACCCTTTTGGGTGTAAGGCAACACCACTTTGCTGACCACCTCCCACGTGGTGCAGCCCAAACCATAGGCCGATTCGCGCAAGATGGGGGGTGTGACTTCAAACACATCGCGCATCACGGCCGCCACAAACGGCAAGACCATGAATGCCAAAATAATGCCTGCGGCCAAAATGCCCAGACCGTTGGTCGCGCCGCCAAACAGCCAGCCCACCAAGGGCATACCGCCTAAAACAGACTGCAAGGGCACTTGAAGGTAATCGGCATACACAGGTGCAAACACAAACAAACCGAACATGCCGTAAATAATGGACGGCACCGCCGCCAGCAACTCAACCGCTGTGCCCAGGGGGCGACGCAACCACACGGGGCAGGTTTCGGTCAAAAACACCGCAATGCCGAATGCCAAAGGAACGGCAATCAGCATGGCCAAACCGGCGCTGAGCACCGTGCCAACAATGGAGATGGCGGCACCAAACTCTGCGTTGATGATGTCCCACTCGACGTACCACAAGAAATGCGCACCAAACTTGGCAAACGTAGGCCAAGCGTTATAAAAGAGCGAAACAATAATTCCCACCAGGGCAATCAACACCAGCAGCGAGAACGACTGGGTTAAGCGGTGGAACACCACGTCCTGAATCCGCTGCCGCTTTGCCACCGCAGCCATGTTGGCGGATGCACGTTCAACTGCTGATGAGTCTCTTGTTGTACTTGTCATGGTCTGTGCGGCTGGCATGGTAATAAAAGTAAAAAAGTTAGCGTGAAAAAATCAATGCACCGGCACCTTCTCAGAATGCCGGTGCACATGGGTCAAATTAAATTAACCCGCATCACTTTTACTTGACGTTGACTTGGTTCCACACACGCTCGCGGATTTGCTTGGTCAGCGAATCGGGCAGGGGCACATACTCCAACTCCAAAGCCATTTGCTTGCCGTTCTTGAAAGCCCAGTCAAAGAACTTCAGCACTTCAGCCGATTGGGCTTTGTCTGCAGGGGTTTTGTACATCAAAATGAAGGAGGCGGTCGTCACTGGATAGGAGTTTGCGCCAGGCTGGTCCACGATAGACAAAGCCATGCCGGGCACGCTGAACCAGTCGGCACCGGCTGCGGCGGCCGCGAAGGTCGCGTCGTCAGGCATCACGAAGGTGCCGTTTTTGTTTTGCAGGGCCATCACCGAGATGTTGTTTTTCTTGGCGTAGGCGTATTCCACATAACCCAAAGAGCCCTTGGTGCGCGCCACGTTGGCGGCCACGCCTTCATTGCCCTTGCCACCCACGGAGGTGGGCGCAGGCCACTTGACTGCAGCGCCACGGCCCACGGTGTCCAGCCACTCTTTGCTGACGGTGGCCAGGTAGTCGGTCCAGTTGAAGGTGGTGCCCGAACCGTCAGCGCGGTGCACCACGGTGATGGTGGTGTCAGGCAGTTTTTTGCCAGGATTCAGAGCCACCAGCTTTGCATCGTTCCACTTGCTGATTTTGCCCATGAACATCTCGGCCAGCACAGGGCCGGTCACGCGCAGCTCACCTTTGCCAAAACCGTCCAGGTTGAATACGGGCACAGTGCCGCCAATGATGGCCGGAAATTGAACCATGCCGTCTTTGTCGAGGTCGGCACCGGACAAAGGCGCGTCAGTCGCACCAAAGGCCACGGTCTTGGCGCGAATCTGACGAATACCGCCAGAAGAGCCAATCGACTGGTAGTTCAGGCCGGTTCCGGTTTCTTTTTTGTAGGCTTCGGCCCACTTGGCATAGATGGGGAAAGGGAAAGTAGCGCCAGCGCCGGTGATGTCGGCGGCCACGGCAGAACCCATGGCCAGGCTGGATAAAACGCCGGCGGCCACGGTTTTCAGGAAGTTGCGGGTAGAAATCATGAAGGTCCTCAGGGGTTGAAAAAACAAACTTGTTCGGACTGTAAAGACGCAATGTGACAGTTGTGTGACGCCAGTATTGACTGTCTCAAATCTGTCATTTTCCTTGTCCGCGTCTGAAAAAGGCCTCAAGCTAAAGCACAATTTGAAGTTGTTCACACCACTTACAGAGCGCCACGCTGCGCCAGCTTCATGCAAAACGGGACCCATCTTGCCGCAGTTGACCTGGGCTCGAACAGCTTTCGCCTTGAAATCGGCCGGCTCGACCACGGCCTGATTCAGCGCACGGAATACATCAAAGAAACGGTGCGGCAAGGGGCCAGCCTGGACGCCAACGGCCACTTGAACGAGCAAGCCATGGAGCGCGGCTGGGAATGCTTGGCCCGATTTGGCGAGCGGCTGGCCGGCTTTGACAAGACCCAGGTGCGCGCCGTGGCCACGCAAACCCTGCGCGAGGCTCGCAACCGAGACGTCTTTCTCAAGCGCGCCACCAAAATTCTGGGCTTTCAAATTGACGTGATCCCTGGCCGCGAAGAGGCCCGGCTGATTTACCAAGGCGTGGCCCGCATGCTCCCGCAAACGCCTGAAAGGCGGCTGGTGATTGACATTGGCGGTCGATCTACAGAAATGGTGCTGGGTCAGGGCCTGCAAGCCCACACCATGGAGTCTTGGCAGGTGGGCAGTGTCACTTGGTCTATGCAGTTTTTTCCGCAAGGCTTGTTCACGGCCGCGAATTTTAAAGCTGCCGAAATTGCGGCTCAAGCTGTCCTTGAAGAAGCTTTTGAAGCCTTTGGCCCCAGCCATTGGGACACCGCCTACGGCTCCTCCGGAACGGTGGGCGCCGTCAGCGATGTGCTCGACGCTGCTGGCTGGCCGGCCGGGCAAATCAGCTTGCAAAGCCTGGACTGGTTGCTAGAGCGTCTGCTTAAAGCCCAAAGTATGGACCGCCTCAAAATTGAAGGACTCAGAGACGATAGGCGAGCCGTGGTGGGCGGCGGGGTGAGCGTGCTGCGAGCGATATTTAACTTGCTGGACATCAAGACCCTGCACGTGGCCCAAGGAGCGCTGCGCCACGGGGTGCTGTACGACCTGCTTGACCGTGAGCACGGCGCCACCGATTTGCGCGGCCGCACCATTGAGCGTTTGACCCACCGATTTGGCGTGGATGTGGCGCAAGCTGGCCGGGTCAGCCGCATTGCCCAGCGGCTGTTGGCCATGACTCCGCCGTCGAACGAAGACCTGCCACGCTTGCAGCGCAAGCTCGATTGGGCAGCTCGCGTGCATGAAATTGGCTCCCACATTTCGCACCAAGACCAGCATAAACACGGCGCCTACATTCTTGAGCATGTGGATGCGCCTGGCTTTGCCCTGGAAGAGCTGCAGCGCCTGAGCCTTTTGGTGCTGGGCCAGCGCGGCAAGCTGCGCAAAATTGAGCTCCACCTAGACAACGAAGTCTTTGCCCGGCAATTGCTGGCCCTGAGATTGGCACTCATCTTGGCCCATGCTCGCCGCGAACCCAACCTGACCGGACTGGTGCTCAGCGACAAGCCTGCCCTCACCCTGAGCTTGCCCACTGGCTGGGTTGAGCGTTACCCTCAGTCGGCCCACCTCCTGCGCGAAGAGGCCTTGGCTTGGCAAAAAACTGATTTCCCTTTGAGTGTGCTGGAGGGCTAAGGCATGGCGCCTTGCTCGCGCCATGGCGGATTTGAGGGGTATGAGCTTGCTTTAAGCGGGTGAACTCAATCGCTGAATATTTTTTGCAACTCACAAATATTTTCAACATGGATCCATAACGGTATAAACTGTTTACACCATTTGTAAAGGAGATCCTGTGAGCACCACCACCGCCCCCACCATGCCCGATTCAGTCGCCATATCCATAGATTCAGCGACCGAGCTCAACCCAACGCCTAGTTCTGCATCAGAACAGGCCGCAAGCCCTAAGTCCAACAAAGCGCAAGCCAAACCTGCAGTCAAAACAGCGGCGGTCAAGCCTGCCAAAACGGCTGCTAAAACACCCGCTAAAACGGCTGCTAAACCAGTTGCTAAACCGGTTGCTAAAACACCTGCGAAGAAGGTCAGCAAAGCCCGCACCAAAGCACCCGCCAACAAAGCAACAGTCACAGAAACCAAGCCGGCTTCCACCCCCAAAGTGAAGACTGTTAAAACTCAGAAAACCGCTGAGAAAGCAGTCCTTAAAACAAGTGAAAAGGCCATTGAAAAAACCAAAAAGCCCAAGCTTGTTCGAGACAGCTTCACCATCCCCAAGGCAGAGTACGAGGTGCTCGAAGCGCTCAAGCAACGCGCGGCCAAGCTGGGGCAAGCGCCTAAGAAAAGCGAGCTGTTGCGTGCCGGCCTCAAAGCGCTTGAGGCAATGAACGACACAAGCTTGCTCTTGAGCTTGGCGGCCGTGCCTGCCATCAAGACAGGACGCCCCAAGGCCTGAACGCAACATTTTTTCAGAAGGCATGCCCATTGCCTTCTTAGAATCGCCAGCAGGCTGGCTCCTACAAATACAAGAACCGGCTTCTTCCCTGTAGGAGCTTGCCTGCAAGCGAATCTTTGCCTGCAGTGATTTTTCCCCTGTAGGAGCTTGCCTGCAAGCGAATCTTTGCCTGCGGTGATGCGCGTTTGTCGGCACCATTCGCCAGCAGGCTGGCTCCTACAAATACAAAACACGCGCTCCCTGCAGGAGACAAGCCTGCGAGCGAATCTTTGCCTGCGGTGATGCACGTTTGCCGGCACCATTCGCCAGCAGGCTGGCTCCTACAAAGACAAGACTTGGTTTTTCCCCTGTAGGAGCTTGACTGCAAGCGAATCTTTGCCTGAGGTCATGCCTGTTGATCGGCACGAATCGCCGACAGACCAGCACAGGTTCAGCCAAACCTCAAAGCAAGTCCGGGGTCTGTACCGTCAGCAGCAGGGTTTGGGGCCTGCCTTCACGCCTGCGGTGGCGCAACCACCACAGGCCACCTTTGCGAATGGACAGGTCTGAATTGGACAAGCCCAGCAAATGTGCCGCCACCTGCCCCAGGGTGGGCTGGTGGCCGACCACTACCACTGTGGTTTTGCTGTCCGGCCATTGGGTCAGTTCCAACAGGTCTTGCGCTGTGCCATCTGGGCCAAGTAGTTCGCAGGTTTTGAACTTTCGACCCAGGTTCAAGGCGGTTTGTTCGCAGCGCAGCGCCGGGCTGACCAAAATCCGCGCGGTGTCGGTGAGTTGCCGGTCCAGCCAGGCGGCCACCCGTGCGGCGTGCTTTTGGCCCCGCCCCGTCAGTGCGCGCGTCAAATCCAGCCGAGCAAACTCCGCTCCTTCAATCTCAGGGCTGAGCTCCTGTGCTTCAGCATGGCGCCACAAGATCAAGTCCATCTCAGCCTTCACTCCTTGTTCGTGCGGCTGTAGCGCGCCATCAGTGCAGTTTGCGCGCCGGGTCTGGGCTTGCCTCTGCGCGTGCTTATGAGTCTGGCGTAGCTGCCATCTGCCTTGAGCTCCCAGGCGTCTTGCGAATCATGCAAATAAGCCAGCAGACACTCGTCAATCAAGCGCTGGCGCAGCACGGGGTCATCCACAGGCCAAGCCAGCTCAACTCGGCCGAACATATTTCGGTTCATCCAGTCAGCACTGGACAAATACAGGCTCTCTTGCTCGCCCGCCATGAAATAAAACACCCGCGAGTGTTCCAAAAAGCGGCCAATGATGGAGCGCACCCGAATGTTGTCGGTCAGGCCAGTCACGCCGGCAGGCAGCATGCAGGCGCCACGCACGATCAAATCGATTTGCGCGCCTTGCTGGCCGGCGGTCACCAGGGCGCGGATCAAGCCCTCGTCGGTCAGCGAATTCATTTTGGCCACCAGCCGGGCGGGTTTGCCAGCGGCGGCGGCCTCGCCCACTTGGGCAATCAACTCAATCATGCTGCGGTGCAGCATAAAGGGTGCCATCAGCAGGCGCTTGAGCTTGGGCAGTCGGGTTTGGCTGGCCAGGTGATAAAACAAGTGCTCCACGTCCAGCACCAAAGCGGGGTTGGCCGTGAGGTAGCTCACATCGGTGTACAGGCGCGCGGTGCGGGGGTTGTAGTTGCCCGTGGACAAGTGGGCATAACGCTTGAGCACTCGGCCTTCGCGGCGGGTAACCAGCAGCATCTTGGCGTGGGTTTTCAAACCCAGCACGCCATAAACCACCTGCGCGCCTATGGATTCGAGCATTTCAGCCCAGTTGATGTTGGCCTCTTCGTCAAAGCGGGCCTTGAGCTCCACCACCACCATGACCTCTTTGCCTAGGCGCACGGCTTCGCGCAGCAGGTCCATCATCTCGGAGTTGGCGCCTGTGCGGTAAATGGTTTGGCGTATGGCCAGCACGGCAGGATCGGCCACGGCTTGGCGCAAAAAGGCAAGCACCGTGTCAAAGCTCTCAAATGGCTGGTGAATGCACACGTCGCCTTGCTTGAGTCGGTCAAAAAACGACATGGACGCAAAGGCTTGGTGCGCGCTGCTGGCAGCATACGGCGGCCACAGCATGGCAGGATCGTCGACCAAATCCACCAGTTGCGTCAGACGCACCAAGTTGACCGGCCCATGCACGCGGAACAAAGACTCGGGCGGCAAGTCGAACTGTTTGAGCAAAAACGCCCAAAGGTGGTCTGAGCAACCTGCGGACACCTCCAGCCTCACGGCCAGACCGAACTGACGCAGTTCCAGCCCAGCTCGCAAAGCCGTGCGCAGGTTGTCCACATCGCCCTCTTGCACTTCCAAGTCGGTGTGGCGGGTCACGCGGAACTGCGAAAACTCCAGCACCTGCCGGCCTGGAAAGAGATCGGCCAAATGGGCCCTGACCACGCTGGACAAGCTCACAAACAGTCTGCGCCCACTGGCCTGACGCTCAGGCAGCTCAATGATGCGTGGCAAGACTCGGGGCACTTTGACAATGGCTATCTCGTTGTCGCGGCCAAAAGCATCTTCGCCGGACAGGCGAACAATGAAATTCAGCGATTTGTTGGCCACCATGGGAAAGGGGTGCGAAGGGTCCAGGCTCACGGGCACAAGCAAGGGCCGCACGTCGCGCAGGAAATAGCTTTTCACCCAGCGGCGCTGGGCCTCATTGCGCTCGCCGTGGGACAGCACATGAATCCCCTGCCTGGCAAACTCCGGCAACAAAATGTCGTTGTAAATCTGGTACTGCTTGGCCACCAACTCGTGCGCGGCCTCTGACACAGCCCGGGTTTTGGTCGCGGCATGGCCATCTAAGCGCAAGGCGGACAAATGAGGGGCAAAGCGCACCTCAAAAAACTCGTCAAGGTTGGACGACACGATGCACACATAACGCAGGCGCTCGAGCAAAGGCACGTCGGCGCGGGTGGCCATGTCGAGCACACGGGCGTTGAAAGCCAGCAAGCTGCTGTCACGGTCTAGCAACTGCAAGACGGGAATTGCATCTGAGCTGAGATCGGGTGCGGAACCATGCGCAGCGGCTGGCAAGGTTTGTTTTGTTTGTGCCATGGCTCGGGGTTGGAATTGACTTAATTATACTTTATGTAAATTTGATGAAGCTTTTGTGACAAAAGCGAAAAAGCCTCAGATTTGTCCAGCAAAATGCTTGCGGTAACGCGGCGCCATGTCGGCCAGCCGCAGCATCATGGGCAAGTCGGCGGCGTTGAAGTCTGCATCCCAGGCAGGCGCGCCCAGCACTTTGGCGCCCAAACGCAAATAACCCTTGACTAGCGCTGGCGGCTCGGCGGCCACACTGTCGTTCAGATGACGCAGTGGCAGAGGCAGTCGAGGCCGCACATGAAACTCAATGGGAGCCAAGTGTTTTTCTTTGAGCTGGCGCCAAATGCTGGCCGCCTCATGGGCACCCGCCACCCCTTGACTGCCCAGCGGCATGCTGGCGCAGCCAATCATGGTGTCGAGCTGGTTGCGCTCCATAAAGTGGGTGAGCGCACCCCACAGCGCCAAGATCACGCCACCGTGGCGGTGCGCCGGGTGCACGCAGCTGCGGCCCAGTTCCACCATGCGCGGGCGCAGTGCGTGCAAGCGGGTCAGGTCAAACTCGGTGTCGCTGTAGGTGCTCCCCACACGCAGAGCTTGCGCAGGCGTCAGCACACGGTAGGTGCCAATGACTTGCTGGGTGGTTTGATCGCGCACCAGCAAATGCTCACAAAAGTCGTCAAACAAGTCCACATCATGGCCAGCCAGCCGCTGGGGAATGCGCGCACCCATCTCCAGCGCGAAAACTTGGTAACGCAAGCGCTGGGCTTGCCGCACTTCGTCCAAATGCCGGGCCCAGGCCACCGTCAATCCCTGGCCACTGACCCATGGCACAGGGGGCAAAGCCTGCAACTCAGGCTGTGCAGCAAAAAGCCCAGGCTTGGCCCACAAGGCGCTGATGCGGCCATCAAGGGCAGGCGCCGCGAGAGTGTGTGCCTCCATCATGCGCAGATGGTGTGATGAGAGACAGACGCACTGATCCGGGCCGCAGCAGGCAGGCCCACCAACCAGGGGCGCGAGCCGGGCTCAAAGCGCAAGCCTCCAGGCGTGGACACCAACAAATGGGCTGTGCGCTGCAACAGGCGGTGTGCAGCTTCTTGAAAAACGCCGCCAGCGCAGACGGGGGCGCCCGGGTTGAGCGCAAAGGCGGGAGCGGGATGTGGGGTCAAGAAAGTCTCCTCAAATCGATGGGAATATTCTTGGTGGCCAGCGTTTCGCGTCCGTGTCAATTTCATGAAAATCCCGTGACATCCCCTGTGAACTTGGCACGCTAGGATGAGCGGCCATGTTGCGCCCTGCCCTGCCCCGACCCAGCCACGCCCAACGCGTGGTGCTGGGCCTGGGCACCACCCAAACCTTGGGTTGGGCTTCCAGTTACTACCTGCCGGCCATGCTGGCTGCGCCCATGGCGCTCGAGTTGGGTCTGGCCACGCACTGGGTGTTGGCAGCGTTCTCTTGGGCACTGGTGGTGTCTGCCCTCATGGGGCCGGTGGCGGGCTGGGCCATAGACCGCTGGGGCGGCAGGCCCGTGATGAGCCTGGCCAGCGTGTGCTTTGCAGCGGGCCTCGGCTTGTTGTCCCAGGCCCAAGGCGCGGGCCAGTTGTTCTTGGCATGGAGCCTGCTGGGCATGGCCATGGCCGGCGGCTTGTACGAGGCGGCCTTTGCCACATTGGTCAAGTTCGACCCGGCAGGCGCACGGCGGGCCATCACGGGCATCACGCTGATGGGTGGGCTGGCCAGCACCGTGGGCTGGCCACTGACCGCTTGGCTGACGCAAGAGCTGGGCTGGCGCGGCGCCTGCCTGGTGTGGGCGGCGCTGCATGTGGGCGTGAACCTGCCCATTCACCTTTGGCTGCGTTCAGGGTCTGTGCAGCCTGACAAGGCTCAAGCCAATAGCGCAGAGGCGCTCTCTTCATCGCCCTCTTCTTCGCCTTACTCTGTCCCCCTGCACGCCCACCACCACAGGCGCGCAGCGGCTTTGCTGGCCAGCACCTTTGCACTGACTTGGTTCATCAGCACCGCCATGGCGGCGCACCTGCCCGTGCTGCTGCAGGCCCAGGGCATGACGCTGGCCACGGCGGTGTGGCTGGGCAGCCTGATGGGCCCGGCCCAAGTCCTGGCCCGAATGGCTGAATACAGCCTGCTCAAACACGTGAACCCTTTGCTGTCGGCGCGGCTGGCGGCTGCCATGCACCCGCTGGCCGCGCTTTTGCTCTTGGCCCTGGGCGCACCAGCAGGTGTGGTGTTTGTGCTGATGCATGGCGCGGGCAATGGCGTGCTGACCATCGCCCAAGGCTCGCTGCCGCTGGTGCTTTTTGGGCCGCAGGGGTATGGCCTGCGCCAAGGCATGTTAATGCTGCCTGCGCGTTTTGTGCAGGCGCTGTCGCCGCTCTTGTTTGGGTTGGCCCTGCAGTCTTGGGGCGCGCAAGCCCTGTGGCTCACAGCCGCGCTGGGGGCGGCATGCTTGGGCGCTTTGCTGTGCTTGCCAAAAGTGCCCCCTCTGGTGCCCCCTCAACCTGTGGCCTTGCCAGCGAAGCAGAAAAAACAGGTTTGAGCCTCAAGCGCTGGGCAACTCGGCCACTTCAGCGCATGGGCGAGCAGATGGCGTGCAGTGCAGCCTGGCCTGGGCGAACACTTCACGCGCGGGCAAGCCCTTGAGTCGGTGGTCGCTCCACACCTGGCGCCAGCGCCGCGCGCCCGGCAGTCCATGGCGCAAGCCCAGCATGTGGCGGGCCACCGCAGACCAAGGCGTGCCGTGCAGCGCGGCCTCGCGCTCCATGTACGCCACCATGGCCTGCTCGACCTCATCGAGCGTCAGCGGGCAGGGTTCGCCACCCAAAAACTCAGCGTCCCAGGAGGCCAGCCACCAGGGGTTGTGGTAAGCCTCGCGGCCCAGCATGACGCTGTCAACGTGCCCTAGCTGCTCGGCCACCTGCGCCGATGTGGTGATGCCGCCATTGATGCCAATGAGCAGGTGCGGAAAGTCTTGCTTGAGCTTGTGCACCAGCGCGTAGCGCAGCGGCGGCACCTCGCGGTTTTCTTTTGGCGACAGGCCCTGCAGCCAGGCGTTGCGCGCATGAACGATAAATATGCGACAGCCCGCGTCGGCCACGGTGCCCACAAAGTCGCGCACAAAGGCGTAGCTTTCGGTTTTGTCAATGCCAATGCGGTGCTTGATGCTGACCGGCAGGCTCACCGCATCGAGCATGGCCTTGACGCCGTCGGCCACAGTCTGTGGCTCGGCCATCAGGCAAGCGCCAAACGCGCCCCGCTGCACCCGGTCGCTGGGGCAGCCGCAGTTGAGGTTGATCTCGTCATAGCCCCAGTCTTGACCCAGGCGGGCGGCACGCGCCAAGTCGGCGGACTCACTGCCGCCCAGTTGCAAAGCCAGGGGGTGTTCTTCAGCGTTGAAGCGCAGGTGGCGGGCCACATCGCCATGCAGCAAAGCGCCGGTGGTGACCATCTCGGTGTAGAGCAGCGCATGGCGGGACAGCAACCGGTGCAGGTAGCGGCAATGTCGGTCTGTCCAATCCATCATAGGCGCCACCGACAGGCGGGCGTAGGCGGGCTGAATTTGGCTAGAACGTGCGGCGCCAGAGGCAGGGGGCAAAGCTGATAAAGACGTCATGGCCGGGCTGAAGGTGCCCTACATTGTCGCAGGCCATGGGGCTTTGTAAAAAGACAAAGGAAGCTTCACCAACCGGCCAGGCCCGTCTGACCCATCTCGCATTGGACTTCAAACTGTGCGCGCTCCAAGGCATCCACCAATGCATCACGGCAAGGAATGCCCTTGATGCGCTGGGCGATCAAGCCTTGCCACCCGATGCGCCAAGTTCACTGACAACAGGGGTGAGGCTGGCTGCTTTTCTGAGAGCCGCTGTGAAGCGTTGAACGCTCGCATGGGCCGTCTGGGCATTTGTCTTGCCCGGGCAGCAGATGAAATGGGGTCATGGTGTCCTCCTATTTGAATGAGGGGATGGGCTCGAGAAAAGGCATTTCAGACGAAATGAGTGCCGCAGCCATGCCCATCAGGCCTACCACCAACAGGTAAGCCAACAGGGCCAAGCCAGCGAGGGTGCCCTCAGGGGCCGTTTGCCAGGCGCGCTGCATGGCGCTTTTCAGTTCGGGAAAGTTCATGGGCCGCTCCTAGGGTTCAAAGCGCTGTGCACTTAGAAAGCCAAGATGGCTGCCGCCAAGCGCAGCCCTTAACAGCCAAGGGGTGGCACTTGTGTCAGCCATCTCTGACAGATCAGCCAACCTGGGCCGGTGCGACAGGCCACATGGTGTGACGCTCACAGGGGCTACAGGTCTGACTTGCCAGCTTGTGAGACTGGCTTGCACCAGATAATCAAATACATGCCTGAAACACCTGCCGCACCTGCCACATCTGCCATGAACCCGTCAACCCACCCCTTCAAAGGCGAGGTCCATGTGGCCGTCATGGGCGGCAGTGGCCTGTACGCCATGGAGGGCTTGAGCCAGACCCAAGAGCTGCACATTGACACCCCTTATGGCCCCACCTCAGATGCTATTGTGGTGGGGGTACTGGGCACGGCACCCGTGGCTTTTTTGGCCCGCCATGCGCGCGGGCACAAGCTTTTGCCCAGCGAAATTCCTTTTTTGGCCAACATGTGGGCGCTCAAATCCCTGGGCGTGCGCTACTTGCTCTCGGTCTCGGCCGTCGGCTCTTTGGTGGAGCACGCAGCCCCTCTTGATTTGGTGCTGCCCGACCAGTTCATAGACCACACGCGCGGCCGGCCGCGCAGTTTTTTTGGCCAAGGTGCGGTGGCCCACGTCTCCATGGCCGAGCCCATTTGCACCGCCTTGCAAGGCTTGGTGTGGCAGGTGAGTCAAACCCACGGCTTTGGCCGTGGCCGCGTACACCGGGGCGGCACCTATGTGTGCATTGACGGCCCGCAGTTTTCGACCCGGGCCGAAAGCCATCTTTACCGCCAATGGGGCGCCACCGTCATAGGCATGACCAACCTGCCCGAGGCCCGCCTGGCCCTGGAAGCAGAAATAGCTTACGCCACGCTCGCCCTGGTGACCGACCATGACAGCTGGCGCGAGAAAGAAGCTGCTGTGACGGCCAACACGGCCATGGCCAACCTCATGGAAAACGCAGCTCAGGCCCAAGGCCTGGTGCGCGAGGTGGTTTTGCAGTTGCAGCAGACACCCCCCACCTCGGCGGCCCACCAAGCTTTGTCTCAGGCCTTGATCACCCCGGTCTCGTCCATGGACACGGCCACCCGCCAGCGCCTGCAGCCCCTGCTGAGCCGCTGGAGCACGGCGCCTTAAGTCCACTTAAGCCCGCTTAAGGCCCCGCACTTCCCGCCACGGGGCCGAATCACCACTGACTTGCTTTGACCTGGGCCGCTTTGGCGCGCCAGGCCCCGCCACGCCTGCCTGCTCAGTACTGATGTGCTGAAGGTGCGGTGCGGCTGTCATGCGTTCAGCGCAGCGGCAACTCATCACGCTGTCCTGTGGCTTTCTTGCTCTATCCGCCCCACTTTTTTAACGATTTACAGCCCTCTTTGTGTCTGTCTGCGCGTGGACATTTTTTCATCCCTAGACACATGTTCCATGGCCATTGTTAAAGCGTTATTGTAAATAAAAATAAGAAATTTTTATTTATTGTTGGCTGCGATTAATTATTTGTTAAAAAGTTATAAAAATACACTTTTACAAGCTATTTATTATATTAAATGATTATAAATTGTAAAAATAAATTCGTAAATTAATGCTTTTTAAAATACTTTAAAAAGTAAACTTAGTAGGTAAATTGTTTATATCAATGAATTCAATTTGACATTTTTAACCTTGCTCATCTGCAACCCATTTGCTCGCCAGCCTGTCAACCAGGCAGGTGGGCAATTTGCGCTTGCCGCGGAACGCTGAGCCAAGCCACCGTTCTTACTTGAACCCATGCATTTTGAGACCCCCCAAGGCCCCAGCCTTGGGACCAGCCACTTAGGAATAGTCATGTCCCTCGTTTTGACCAAAAGCACGCGCAACCCGAGCAAAGAGCAATTGCAGTTGCCCCAGCAGCCCGAAACCGTTTTGACAATTTCTGCCCAGGCTGGTAAAAAAATTCATGTCATCTTGGCCGAGTCAGGTCGGCTTTACCGTTTGATCGATGCCAAAACGGGTGAGATCGTTCGCCCCCTTCAGCTCGAACGACAAAAGCGCAAGCTGGTGATCCAGCTTGAAGGCGAGCAAACCGTAGAGATCCTGGACTTCTTCGACGAGGTACCTGGCAGTGCCAAGTCGGAGTACGTGATCGAGGGCAGCTCCTCTGAAAGCAGCTCACTGTCTGTGAGTTCAGACTGGACACTGGGAACGGCTACCAGCCTGGAGGTCACGCAGGTGCTCTGGACGCCCATGGGCGTGAACTCTTTGTTGTTGGGCACCAGCATCTCTGCTGGCCTGTCGTTTACTGGGGCCGTGGCCGCCAGCGTGGTTCAAATCAGCACCACTGCCTCAACCAATGCCGCTGAACCCACAGGCACCATCGTTAAGGGCCAATTCATGGCCGGCCCGGTCGTGAAAGGCCACGATCTGGTGGCGTCTTTGTATGACTTGGACGGCAAGCTCTTGGGCTCAGCCGCCATTGATGCCAATGGCCGCTTCAGCATCAACATCGGCAATTACATGGGCCCCATCTTGGCCAAGGTGACCGATGCACCCAACGCCCAACAGCCCGACTTTTTTGATGAAGGAACTCAAGGCCTCAAAGACCTCAACGCTTTTCTGATGGCCGTGGAGGTGGTGAGCAGCCTCAACACCGTCATCACGCTCAACGTGAACGAAGCCACCACCGCTGCCGCCCGCTTGGCCGGGTTCAACCCAGTGAACGGCACAGGCAGTTTCGAACGCAGCACAGCGGTTATTGGCATTCAAGCGGCCAACAGTGCGGTGGGGCAGTTGATTGCGCTCAATGAACCCCTGACCAGCGCCGAGGCGCAACCGGTTTTTTTGGCCAACGGTCAGCGCAACCCGGCCGCCAATGCCCTGGGCATGTTCTTGGCCGCCTTGTCGGGCATGGCTGAAGAAAAAAATGGCGACATGGGTGCGGCCATCAACGCTCTGGTGGCTGGCATGGATGCCAGCGCACCTAGTGCTGCGCTCACGCCACCGGCGCAAGCGGCACTGCTCAAGGGCTCGGCCAATGCCAGCGTGCCCAGCACCACCATGGCCCGCATGCTGGACGCCAACTCTCCTGCCCAGGCCTTGGCCGTAGACACCCTCAACATCAAGCAGCTGTCAGCACTCACCCCCGTGGTGGCCGCGCACTTGACCCCGGCGCAAATGGCGGCCATCACCGATGCCTCGGCTTTGCCAGCGCTGACCATGGGCGTGTGGAGCCCCGAGCAAATTCAAGCCTTGGCCAAAGCTCAGCTGAGCCAGTTGTCAGCCGCCCAAGTGGCCCAGCTCAGCCCCACACAGACTTCGGCTTTGTCGCCTGATCAAGCCAGCATGTTGGCGCCGCAGCAGGTGGCCGTGCTGAACCCCAACTCGGTGGCCAGTTTGGTCCTGCCGGTGGTCAGCGGCCTGCAGGGCGCGCAAATAGCGGCACTCACGGCTGCCCAACTGGCCGCCATGAGACCAGAGCAACTCAATGTCCTGAGTGCCGCGCAATTGGCCATGCTGCCCAGCACCACGCTCGTTGGCTTGAACCTGCAGCAACTGGACATGGTGACGGCCAAGTTGAGCGACGTTCAAAAGCAAAATCTGAGCTTGGCGCAGTCGGCAGCGCGCCTGACACCCTCAGAAGCAGCAGCACTGACAGCGGCGCAAATTGACGCGCTCAGCCCTGAAAGCCTGAGCGGCCTGCAGCCCCAGGCCGTGGCCCAACTCAGCGCGGCCGCACTGGCCAGCTTGGATGCGGCCCAACTGGCCGCCTTGAACACCCAGCAGTTGGCCGCTTTGAGCAGCAGCCAAATCAACGCGCTCAGCCCCGCACAGTTGGCCGCGCTTTCCCCAGCTGCACTGGGCGGGCTCGGTGCGCAAGCCATGGCCGGCCTCAGTGCGCCGCAATTGGCCGCACTCACAGCCGACCAAGCCGCCCGCCTGACAGCGGCTCAGACAGAGGCCTTGAGCGCTCAGCAACTGGCCAGCTTGAGTCCTGCGGCCCTGGCGCACTTGGCGCCCGATGCTTTGGCAAGCCTGAGCCCAGACCAGTTGGCATCGCTCACACCAGCCCAAGTCGCCCAACTCACGGGCGGGCAAATCGACGCACTCAGCCCCCGCCAACTCAGCCGCCTGACCCCCCAGGCCCTGGCCGAGTTGAACGAGCAAGCCTTGGCCAGCCTCAGCGCGGCCCAACTGGGCGCACTTTTGCCCACGCAAGTGGCCCTGCTTTCTGGCGCGCAGATCGATGCCCTCAGCCCGTCCCAAATGGCCAGCTTCAATCCATTGGCCCTTGGACAGTTGAATCCAGAGGCCATCGCCAGTTTGAGCGGGCTGCAGCTTCAAGCCTTGACCCCGGCACAAGCCTCACAGCTGACGGTCTCGCAAATCGATGCGTTCAGGCCCAGCCAAATTGCCGCACTCAGCCCGGCCGCCATGACCGGCCTGTCGGCACTGGCCCTGTCCAGCCTGGATGCCGCCCAACTGGCCGCACTCTCGGCCGAGCAAGTGGCAGCGCTGAACCCCAGCCAACTCTCTTTCTTGACTGAAAAGCAGGTGCAAGCGCTGTCGCAAACCGCTTTGGCCAACTTGAGCACCGAGCAACTCAATGTCATCCGCGATGAGTTAAGCCTTTTGCAGTTGCAAGCCTTGGGACAAGTTAGCACCGGACAAGCCATCACACTCACCCAGGCGGCACAACTGACTGGCCCGCAAATCGACGCGATCAGCCCCACCGTCATAGGCGCGCTCAAGCCCGAAGTCATTGGCAGCCTCACCGGTCCGGCCCTGCAAAGCCTGGACGACAAGCAGCTGGGCGCCATCACGCCCGCCCAGGCAAGCAAGCTCACAGCCACGCAAATTGACGCGCTCAGCCCTGAGCAAATTGCCGCCTTGACGCCCGCCGCCTTGGCGGCCTTGACACCTGATGCACTGGCCAGCCTGAGCCCAGAGCAGATGGCAGCGCTCACCCCGGCCCAAGTGGCAGCTCTGAGCGTGGCCCAACTGAGCGCTTTGAGTGCGGTGCAAGTTCAAGCCCTGCAGAACAAGGTATTCGCCGGCCTGAGCACCGACCAAAGCTATGCCCTCCGCCCTGACCTGAGCGCCGCTCAGTTGCAAGTGCTTCGTCAACTGGAAGACGGCGGCGCAGTCACCGAAAGCGCAGCCGCCGCCCTCACGGGCGCGCAAGTCGATGCCCTGAGCCCCACCGTCATAGGCGGGCTCAAGCCCGAGGTCATTGGCAAGCTGAGCGACGAGGCCCTGCAAAGCCTGAACCAGGCACAAATCCAGGCCTTGAATGAAGAACAAGTGGCCCTGCTGACGGGTGAGCAAATTGACGTGCTCAGCCCCGCGCAAATCAGCCAGATCAGGCCCGAGGCCATCAGCGGCCTGAGTGCAGAAGCCATTGCCAGCCTGAGCACGCCCCAAGTGGCAGCGCTCACGCCCGAGCAGGCCGAGGAGCTGACGGCCACGCAAATCGACGC
>CAMCUN010000064.1 GCA_945878995.1 Polaromonas sp. YR568 | reverse complement strand
TGCTTGAGTGAGTGCGAGCCCATGATCTTTGCATCACTCCTGCGTGTGTGGAATGAGGCATTCAGAATGCCGGTTGTAAAATCGGTATCTGACACGGATTGATGACCCAGATTTACCCAGGGGTGGCACAGCACCGCGTTCTGCATCGAGGGCCGTTCTAACGCTGCATTGCCTTAGCGAAAGTGGTCCACCCACACGGAGGTGTCCACCAGCACCGCCGTCATGGATTGGGCTCTTCACGACGGCGCGGCACATCCGCCATCTCGGGCTGCGAAGCTCCCAAGGCCGCCAGCCGCTTGGCCGACTGCACACGGACAAAGGTGCGAAACATCTCGCGGAACAGGTCGGCCTTGTCCATGCCCGGGTCGGCCACTTGCAAGGCTCGCTCGTACAAAGCATCGTCGATCGTGACCGTGATGCGCATGGAAAACTTCGGGAACAAAGGGCGCATCAAAATTGATGCGAAGACGCATCCTATCGATGCAATGTCTGGTATGTAAGCTGGGCGGCGGCGATCGCGGGAACGACTGATTACCTTGGGCCGAATCCGCAGAAGGGACTCAAGACTCATGTTCAAAGTAAATCTGTATCAGACCCCAATTTTCGAGCCGTGGCCAGGCGCGAGGAGGTCGGCCCGCGCCTGTCACCACCGGAGTTGTTCAAGCTCAAGGCCCAGCGCCACCGCCACCTTCTCCAGCGTGGCCTTGCGGGGCTGCTTGACCCGCTCCATCTGAGCGTAGGCCGCCTGGGTGATTCCAACGCGGCCAGCCAACTCGGCCTGGGTGAGGCCGAAGTGTTCGCGCCAAGCCGCCATGGCGGACACCCCTCGCTCAAAGGACAGGTTGACCACCTCGTTTGGCACCGTGCCGTGGGTGAAGCCGCCCTTCATGCGGCGGAACTGCTCATAGGGCACCACCACAAAGGCGGGCTTGCCGTCCTGCCCAACGATCACTTGAAACTCAGTACGTGCGTTCATCGCGTTTTTTGACCTCTTCAATGATCACGATGCGTACAACACCATCAAAGTCGAAAAAGACCCTGTAGTTGCCTACCCGAAGGCGGTAGCCGTACGAGTGCTTGGCCAGTGCCTTGACGTTTCTGGCTTTTGACAAGTCGCGCAGTTAGCTGCTCACTGCAACCCGGATTTGCTTGCCTGCGTGAGCGTCAATCTTGCGCAGTTGGCGAAGGGCCTTGGGCTGCCAGTTGATTGCGTTCACGTTGAGATGATAAGTAAAGAATACGTATTGTCATCGGAGGTTGTGCGGTTGGGACTCAGAGGCATCATTGCTGCGTCAGGTGGCCGGTGAAGCCCGCTGGTGGTTCTGAGTCTGAGTGGGGGTGGCAGACCGCACGGGACAGCCCGACTGGCGTGCAGGAGGAAAATCGTTAGCTCACCCCAATTTAGAAAGTCGCCCTTTTGCCGACTCCTTACCCCCTGATGCCGACCTCAAATCCCCAACCCGACCCAGGCCAAACGGCGGCATATTGACGTATATGTTTTCATGGCCCCCAGGCATTGCTTGGTAAGTTTCGTGCCAAATACCAACGGACCCAACGGTACCTACCGATTTGTTGAACGATTTCCATGCGGGCAAGTGCTCGGCTTCACGATTCTTGGCGTAGGCAAGGAGTTGATCCATGGAGCGCCAGTACTGCACCATCAGGGTGGTTCTGGAGAACCACATTTCTGCGTGTAAGAACCCATGCTCTGGCTGTGTGTAGAGTTCTTTGATCATCTTGGGCATGGCCAAAATAACCGGCAGCCACTTGTGAACCATCAAAGGCTGGTTGATGCGCATGCCTATAAGGAATACAACGAATTCGCCATCCATGTGGGCTGTTAAGCGTTCATGTCGAATCATGTTTATTCTCGATTTCAATTCAACTGCCTAAGCGCCTTCATGTCAATCTCAATCGTCATCCGCAGATTAGCAAAGTCGAAAGGCGCCGCAAATCTGTGTCCGATCCCAATTTGTATGGCACTGATTTATAGGTGGCTAATTCGAATGTGATGGATTTAATCGATGCCACCCCAGTTTTCTTGGTAACCATAGCTCATGGCTGTAATTTGATCCGCTGAAGTTCATTGTTGAATTCGGCCAGAGCGCTTTCTATTTTTGAAAGAAGATCTATCATTATAGTGGGTCCGTCGATCTGCATGGTAGGTTTTGTATAAGTATGTGCACAAATATCTCGGACTTGCTTCAGTCTGGAGAGTGCAGACTCCAGTTGCTGACACTGCAGATTTAACTTACCCTCAATTTGTTCGAAGCCAATTATTCCAACTAATCCAACCATCAGTGATCTAAACTCTTTCCTGTATTGGAAACCGTATACGCGTTTAAGATCCTCTTGAACCTTTGCTTTGCCTCGTGGATTCCTGGAATCTAGGAAGTCATTCACAATCTTGTCTATGCACTCTTCGGTCCAGCCACCTAGTTCAAGAGTAGCTAGTTTTGCGAAAAGTAGTGTTTTAATCGCATCAGTTTCGGCGTAGTGAGCTGCATCGAGCTCTTTCAGTCGCAGTCGGAGTTCAGTAGTAGGCAGCATGAAGAAACTGCCTACCTTAGGAGTTGCTCGGCAGTTCGCATCCGTTCCTTGAGTTTTTCCTTCTTAGCTAAACCTTCCGACAGAGAAGTCTCGGAAAATGCTGGGTCTCTAATTACACTAAGGATCCGGCTCCCAATGGTCTCGAGGGATTGTGATTTAAGATCCTCGATACTCGCACCAATCGCATAACATAGCGCATCTTGAAGAGTAATAGAAATTTTACTCTTGTATCCCGAAGCCTGAAGTCCTTGGTTAAATACGAAGCAGGTTTCAGAGAAGAGTTTTCGAAAATGTTCAATTTTCTCATCCGGAAGAAAGCGGCTCTGCTCCATGTATAGATTTAAGAAGCTTGCAAGACTTCCGGTATAGTCCTCTAAGCGCTCCTGAAACGCAAAGAATCTAAGAATTAACTCCTGCTTTTGCATGCGATACGTTTCGCCTTTTTTCATTTTATTTATTTTGCGCCAATCACTGTTGTTATCTAAATCTCTAAGTAAGCGGTTCAGAGAGCCTGCAAAAATACAGTTTCTGATCTCTTGATTATTAAGCTTTAGACCTGTTGAGTTAAGCCTGTGAAAAACCGTGAAAAGATAGGAGAGATGCTTGTTGTTTGAATAGTCGCATCTGAGAACAGTAATGGGGATGGTGGAGTTTTCAACTCTGGTATAAAACTCGGCGAGTGAGGTGTCGGTTTTTATCGCTGCTGCTGATATGCCACAGAGGCGTGGTTCGACATCATCAAGTTTTGAAAGTCTCCAATCCTTGCCTGCTAGGAAGCTAATAATTGTTGATATTCTCTGCAATCCATCAATCACCAGCCATTTCTGCTGTTTGGCGTCATAGCTAAAGCAAAGACTAGGAATGGGGAGTTGCTTGATTAGCGAGTCAATGAAGCGGGTTTTATCCGGCCCTTTCCATACGAAGTCACGTTGAAATTCAGGTTGGATATCAAGAATTTTTTGCTCATGCATTCGAAAAAGATCTGCGCATGAGCGCAGTTCGTTGAAGGCAAAGATATCATTTGGCGGCTGCTCGTTGACGTCGTTTTCCCCGAATTGGGCATCTTCAAGGGCTTCTAGTTGGCTACGCATTTGGAGTTACCTTTGGATAA
Organism: Polaromonas sp. YR568; assembly: GCA_945878995.1. Taxonomy (GTDB): domain Bacteria; phylum Pseudomonadota; class Gammaproteobacteria; order Burkholderiales; family Burkholderiaceae_C; genus Polaromonas. Next base: position 19,295 of record CAMCUN010000064.1, on the reverse strand, counting down.
ATGTGATTTGTAGTCGAGTTTTTGGTAGCTTTTTCTCTGCTCACCCCGTCTGCCTTAGCGCCGTCACCTCAATCTCAATCTTCATCCGAGGATCAGCCAGCCCCGCAGAAATCATCATGGCCGCCGGCCGCACGGCGCCGAAGTAATGGCGCAGCACAGGCCAGCAGTCCTTGAACTGGCTGCCATCGGGCAAGACATAAGTCACCCTGACCACATCGGCCAAGCTGGAGCCCGCTTGGGCCAGCGCGGCCGCTATGTTTTTCAGGCATTGCTCGGTTTGCTCTGCCAGGTCGTCGGAAATGGTCATGGTGGAGTAGTCAAAGCCGGTGGTGCCGGAGACGAAGATCCAGTCGCCTTGGACCACGGCCCGGCTGTAGCCGATTTCGGCTTCGAAGGTGGAACCCGAGCTGATGAGTGAACGTGTCATGAGGGTGAGAACCTTGCGACAGGCTCTCGGTCATCGGCCTGTCTTGATGTTCAGCTTAAAGGAAACGCGCCGCATCAATCGTCAAGAAAAGTTGCTCAATGGGCGAATGTGTGAGGTTCATGTCGTCTCCCAAAATCGGTATTTGCTTGCGGTGCGCCTGTGGGCTCGTTCAGAAGCTTTGACAGGCGAGTTCATACCGGGTTTGCTTGTAGATCATGTGTGTGTAAGATGCTACACAAGGAGTCACACATGGCAACCAACCTCGCTCTCGACCCCAAGCTTTTGAACCAAGTTCTTGAGCTCAGCGGTGAACCGACCAAAAGGGCCGCAGTCACGCTCGCGCTCAAGGAGTTCATTGCCCGCCGTGAGCAAAAGAAAATCACCGAGCTTTTCGGCAAGTTGGATTGGGATGCGAGCTTTGATTACAAGGCAGAGCGCAGCCGTTCATGACTTTGCTGGTGGACACCAGCGTTTGGTCGCTGGCATTTCGACGCGACGGATCGACTCAAGAGCCTCAGGTTCGGTTGCTTTCAGAGGCCTTGGCTGGCGCGGATGCCGTCTACACCACGGGGCTGGTTTTACAGGAACTGCTTCAGGGCTTCAGCGGCCCGCGTTCGGCTCAGGCCATCCTCCAGCGCTTGCAGGTCTTACCCTTCATCACGCCAGACAGGCAAGACCACATTGCTGCGGCCGAGGTGCGCAACACTTGTCGTCGTGCGGGGGTTCAGGTCGGCACCATCAATGCCCTGCTCATCCAGTTGTGTGGGCGGCACGATTTGACTTTGCTGTCGACAGACCAGGACTTTGTCCACGCGGCCCGGCATGTGCCGTTCAAGCTTTGGCGCCCATAGGTTTCCTCGGTTGGTGGTGCCTGTGGACCGGCACGTCCTACAAAGACAAGACGGCCTTCTCCCTGTAAGAGCCGGCCTGCCGGCGATTGTTCGACTGAGCTGAAGCTCGTTGGCGGGCACGAATCGCTTGCAGGCAAGCTCCTACAAAGACAAGCGGCATTTGCCCAAAAAAAAGACCCTCGCGAATCTCGCAGAGGGCCGTAAAAGAACAGGCTGCTAGGGGGTGCCTGCAGCCAGTGTTTTATTACTTGGGCATAAGCACGGTGTCAATGACGTGGATCACGCCGTTGCTTGCCGCGATGTCGGTCTTGACGACCTTGGCCTTGTTCACTGTCACGCCGCCGGTGGTGGCAATCGTCACTTCCGAACCTTGCACCGTCTTGACCTTGCCCGCCTTCACATCGGCGGCCATGACCTTGCCTGGCACCACGAGGTAGGTCAGCACGGCGGTGAGCTTCTTTTTGTCCTTCAGCAGGGCGTCAAGATCGGCCTTGGGGATTTTTGCAAAGGCCTCGTCCGTGGGCGCAAACACGGTGAATGGGCCTTTGCCCTTGAGCGTGCCGACCAAGTCAGCCGCACCCAGAGCGGTGGCCAGGGTTTTAAAGCTGCCAGCGGCCACAGCGGTGTCCACAATGTCAGCGGCTTGCACAGACAGTGCCATGCCAAAAGCCAGGAAAGATGCAATGAGGGTCTTTTTCATGGGGAATCCAAATTCTTACGAGCACACGCCAAAAAATATTGGCGTGGGCAAAGCGTAGGGCAAGTGCATGTCCAAGATGAAAGTAGGGGCGATCCAGGCCTTTGTGTTGCAAAGTGTTGTTTTGGGGGGCTGTCTGAACGTCTGGCGTCGGTGATTCATCAGCTGATTTGGTGAGCACAAAAAACAAAAACCCCGATCGCTGACAGCGATCGGGGTTTTTGAGAGAAGGCTTTAGGCTTGCAAGACCCAGCTCGCAAGCCCAGTCCCCCCAGTCCCATTACCCAGTTTTAGTGAGCGGCAGTACCTTGTGAGGTCTTGCCGTCAAAGCTGGGGAAGCGGACATTCTCGACCATGTTCTGAACTTCTTGCTCAGGTGCTTTGGTCAGCAGCGACACGATGATGATCACCGCAAAGCCCAAAGGCACACCGAAGACACCGGCCGAGATGGGGGCAATGTCCCACCAGGTGTTGGCTTTGAGGATTTCAGGTGTGAGCGAGCCCTCATGGAACAAGCCGTACATCCAAGGATGGGTCTTGACCATGTAGTAGAACGAGATGCCCAAACCAGCCACCATGCCCAAGGACGCGCCCCATTTGTTGGCACGCTTCCAAAAAATGCCCAGGGTCAAGGCCGGGAAGAAGGCTGCCGCAGCAAATGAGAAGGCCGCAGACACCAGGAACAAAATGTCCGCCATCCGCAGGGACGCGACATAAGCCGCAGCCAGGGCCACGAACACCAAAATGACTTTAGAGATCGCCACACGACGGCTGGCCGAAGCGTTGGGGTCAATCACTTTGTAGTACAGATCGTGCGACATGGCGTTGGCAATGGTGAGCAGCAAGCCATCGGCCGTGGACAAGGCCGCAGCCAAACCACCCGCTGCGACCAAACCGGAAATCACGAAGGGCAAGCCGCCGATTTCAGGCGTGGCCAGCACCACGATGTCACCGCCCAAGCGGATCTCTGCCAACTGCAAGATGCCATCTTTGTTGATGTCAGCCACCGCCATCAGCGTGGGGTCGACCACGTTCCAGCGTGCAATCCATCCTGGCAACTGGTCCATGGGCGTGCCGACCAAGATCGTGTAGATGTCGAACTTGACCAACACCGCCAAAGCAGGCGCAGTGAAGTACAACAAGAAGATGAAGAACAGCGACCAGGCCACAGACTCACGCGCTTCACGCACCGAGGGCACGGTGTAAAAGCGCATCAGAATGTGGGGCAAAGCGGCCGTGCCGATCATCAAGCAAAACACCAAGGCCAAGAAGTTCTTGCGTGCAATGTCTCTGGCGGCGTCGTCTTTGCCTGGGAAGGGCTCAGCATGGCGCAGAGGGGGTGCTGCACGTGCCGTGTTGGTTGTGCGTGCTGCGGTGTAAGCCGCTTTGGCCGCCGCTTCATCTTTGGGCAATGCAGCCAGAGCAGCTTCAGCAGCTTTGACGTCAGCTGCCGGTGCGTTGGCGGCTTTCAGGTCTTCCAGCTTTTTGGTGGCAGCGTCTTTGTCAGCGGCCATGGCGGCAGGCACATCTTTGAGCTTTTCAGCGGCTGCATCAGCACGTGCTTTGAAAATACCGCGAACTTCAAGTTCCTTGGGGTCTTTCAGCAATTGCTCTTCTTTGGCAGTGACTTTTTCAAGCAGGTAGCCATAAGAGATCTGGGGAATGGGCATGTTGGTGTGCTTCACCGACAGCCAAACCACCGGGATCATGTAGGCCACGATCAAGATCAGGTACTGGGCTACCTGCGTCCAGGTCACGGCACGCATGCCGCCCAAGAACGAGCAGACCAAGATACCGGCCAAGCCGACATACACGCCCACATCAAACGACAAGCCCGTCATTCGTGCGGTGATCAGGCCCACGCCGAAGATCTGTGCCACCACGTACACGAAGGACACCAAGATGGCCGCAAACACACCGATCAGGCGGGCCATGTTGCCGCCGTAGCGTGCACCCAAAAAGTCGGGGATGGTGAACTGGCCAAATTTGCGCAGGTAAGGCGCCAAGAACAAGGCCACCAAACAGTAACCGCCAGTCCAGCCCAAGATAAAGGCCAAACCGCCATAGCCTGTCAGGTAGAGCGTGCCGGCCATGCCGATGAAGGAAGCGGCCGACATCCAGTCAGAACCTGTGGCCATGCCGTTGTACATGGCAGGCACACGGCGGCCGGCCACATAGTATTCGGCCGCGTCGTTGGTGCGACTCATCACACCAATGCCCGCATACAAGAGCACCGTGGCCGCCAGGAAGGCGTAGCCAATGAACTCTCTGGGCAAGCCCATTTGCTCAAGAGCAGCGAGCACGATGACGAAGGCCGCAAAGCCACCGCCGTAGAAAATAAAGACTTTGTTCAGAGACTTCTGAAACTGGCTTTTGGTTTGGCCTTCTCCGCCGAAAACGCTCATGACTCTTCTCCTTCTGAAACGCCGTATTCCTTGTCAAGGTTGTTCATGTAGCGGGCGTAGTACCAAATGATCAGACAGTAGACGATCAATGCGCCTTGGGCTGCCACCCAAAAAGAGAACGGCCAGCCAAAAAAGCTGAACGTCAAGTCACGCGCAAAGTACAACAACACGAAAGTCACAAAGAACCACAAGGCCAGCAAAAGCCCCGTGATTCTTAAATTTTTGCCCCAGTATTCCCGGTGCCTTGCTGTAAGCTGCATCACTGTCTCCTTCTCGTTAAAAAATCAAAATACCAACTCTTACACTTGAAATAAATTCTGCATCTGAGGGATGCGTTTTTACAAAGAGTCCTTGAGTTTGAGCCCTGTTTCTCTCGCAAGTTGGGCAGCCACCTTGGGCTCGAAACCGTTCAAATGCCGCATGACCTCCAAGGCTTTATCGGGTTTTTTCATTTCCATGTGAACCCTGGCCATTTGGTACCAGGCATAAGGGCTCATTGATTGCAGTTCGGTGTTGCGTTTGAAAGCCACCAAAGATTCTTCAAAGCGTTGTTGGCGAATCAAAACCAAACCAAGGCCGTACCAGGCGCGATCCAACTTCTCGTCAATTTGCAGGGCGGCCTTGAAGGCTTGCTCTGCCTGTTCGCTCCGTCCCAATTCTTCGCATACAAAACCTACATTGAAGTGGGCATTGGCATTGTTAGGTGTTTGTACCAATGCTCTCTCAAAAAAATCCAGGGCCTCAACCAAGCGGCGGTCTTTCAATTCATTGAAGCCTAAGCTATTGAGGGCCAACACATCACTGGGATTAAGCTTGAGAATGTCTTGAAACACGCCATGGGCTTTGGCGCGCAAGCCCAAAACAAGCAGGGCCTTGGCCTGAAGGCGCATCCACAGGCATCTACCGCTGCTTGAAGTGTGGGTGTTGGCAACTTCTGCATGGCTTTTTACTGACATGAGGCGATGCCCATTTCAAGGCAGAGTTCTATTTTGTATTGCACAACCAATACCCAAGATATCAAAAGCCAGCTGCTGGTGGCCAGCGGAATGTGCTGATCCAAGATCAATTTTGGGCTGATCTTGCGTGTGATCCAAAGCGCAGGTTTGGATGCCACATCCAACAACTGCCAAAAAACGTTGTTGTCACGGTTGGCACCAGCCAGCAGTCCCAATAAAAATCGCCCAACGATGAACATGAATGAAAGTTCAATCAGACTTTTGACAATGACGACAGGAAGCAGCATTGGGTTTAAGTGAAGTGCCATTTGGAATTTTCACGGATTCTATGGGCAAGTTTCAAAAAGCTCAAGGCACAGTAATTTGAACTGCGTATAACCATTTGTTTTGTGGGGTTTATTTTTCCATTGCTGCCTCCAATGATGTGACCTTTGGCGGCCATCTTCTAGGCCGGCCCTGCCTGAAGTCTGGTCTTGGGAGCTGCTGAACTCGCAGCTTTCTTCAAAGCGCAGCCCTACTGCGGATTGTCCTTTTTCTCGACGATGAGTTGATGCAATAGCGAAAACACCTAGTCAGTTTGGCCGCGCAGCGACAGGCAATCTGCAAGCCCTACAGTTCAGATGCATGGTTTCCGTCGTCTGATCACTCCCTGCGGCCATTCCATCGGGTGGAATGGTCAGCAACACATGCTGACCCTTGCGAGCGCAGGGAAAGCCACCAAGCCGGTACGGCCAAGCGTTGAATTTTAAAATCTAGAAAGATTATTTTTAAATCAACACCTCATGTGTTTTTCTGTTTTGTAATTAAATAATTTCTAAACCAAAATTGCCTTGCCTGAGATATAGCTTATGTCAGTGAAGTGGCCGGTGACCATGGATTGCTTGCAATTCATTTCACCCTTTTAAACAGTCGGGGATCATAATAATTTCGTCTCAGGTGATTTTTTGCCTTGGGTTTGATCTTCCCTCATCAGATTAATAAATTTACACAGCCCTCAATCGTCCAAAAAGTCTCGTGCGATTTTGAGTTGATTCACACGCACACTGTTTTGAAGCTGTGGTGGTTTGAGCGAGGCTTTGCATGTCAAACCCCACTGGACAGTTTGGACTCCATTACCGCCTGCCTCACCCCTGCGCCTCCGGCCACAGACCCGGAAAGTAAAACCGCAGCGCATGCTGCGGCACACTTTGGCGCGTGGCAATGCCCGTTGACCGGCACGAATCGCTTGCAGGCAAGCTCCCACAAAGACAAACCGTTCCTCGCGTGAAGGGCTGCCTTTTCACCTAAGCAAACTCCCCTGTAGGAGCCGGCCTGCCGGCGAATGTTGGCGTGTGGCAATACCCGTTGCCCGGCCCGAATCGGTTGCAGGCAAGCTCCCACAAAGACATGACCAGTGCGAAGCTCGCCTGGTAGCAGTGGCTCCATATCTGGGAAAGAGGGTCGTCATGCTTGAATTTTTGCCACTTTGCCATGACGTGCAAGACATTGTTTATAAATAGATTTTTTAAATTTACCCGCCGATTCATGCGACTCTGAATGCGACTTTGAATGCGCCCTATTGCCCCCCACAAATGCGATCGTCTTCAAGCCCGATCCCGTATCAGCGGCCACATGGCCCACAGCCCCAGCGCCGGCCCCAGGGCCAGGCCAGTGAGCAGCCAGCCCAAGGGCAGGTGCGGTGTAAGCGCCACAAACAGCAAGATGCTGGCGATGCTGATGGCAAAGCCTGCGCTGTTGGTGAGCGTGAGGACGCTGCCCACGGCTTGCGCAGGTGCGTTGCGCGCGGTCAAGGTCGAGAACTGCGGCGAGTCGCCAGACACCGTGATGCCCCACACCAGCAGCCAGCCATAAAACACCGCTGAGGGCGCGTGCATGAGCCAAGGCGCGAGCAAGCAGCACAGGCCGCTGGTGCCCAGCTGCAGCCCGGCCACGCGGGCGCTGCCCCAGCGGCGCACGGCATGGCCGCCCAGGGTGCAGCCCAGCGCGCCGCTACCCAAAATAATGAATGCCGCCCAAGACAGCTGCACGCCACTCAGGCGCGTGGCCAAAATGAGCGGCATCAGCACCCACAGCGTGTAGAGCTCCCACATGTGGCCAAAGTAGCCAAGCACCGAGCTGCGCACTTTGGCGTCTGTCCAGAGCGTGCTCAGGGCTTGCCACTGCAGGGTACTGACGCGGCGGGGCGCTTGCGGCGGATCGTCCAAAACCAGCATGAGCAGACCACCGCCCGCGGCCAGCGCCGCCACGCCCAGCATCAAGCTGGGCCAGGGCAGGGCGTCGGCCACAGCGCGCAGGCCGTGGGCGCTGGCCGAGCCCAGCACCAGCGCCCCAATCAGGTAGCCCAGCGCAACGCCCAGGCCTTGCTGGTACCACTGTGACGCGATCTTCATTCCCACGGGGTAAATGCCAGCCAAGAAAAACCCCGTGGCAAAGCGCCACAGCAGCAGCGCCCCAAAGTCGGCCACCATGGCCCAGGCCCCCACCGTGCACAGCGCACCGGCCATGGCACACAGCAAGAACACGCGCCGCGGGTTGAAGCGGTCGGCCAGGGCCAGCAGCGCAAACACGAGCGTGCCCAAGATAAAACCAAACTGCAAGGCCGAGGTGAGCGCGCCCACCGCCGTGACAGGCCAGCCAAAGCTGCGCTGCAAATCGGGCATCACCGCGTTGATCGCGAACCACAAGGAGGTGCCCGCGAACTGCGCCAGCACCAAAATGGGCAGGACGTGGCGGGGAACGGTGGGCATGGGTGAACTCATGGGGCGGGTTGCCTTGAATTTAAACCATGGCAGCTCGCATCCCCGCAGCGGTCCACATCGCCTTCTCACCGCTCGGCCCAAGGCAAGCCCAAAAAAGCTTGTGACAAGCCGGTGCGTGCGCTATTTGTAAACCGCCCGCTGGTCGGCAAAGCGCCGCACGCGCCGCCGCCAGGCTTTGTAGCTGCCGGGGGCCAGGTTGGCGCGCATCAGCGCCTTGACCTGGTCCGGGCCCAGGCCGTGCACGCTGCGGATGTCATCAAAGCTGACGTGGTCGCTCAGCGCCATTTCAATGAGCTCGCCCACCAAAGCAGCGTCTGTGGGCGGGCTCAGCTTGGGCGCAGCGGGGGGACGTTTGGTGACCATGGGCAGGGGCCTCAAAGAAAGCGCGCCAGCACCACACCAGCCAAGCCAATGTGGCCCAGCGAAATCAACACCGACAGGCTGTGCAAGACCTTGAAGCGGGTGCGCTCGCCCGTGTCGGTGGCGCGGTTGATGGCGGGCATAAGCACCTGTCGCGTGGGCCAAGCGCTGAGTGCAATGGCGGCCAGCAGCAGGGCTGAAGTGCGGTCTTGCGGCCACACGGCCAGCCCCGCCGCTGCCGCTGTGACCATCACAAACACATAAAAATGCCCAAATGCCAGCCGCAGCGTGGCGCCCGCCTGGGCTGCAGGCAGGGCGGTGAACAGCACAGCGGCAAAGCCAAAGGCGTACAGCGTCATGCCGCCAAACAAAAGCGCCACGGCCAACAAAGCGGCTGTTTCAAGCATGTGGATTCCTATCAATTAAAAGCAGCTGTAAGGCCAAGCCACGCTGGCTCACAGCCTGCGGGCCAGCACCACCGCCCCGGCCGAGCCCGCGCCCACCACGGCGCACCAGGCGCGCAGCACCCAAGGGGTGCGGGGGCCGGCCAGTGCGGCTGCCTCGTCGCGGTGGTGGCGCTCGTCGGCCTGGCACTGCACCAGCAGGGGCAGCAAACCCTCGGGGCCCGGGTGTCGCTGCAGGTGGTCAATTTGCTGTTGGTAGTGCTGGTCCACAAAGGTTTCTACGGCGGCAATGGTGCCGTACACCGCACGCCGGCCGGCCAACGCAGGCAGTGCCCCGGTCAGCCAGCCGGCCAGGCGCCACGGCCCCAGCAAGCGGCTGCGCTTTTCAGGGGGCAGCCAGAGCTCGACCAGGCGCAGGTGCTCTGCTTCGGTGCGGCCGTGTTGCTGGGCAAAGGCCAGCAGCTCGGCGTCACCCCGCCAGCGGGCCACGGCGGTGATGCCGTGGTAAATGAACACCGCGCCGGTTTCGCCTGCGTGGTCGGAGCGCAGCTCGCGCTCAAGGTGTTTGTCTAACTCCAGCGTGCCTTTGGCGGTGGCTTGGCCATCCCAGCGGCGGGCCAGCACTTGCAGCAAGGGGCGCAAGCGCAAAAAGCCCCGGTAAACCCATTCCAGCAGCACCAGCATGCCCGGCAGGCGGGCCAAGCGCGCCAACCAGCGCCAGCCGGGCAGCCTGGCCCACATGGCCACAAAAGCGGCTGCGCCGTCCAGGCGCGAGCCGTCGGCGCGCTGCACATGAAAGCGCGCCAGCAGCGCCGCGCGGTCGGCGGCAAACGCAGGGCCGGCCTCGGCCCCGGCGCTGATGTCTACAAAACACAAGGCGCTGTCAGGGCGCGCCTGCGCCAAGCCTTGCACATGTGAGATTTCGCGCCGGCACAGCGGGCAGCCGCCGTCGTAGAGCACGGTGAGGGTATCGGGGTCGGTTTGGGGCTTCACAGCAACTCCTGGGCGTGTTGGAGGCCGCGCGTGCTGCGCGTCCACCATTGTGAAAAGCTGGTGCAGTGCCGCTCCACGGGTGGAAACAAAGCGGGCGCAGCGTCCAGGCTGGCCAACGTTTGCAGCCAGCGCGAGATGTGCGGATCGGCCACGCTGCGCACGCGTGCAGCGCCCGACAGCGCGTGGGCCAGGCCCGCAGCGGTGGTGAACCAGCGCTGCTCGGTGTGCTCGGCCATGGCGCGGTCCACCCATTGCCAGCGGGCCTCGGGCCAGGGCCAGGCGGCGTGGTGTTCTTGCAGGTACACGCCCAGGCGCACCGCGTCTGGCGGCAGGTCGGCGGGTGCGCCGCGCAAAGCCCAGGGGTGCACCAACCACACCTCGCGGCCTTGCAGGCGCGCCAGGGTGGCTGCATCGGGCTCTATCGGCCCCAAGCCTGCCGGTGGGGCAGTGTGCAGCGCAGGTTCGGCCGTGGCCGCAGCAGCACGGCGTGAATCGGGTTTGAAGGCAGCGTCACCTCGGGCCACGCGCTCCAAGTCTTCGTAGTTGCGGTCTATCACGCTGCCGGGGCTGTGCCAGGCGGCTGGGGCAAAGCGCGCCACGTTCTCGGCGTTGAACAAATACGGCTTGTGGCTGCCGGTGGCGGCCACCCATTGCCAGCTCAGGTGGTTGCTGGCCAGGTCGCCGTCCAGCAGGTGTGCCACCAACCAGTCGGCGCCAGCGCGCCAATGCACGCGCCGCAGGTGCACCACGTAGCTGGCCAGCCACATGCGGGCATGGTTGTGCAGCGTGCCGGTGGCATACAGGGTGCGCACGGCTTCGTCGATGGCGGGCACGCCCGTTTGGGCCTGCCGAATGTCGGCGGGGAGCTCTGGGCTGTAGGCCTCGTCGGGCAGCAAACCTGGGTGGAGCGAAGCCAAAATGTCCTGGCCCTCATGCCCCCAGGCATGGCGAAAAAACTCGCGCCAGCCAAACTCGTACACCAGCTTGTGCGCCACCTCCAGGGGCTCGCGCTGCAGCACCCGCGCCAGCACCTCTGGCAGCGTGAGCAGGCCGTGCGTGAGGTAGGGCGACAGGCCCGTGACCGCGCCGTCCAGGTGGTTGCGTGTGCGTGCATAAGCGGCCGGGCGCACGCTGTCCACGCGGGCCAGGGCGGCGCTGTGCGTGGGCGGCATGGCTTCGGTCCAGGCCAGGGGCGCGAACGACAATGGAGAACTTGGCATGGGGCTGGCCTCTGATGCGTCTGATGCGTCTGGTGCGCTGGGTGCGGATAAGGCCGGGTGGTACTGCAGTCTTCGCAGCCCGTCAGGACGGCTTCAATCCTATCGGAATGTGTCTTTCCGCGTCTTGTTCGGGGCCATCCTGTCAAGCCGCCTGGGCCAAGAGCGCAGCGCCCCACCCGCTCCCCTGGGGTTACGGGCTTTCCCCCTTGGGCGCTGCCCTGGGAAGGTGTTCAATGTGACACATACTTTCAAGGAGTTTTCATGCGCCGTCGGCAACTCGTTCAACTCGCGGCCGCTGGCCTGGCCGCCCCGGCTTTCATGGCCCGCGCCCAGGCTTTTCCCAGCAAGCCCATTCGCCTGCAAATTGCTTTTCCCGCCGGTGGCCCCACCGACATCACCATGCGGTCTTTGGCCGACAGCGCAGGCAAGCTGCTGGGCCAGCCCGTGGTGGTGGAAAACCGACCCGGCGCAGGCGGCACGCTGCCCGCGCAGGCCCTGCAAACCGCTGCCCCCGACGGCTACACCCTGGCGCAAATTCCGCTGGGCGTGTTCCGCCTGCCCTACACCACCAAAATCAATTGGGACCCGGTCAAAGACATTGCCTATGTGCTCAACGTCACGGGCTACGCCTTTGGCCTGGTGGTGCCCACCGACTCGCCTTTGAAAACCTGGGCGCAGTTTGTGGCCTACGCCAAAGCCAACCCCGGCAAGCTGAGCTACGGCTCCACCGGCACACTCACCAGCCCGCACCTGACCATGGAGCTGATTGCGCAGCAACTGGGCTTGGAGCTGCTGCATGTGCCGTACAAGGGCAGCGCCGATTTGATGCAGTCCATCATGGGCGGGCAAATCATGGCGGCGGCCGACTCCACAGGTTTTGCCTCGCAGGTCGAAGCGGGCAAGCTGCGCGTGCTCAACACCTGGGGCGAGCAGCGCCTGGCCAAGTTCCCTGATGCGCCCACGCTCAAAGAGCTGGGCCTGGGCCTGGTGCAAAACTCACCCTTTGGCATAGGCGCGCCACGCGCCACCCCGCCCGAGGTGGTGCGCCGCCTGCACGACGCCTTCAAAAAAGCCATGGAAGAAGCCAGCTACCAGCAGGCCCTGGCGCGCTACGACATGGTGCCCATGTACATGAGCAGCGAGGTGTATTCGCGCTTTGCGCAAGACACCTTTCAGCGGGAAAAAGCGCTGGTCGACAAGCTGGGCCTGGCCAAGCCCAACTGAAGGAGGCGGGAGCGGCCTGAGATTTACTCGGGCTGGATGTTGGCGGTTTTGGCCAAGCGCGCCCATTTGGGGATTTCAGCCTGCATGAAGCTGCGCAGCGCCTCGGGCGCCATGGGCATGGGCGAGAGGCCAAAAAAGCCCAGGCGGTTGCGCACCTCGGTTTGCTGCAAGGCCTGAGCCACCGCTGCGCTCAGTTTGTCGGAGATTTCCCGGGGCAGGCCCGCAGGGCCGGCCAGCGCGATCCAGCCGGTGATGTCTTCATAAGCTGCAAAAGTCTCGGCAATGGGCGGCCAGTCCACCATGGTGCTGCGCTTGGGTGTGGTCAGGCCTATGCCGCGCAAAGTGCCGGCCTTGATGTGCGCCAGCACGCTGCCCAGGTCGGCAAAGGTGAAATCCACCGCACCAGAGAGCAGGTCGTTGACCGCCAGTGGCGTGCCTTTGTAGGGCACACCGGTCACGTCCAGGCTGGCCACCTTGTTAAGCATGGCCAAGCTGATTTGCGTGCTCGACGAGCCGTAGCTGGCGTTGACCTTGCCAGACCTTTGCTTGGCCCAGGCTAAAAACTCCGCCAGGTTTTTGGCCGGGTGGTCTTGCCGCACGATCAAGGCCGTGACGCTGTCGGCCACGCCGGCCACAGGGCTGAGGTCTTTGAGCGGGTCGTAAGGCATGGTTTTGAGCAGCGACACATTGGCTGCCAGCGTGGAGCTGGAGCCAAAAAACAAGGTGTAGCCGTCGGGTGCGGCCCGCACCACCTCCATGGCGCCTATGTTGCCTGCGGCCCCCAGCTTGTTTTCCACCACAAAGCTTTGCCCCAGGCTGCTGGACAGGTGCTGGGCCATCACGCGTGCGGCCACGTCAGAGCCCGAGCCCGGCGGGAACGGCACCACCAGTTTCACCGAGCGCTGCGGGTAGCTGGTCTGGGCGCTGGCCCAAGGGCTGAGCAAGGCACTGGCCCCCAGCATGGCGGCCAGCACCAGGAAGCGGGTGCGCGAGCGATGGGTCATGGGAAATTCCTTCGGTTTGGGGTGGTGGTGAACAAAAAAGGGTCAGTTGGCTGGGCGCAGGTGCTCCGCGCTGAGGTCATCAAAGCGGGCGCAGCCCAGCTGAGCCAGCACCTTGTCGACCTCCAGTCGCAACAGTGTGATGGCTCGGCTCACGCCGGGCTGGCCCGCGCTGGCCACCGCATACATCATGGGCCGGCCACAAAACACCATGTGCGCGCCCAGGCAGCGGGCGATCACGATGTCGCTGCCCCGGCGCATGCCGCTGTCCAGAATCAAGGGGGTCTGCGGCACGGCCGCGTGAATCTCGGGCAGCATCTCCAGCGGCGAGACCGAGCGGTCGAGCTGGCGCGCGCCGTGGTTGGAGACGATCAAGCCGTCCGCCCCCAGGGTCACCGCCTGGCGGGCATCGTCCGGGTGCAGCAAGCCTTTGACCAACAGCTTGCCCGGCCACTGGCGCCGAATGTGTTCAAGCGTCTTCCAGGTGGAGTTGGACGCCGGCGTGAGTTGGCCAAACAGGTCAGCCACTTGGTCGGCACTGGCACCTGGGGCCGCGTAAGGCTGCCAGTTCTGCATCATGGGGTGGCCGCCTTGGCGCAGGTAGTCCAGGGTCCAGCGGGGATGCAGCAGGCACTGCAGCAAGATGCTGGGGCTCAGCCGAAAAGGCCGCACAAAGCCATTGCGCCGGTTGCGCTCGCGGTTGGAGTTGACCGTCACGTCCACCGTCACCACCAGCACGCGCAAGCCCGCATCGCGCACCCGGCCCAGCAGGTGGTCGTTGATCTTGTCGTCCAGCGTGCGGTAGAGCTGAAACCAGGCGTGCTCGGGCGCCAAGCGCGCGGCTGTTTCCAGGGATTCATTGCTGGCCCCGGACATCAGGTAAGGCACTTGCTGCTCGCGGGCAGCCTGGGCCATCATGGCGTCGGCGCCCGGCCTGAACAAGCCCGCCAGGCCCATGGGCGAAATACCCACAGGCGCGCTGTAGCGCTGGCCAAACAGGCTCACCGAGGTGTCACGCTGGCTCACATCGACCAAAAAACGCGGCAGCAGGCGCCAGCGTTCAAAGGCCTGCCGGTTCTGGCGCAAGCCCAACTCGTCGTCGGCCCCGCCCTGAATGAAGTCAAAGGCCATGCGCGGCAAACGTCGGCGGGCCATGGCTTCAAAGTCATGAAGGTTGATGACGCTGTCCAGATCCTGGGCCATGGGGGGTCTTGCAGTTGAGTCTGAATGAGGTGCAAGCACTCTAAAGCGGGCCTTGGCTGCGGCCATGAGCTTTGGGTGACACAGCCATGCCGCCCACAGGTCCATGGCGCCGGCCTGGCGGTCAAAGCCTGGTGCGGCCCGCGCTGCAGCAGGGCCTCGCTACCATCGTGCGGTTCACCCAAAGGACCTGCCCCATGCCCGCTGCCGACAAATTCCAACGTTTCAAGCGTTTTGCTGCCCAGGTGTGGGCGCTGTCCCTGCCGTACTTTCAGTCCGACCAAAAATGGAAGGCGCGCGGCATGCTCGCGGCCATCGTGGCCTTGAACCTGGCCACGGTCTACATGCTGGTGCTGCTCAACGACTGGAACCGGCTGTTTTACGACGCGCTGCAAAACAAAGACGAGGCGGTGTTTTGGCGCGAGCTGGGCCGCTTCACCTACCTGGCCTTTGGCTTTATTTTGATTGCGGTCTACCGCTTTTACCTCACGCAAATTCTGGAGATTCGCTGGCGCGAGTGGATGACCACGCACTACCTGGCGCGCTGGCTCAGCGGCCACCGCTTCTACACGCTGGAGTTGGCGCGCTATGCCGCGCCGCCCGCTGCCCAAGAAGGTCAGCCTGCAGTGAGCAGCACACCCGACAACCCGGACCAGCGCATTCAAGAAGACCTGAACCTGTTCACCAGTTACACCGTGTCGCTGTCCATGGGTTTTCTCAATGCGGTGGTGACGCTGCTGAGCTTTGTGGGCATTCTCTGGAGCCTGTCTGGGGCCTTTGCCTTCACCCTGGGCGAGCACAGCTACAGCATCCCCGGCTTCATGGTCTGGATGGCGGTGCTGTATTGCGTGGTGGGCAGCGTCATCACGCACTACATAGGCCGGCCACAAATTCGCTTGAACTTCATGCAGCAGCGCTTTGAGGCCGACTTTCGCCACCACTTGGTGCGCGTGCGCGAGTACAGCGAGGCCATTGCGCTGGACCGTGGCCAAGCCGTAGAACGCGGCCACCTGCAGCTGCGCTTTGGCGCCGTGCTCGCCAACTACCTGGAGCTGGTGAAAAAGCAAAAAAACCTGGTCTGGTTCACCAACTTTTTTGGCCAGGCGGCCACCGTGTTTCCTTTTGTGGTGTCGGCGCCGCGCTTTTTTTCGGGCGCCATCCAGCTCGGCGAGCTCATGCAAATCGCCTCGGCGTTTGGCCGGGTGCAAGACGCCTTGAGCTGGTTTGTCGACAACTACAGCACGCTGGCGGCTTGGCGCGCCACCACCGACCGCTTGACCAGTTTTGAAGCCCACATGCTCAGGCTCGAAGCCGAAGAATCCGGCGTGGCCCCCGCGGCGGGCAACGAACTGCACACCGAAGACCTGCAGCTGGCCCTGCCTTCCGGCCAGGTCTTGCTTTCAGGCCTCACCTTGGCGGCGCAGGCGGGCGACAGCGTGCTGGTGCAAGGGCCCTCGGGCAGCGGCAAATCCTCGCTGTTCCGCGCCTTTGCCGGCATTTGGCCTTTTGCAAAAGGGCGTGTGCAACTGCCCGAGCAAGCCATGTTCATTCCGCAAAAACCGTACTTTCCAGATGGGCGTTTGCGTGACGCATTGGCCTACCCTGAACCCGTGGACCGCTTCACTGACGCGCAGTTGGTGCAAGCCTTGAACGATGCCCTCTTGCCCCAGCTGGCCACGCGCTTGGACGACGAAGATGCTTGGGGACAAAAACTCTCAGGCGGCGAACAGCAGCGCCTGGCCATGGCCCGCGTGCTGCTCAAGAAACCAAAGTGGGTCTTCGCCGACGAAGCCACCAGCGCGCTGGACGTGGCGGCCGAAGAAACGCTGTACGGGCGCCTGAAGGCCCTCACACGCGAGGGCGGCGGGGCCTTGGTGTCGATTGCGCACCGGCCGGCGGTGGCGGCTTTTCATGACACGCGCTGGGCTTTGACGAAGACCGAGGGCGGGCCGGCCATGTACCGCCTGGTGGTGGCTCCAAGTTGAGCGGCTTTGTCTTACGGGGAGCAAGATCAACTGCGCTTGCCCTGTGAGTCCACGTAGTTGCGGATCAGGTACTCGTTGAACAATGGAACGGTGAATGCAATGTCCCCGTGAGATGGGCTGTAGATCATTCCCTTGCTGATGATCTGCGCGCGCCGCGGGCCCAAGCTTTGATGGGTTTCTTTCAATGCGTCTGCAACGTCCGATGAGCGATAAGGCCCAGCCCCCAGCTTGGCCATCGCAATCACATACTCCCGTTCTCTGGGCGTCAAGCGATCAAATCGCACCTTGAAAAAGCCTTCGTCCAGCCGTCTTGTGGCCTCTCCCGCAGCCTTGGAGGCGTCCTCCAGCTTGATGCGGGGCCCTTCGGCGATGTTCCAGCACTGATAGCCCCACTCCTGCAAAAAATAGGGATAGCCTTTGGTCTTTGCCAGAATTTCGCGGAGCGCTTTGTCGTCAATTTCCTGGCCTTCACTCTCAATTGGCTGCCTGATTGCGGTCTGCGCATCTTCCTTGTCGAGCGCGCCAACTGCAGGGAAGTGAAAAAGCCGTTCGGCATAGGATTTCGTATCGCCCGAAAGAGCCGCAACATGTGGCAGTCCGGCGCCGAAGAACAAAACGGGCAGATCTCTTTGGCTCACCTTGTGAAGAGCGACGATCAGAGCTGCCAGATCCCCCGCGCGCAGGTACTGAACTTCGTCAATAAGAAGCGTCCAGGCCTTGCCCGCGGCCTTGGCAGCCTCGCCCACGCGCACGAACAATTCGGGCAGGTCCGCTTCCATCTCTCCGCTGTCAGCGACGCCTATTTCCGGATCAACCGAAATGGAAGCATCTCCATAGGAAATCTTGAATGCAGAGGCGAAAGAGCGAAGTGCCCGAAGAGCTTGATGGGCTTTGGCCTTCGCGTTCTGCGAAGTCGAGAGTTTGCGCAAGGTTTGATTGATCTTTGGCACGAGCAACTCACTGAGCGCCTTTCCCTCTGGCGCTTCGATCGAGGAGGTCAGGTGCCCTGCGGCATCGGCCATCATTTCGATCTTGTTCAGCAGCACCGTCTTTCCTACGCCACGCAGGCCAAGCAGCATTTGTGAACGACTGGGCTTGCCCAGCAGCGCCCTTTGAATGGCGATCTCTGCGTCTCGAAGGATGGCTTGCCGACCAGCCAACTCTGGTGGCCGGCTTCCCGCGCCTGGCGCAAATGGATTTCTCACCTCGTCCATGGACTCTCCTGTGGGGTGAATTCTATGAATGTCTATGAAAGTATATTGCTGTATATGAAATGAAGCGTATATATTAGTAGATAAAGATAAAAGAGCAAGCTCCGCACATCTTGGCGTGCTGCCCAAGCGCTGCCAGTGGCCGATATTTCCCAGCTGGTGCCACAAGCTTCCAGCCCAAGCGCCCGACAGGCCTTGAGCATCTGCTTGCTCGACGGGTGACTGAGCACGCGGGATCGAATTGACCCGTTGGAACGCGGTCAGCGCCCCCTCACGCTTTGCCCGAACCGCTGTACCTCTCCCACCCCCGCGCCCGCAACTCACACGCCGGGCAGCTGCCGCAGCCCCAGCCCCAGGCGTGGCGGTGTTCGCGGTCGCCCAGGTAGCAGCTGTGGCTGTGCTCCACGATCACATCGACCAGCGGCGCGCCGCCCAGGGATTCGGCCAGGGCCCAGGTTTGGGCCTTGTCCAGCCACATCAATGGCGTTTCAATCAGCAAGCGCTTGTCCATGCCCAGCGAGAGCGCCAGTTGCATGGCTTTCATGGTGTCGTCGCGGCAGTCGGGGTAGCCGGAGTAGTCGGTCTCGCACACGCCTGTGACCAGCACGTCCAGGCCGCGCCTGTAGGCCAGCGCCGCGGCCAGGGTGAGAAACAGCAGGTTGCGGCCGGGTACAAAGGTGTTGGGCAGGCCGGAGCTTTCCATTTTGAAGGCCATGTCTCTCGTGAGCGAGGTCTCGCTCACCTGGCCCAGCACGGCCAGGTCCAGCAGGTGGTCTTCGCCCATGCGCGGTGCCCAGGCTGGGAACTGCTGGCGCAGGGCTTCCAGCACTTTGAGCCGGGCTTGCAGTTCCACATGGTGGCGCTGGCCGTAGTCAAAGGCGACGGTTTCCACGCGCTCGTAGCGGGTGAGTGCCTGGGCCAAGCAGGTGGTGGAGTCCTGACCTCCGGAGAACAAAACGAGGGCGGTGCGGTGCATGGGCAATGAAGGTCTTGAGGGTTGCCTATGATTCTAGGCAGCGCATGCGCGCCCCTACTTCTTGAGGAACCTTCATGAACCGCTTTTCCCACCTGTGGGCCTTGACCCTTGCCTTGTCACTCAGTGCTTGCTATGCCCAGCGGGTGGGCGAGGTGGACACGGCTTTTCAGCTCATAGGCCCAGACCACAAGGTCATTGTGGACGCCTACGACGACCCGCGCGTCAAGGGCGTGACCTGCTATGTCTCGCGGGCCAAGACGGGCGGCATCAAAGGCGGCTTGGGCTTGGCCGAGGACAAGGCCGAAGCCTCGATTGCCTGCCGCCAAGTGGGCCCCATCAGTTTTACTGCGCCGCTGCCTCAGCAAGAAGAGGTGTTCAGCGAGCGCATGTCCATCGTCTTTAAAAAGCTGCGCATTGTGCGCATCGTGGACCAGCCGCGCAACACGTTGGTCTACCTCACTTATTCCGATCGTTTGATTGATGGATCACCGCAGAACAGCGTCACGGCCGTGGCGGTGGACCGGGCGGTGGCTATTCCGGTGCGTGGCCGCTGACAAGGCGAGCCTGAGGCAACGGTGGTGCCACGCGATGCCCCCACCCCGACCCTCCCCCAGAGGGGGAGGGAG
>CAMCUN010000063.1 GCA_945878995.1 Polaromonas sp. YR568 | reverse complement strand
TCAGGAAGGCTAGAGCCAAGCTCCTCTGGGCCCACCGATCCGCCAAGCCAGTGGGATAATTGAGGCATGAGCATCACCATCAAAGACAAAGCGGGCGCAGCAGGCATGCGCTTGGCCGGGCGGCTGGCGTCCGAGGTTTTGGATTACCTGACCCCCTTCATCCAGCCTGGCATCACCACCAACGAAATCGACCGTTTGGCCAGCGTCTACATGACCGAGGTGCAGGGCACCATTGCCGCGCCGCTCAATTACCAGCCGCCGGGCTACAAGGCCTACCCCAAGAGCTTGTGCACCTCGGTCAACCATGTGGTGTGCCACGGCATTCCAAATGACAAGCCGCTCAAAAAAGGCGACATCGTCAACGTGGATGTGACGGTCATCAAAGACGGCTGGCATGGCGACACCTCGCGCATGTTCCTCATTGGCGACTGCTCGATTGCCGCCAAGCGCCTGTGCCGCATCACCTACGAGGCCATGTGGCACGGCATTGCCAAGGTCAAGCCGGGCGCGCGCCTGGGTGACATTGGCCACGCCATTCAGGTGTTTGCCGAAAAGCAAGGCATGAGCATCGTGCGCGAGTTTTGCGGCCACGGCATTGGCCAGGTGTTCCATGAAGAACCGCAGGTGCTGCACTACGGCCGCCCTGGCACGCTTGACTTGCTGCTGCCGGGCATGGTGTTCACCATCGAGCCCATGATCAACCTGGGCAAGCGCGACATCAAAGACGGCCCTGAAAAAGACGGCTGGACCATCGTCACACGCGACCATTCGCTGTCGGCCCAGTGGGAGCACACGGTGTTGGTGACCGAGACCGGCTACGAGGTGCTCACGGTGTCTGGCGGCAGCCCGGCCATTCCGGACTTTGTGCCTAGCCAAGACCTTGCGCTTGCAGCGGTCAGCGCTTGAACGCCTAAAACGTCTCCCCACCCCCCACCACCATGCCGCTGCACCCCCAGGCTGAGCCCCCCGCTGAGGGCCAAGCTGGCCTGCAAGCCCTGAACCCGGCCGAGCTGGCCCAATGGCGTGAGGCCTACCGCCAGGGCAAAACCCAGCTTCTGGCCACCGCCGTGAATGGCGCCTCCACCCGCGGCGTGCGCCGTTTGCTCAAACACCTGGCCCGCCATGCCGACCAGCTGCTTGAGCGGCTGTGGGCGCGCAATCAGTTCCCTGCCGACTGCGCCCTGGTGGCGGTGGGCGGTTACGGCCGGGGCGAGTTGTTTCCTCAGTCCGACGTGGACGTGCTCATTTTGCTGCCCGAGGGCTGCGACATGGAGGGCGCCAGCTCCCCTGGCCAGGCCCTGAAGGCCAGGCTGGAGACCTTCATCAGCCAGTGCTGGGACTGCGGCCTGGAAATAGGTTCGAGCGTGCGCATGCTCAGCGAGTGCCTGCAAGAAGCAGGTCGCGACATCACGGTGCAAACCTCCATGCTGGAGGCCCGCTGGGTGGCCGGCGCCAAGGCCCAGGCGGTAGAGCTCCAAGGGCAGCTCAAAGCCCAAATGAGGCCGCAGGCCTTTTTTGTGGCCAAAACCTTGGAGCTGCGCCAGCGCCACACCAAGTACGAAGACACGCCCTACGCCCTGGAGCCCAACTGCAAGGAGTCGCCAGGCGGACTGCGGGACCTGCAGGTGGTCTTGTGGGTGGCCAAAGCCGCCGGCCTGGGTCAGAGCTGGGACGAATTGGCCACCAACGGCCTGGTCACGCCCTTTGAGGTGCGGCAAATCAAGGCCAACGAGGCCTTGCTCAGCCTGATCCGCGCCCGCTTGCACCTGCTGGCCGGGCGCCGCGAAGACCGGCTGGTGTTTGACTTGCAAACCGCCGTGGCCGAATCTTTCGGCTACCAAGCGCAGCTCGACGAGCAAGGCCGGCTCAAGCGCGGCACCTTGAGAACCAGCGAAATGCTGATGCGCCGCTACTACTGGGCGGCCAAGGCGGTCACGCAGCTCAATCAAATATTGCTGCTCAACATTGAGGAGCGGCTGGCGCCCGCCACGCCGCCCATGCGGCCCGTCAACGAGCGCTTTTGGGACAAAGGCGGCAAGCTGGAGGTGGCCTCTGATGAGCTCTACCAGCAGCAGCCGCACGCCATCTTGGAAACGTTTTTGCTCTACACCACAGAGCGCAGCATCAACGGCCTGTCGGCCCGCACGCTGAGGGCCTTGTACAACGCACGCGCCATCATGAATGGGGCCTTCAGGCGAGATGCGGTCAACCGCGAGACTTTCAAACAAATTTTGCTGCAGCCAGAAGGCATCACCCACGCCATTCGGCTGATGAACCAAACCTCGGTGCTGGGCCGCTACCTGTGGGTGTTCCGCAGAATCGTGGGGCAAATGCAGCACGACCTGTTCCATGTCTACACCGTGGACCAGCACATCTTGATGGTGCTGCGCAATGTGCGGCGCTTTTTCATGGCCGAGCACTCGCACGAGTACCCCATGTGCTCGCAGCTGGCCGCCGGCTGGGACAAGCCCTGGATTTTGTACATCGCCGCCCTTTTCCATGACATTGCCAAAGGCCGGGGCGGTGACCACTCGGAGCTAGGCGGCCACGAGGCGCGGGTGTTTTGCCGCCAACACGGCATCCCCGCCGAAGACGCCAAGCTGATTGAGTTTTTGGTGCTCCAGCACCTGAGCATGAGCCGCATTGCGCAAAAAGAAGACCTCAGCGATCCAGACGTGATTGCCAGCTTTGCCCAGCGCGTGGGCAACGAGCGCTACCTCACAGCCTTGTACTTGCTGACCGTGGCCGACATCCGGGGCACCAGCCCCAAGGTGTGGAACGCCTGGAAAGGCAAGCTGCTCGAAGACCTGTACCGCTACACCCTGCGCGTTTTGGGCGGCCGCGCCCCCGACGCCCAGGCCGAGGTGGAGTTGCGCAAGCGCGAGGCCCTGGCCATGCTGGCTTTGCATGCGCAGCGCTTTGAGTCCCAAAAAGCCCTGTGGGACACGCTGGACGTGAGCTACTTCATGCGCCACGAGGCCGGTGACATTGCCTGGCACGCGCGCCAACTCTCGCGCCATGTGGGCCTGGCCCAGACCGTGGTGCGCGCGCGAGCCTCTGTGTCTGGCGAGGGCCTGCAGGTGCTGGTCTACACGCCAGACCAAAGCGACTTGTTCGCGCGCATCTGCGGCTTTTTTGACCAGACCGGCTTTTCCATTCTGGACGCCAAAATCCACACCGCCCGCAACGGCTTTGCGCTGGACACCTTCCAGGTGGTCAGCCCCGACTTGGCCGAGCATTACCGCGAATTGGCCGGCATGGTCGAGGTGGAACTGGCCCGCACGCTGGACCAAGCCGGCCCGCTGCCTGAGCCCAGCCGCGGCCGGGTGTCACGCCGGGTCAAGAGCTTTCCGGTGGCCCCGCGCGTTGATTTGCGACCCGATGAAAAAGCCCAGCGCTGGCTGCTCAGTGTGTCGGCCAGCGACCGCGCCGGCCTGCTTTACTCCATCGCCCGTGTGCTGGCCCAGCACCGCCTCAATTTGCAATTGGCCAAGGTCACCACCTTGGGCGAGCGGGTCGAGGACACCTTTTTGATTGACGGGCCGGAGCTGCAGCAAAACAAAGCGCAAATTGCCATTGAGACGGAGTTGCTTGAAGCGCTGAAGTCCTAGGCGCATGCCCGCGTGCGACAAGCCCAGGGTTATCCACAGTCACATTGTCAAAAACCCACACCTAGACTGAACGGAATTCAACCCCAAGGATTCCCATGAGCTCGCCGCGCCCTGCCTTTCGCACCTCCCCCAGCAACGACCGCATCAAAGAAATTCAAACCCAGCCCGAACGGGTGAAAGACATGCCGTATGCGCCCGCCATTCGGCTCGAAGGCGTGGGCGACGTGCTTTACATCTCTGGCGCCACGGCTTCGCCGCTTTATCACAAGCACCCGCATGAAGAGCACGAGCACCAGCACAGCGGCGACATCCGCGAGCAAACCCGCCGCGCCATGGACACCATTGCTGGCATCTTGGCGCACGAGGGCCTGACCTGGACCGACGTGGTCAAGGTCACCAAGTACCTCACCGACATGCGCGACCAAGACGGCATGGTGGCCGTGATGTCAGAGTATTTTGGCGACTGGAAGCCGGCCAGCACCACGGTGTGCATCAACCAGCTGTCCACGCCAGGGGCCAGGGTGGAGTTGGAGATGATGGCGGCTTTTGGCAGGCGCTGAGCGCATCACGGTCTAACAATCGCCGACAGGCCAGCTCCTACAAAGACAAGATGGCTTTTCCCTTGTAGGAGACAAGCCTGCCAGCGAATGTTCGTCTGCGGTGATGCACGTTCATTGGCACGGTTCGCCAGCAGGCTGGCTCCCACAAAGACAAGCCCCAACGCCTCGGCGGGGCCTGGCTTGTGTTCTGTAGAAGCTGGCCTGCCAGCGAATGTTTGTCTGCGGTGATGCACGTTCATTGGCACGGTTCGCCAGCAGGCTGGCTCCTACAAAGACAAGATGGCTTTTTCCCTTGTAGGAGACAAGCCTGCCAGCGAATGTTCGCCTGCGGTGATGCACGTTCATTGGCACGGTTCGCCAGCAGGCTGGCTCCTACAAATACAAGATGGCTTTTCCCTTGTAGGAGCTGGCCTGCCAGCGAATCTTCGCCTTCGGTGATGCACGTTTGCCGGCACGATTCGCCAGCAGGCTGGCTCCTACAAAGACAAAGACAAGCCGCAATGCCTCGGCGAGGCCTGGCTTTTCCCCTGTAGGAGCTGGCCTGCCAGCGAATCTTCGCCTGCGGTGATGCACGTTCATTGGCACGGTTCGCCAGCAGGCTGGCTCCTACAAAGACAAGATGACTTTTTCAAACTGAACTTCAAGCCGAAGAGGAGCAGGAAAGCGTGCGCCTGGCAGGCTCCACCACTGCTTTTTCGGCCTCGTAGTTGCCGGTGAGCACACGCATCAACAAAAACCCCTGGCTAGAAGGCGACACGACCACCTGAGCGCCTGCGGGCACGGCACTGGCAGCCAAGTTGCCCCCGGCGGACACCAGCCACAGGTTCACCGGCTTGCTGCCCGCCTGGCGATCATTGATCACAAAAAAGTTGTCGCTGTTGTCGCCGTACAAAGCGATGGACCAATAGCTGCTCAATTTAGGGTGGGCTTGCACACGCACCGGGCCCTTGGCAAGGTCGTAGGCACACACTGAATAAAGCAGGTCTGGGCTGGGCAACACAATGGAGCGTGACTGGGCCGTCACCGGCGGTGGAAAGGCCGCTTGGTTGTGCCACTGCATGGTGCTGGCTGCTGGACCGTTCAGCAAAAACTGCATGACCAAGCGAGGCGCCGCCCACACGGCGGCAAGATGCACCAGAACGGCCGTCGCCACCAGCGCGGCGGCCCTGTACAACCACAGGCGTTGGGTGTTGGACAGCCGGCTCATGGGCAAGCTCCCTGTCGCACAAGGGTCGGTGGCACCAAGGACGCAGGCGATGCCTGCAAACTGGGCTCGGGGTTGTAAAGGCGCAAAACGAGCACCACGCCCTGCTGGCCGGGGGTGGGCAGCCAATGCGCACCGCCCACTGGCTGTGGACCGGTCTGCAGCGCAAAACGGCCTTGCGCATCAAGCTGCGCGGTGCTGCCGTTCAAACTGTGTTGCTGGTTGGGCGCATCAAACAAGAACAAGTCTTTGGCATAGGCGGTGATGCTCCACCAGCGTGCAGCCGGTGGCACACCTTCTACCCGGTACTTGCACTGCGAACGCAAGGCCTGGCCTGCATCGTCCTGGGTGGCCATGAAGTACATGGTTTCTGTGCGGTCTAAGGCCAAAAATGCGTTCAAGGCCACGGCCGCCCGGGTGTACATGCCAGCGTCTGTGCTGCCGGCAAGAAGATTGGATTTCCATGCCCCAACCTGAACCATCTGCTGGAAAAAGGGCGCCTTTTTGAGCACCCACCAGGCCGAGCCCAGGCCCACCAGCACGGCGCCCAAGTACAACACCACCCCAAGCACCGTGCGCCTGCCCTTGCCCGCCAACACACCTTCGCCCATGCTCATTGGTCCTTGGCGCTCAGCGCGGCTTGCTTGGCGCGTCGGGCCAAGGGCAGCCAGTGCAGCAAGCCAAACAGCAATGACAGGGCCATGCTTTTGCCCAGCGGCCCGGGGTAGGTTTTGACGTGTTTGAACGCGAAGATGGTTTCAATGGCGTGTATGGCCAGCAATGCCATGGCTATGTTTTGCAGCACGGGGCCGCTTTGCCAGGGCAAGGGCAACCACAGGCTGAGCACGGCCAGGGCGTAAATGGCAAGAAGGTTGATTTTCAAAAAGGTCATGAGGGGGCAATGGCCTGCAAAAAAGGCCAGTCAGTGATTATTAGATTATTGATCCATCACTTCAGGCCGGGTGCCCTAAGACAGGCCTGTGGCTTTGGCACGCTGCTTAATGAGACATTCAAGGACGCGGCGCATTTTTGCGTCGGCGTTCAGACCGCAGCTGGGCCCTGGCCCGCAGCCATTGACCAAACGCATTGCTCCAGCGCGAGGCGCGCGCGGGAAACAGCCTGCTCATCCAGTCCATGACCATGGCGTCATGGCCAACGAGCAGGCGGGTGCGGCGCTTTTCTATGGCCTGCACAATCTTCAAGGCGGTTTGCTCGGGCGTGGTCAAGGCCAGGCGCGAGAAGGTCTTGCGCATTTCCTGCGGGGTGTTGGCAATCATGCTCACATCGCCCACCCGGGAGTTGTTGGCGATCTCGGTTTTGATGCCGCCGGGGTGAACGCACAGCACACTAACGCTGGTGCCAGACAACTCCAGGCGCAAGCTGTCGCTGAAGGCGCGAACCGCCGCCTTGCTGGCGTTGTACATGCTTTGCGTGGGCAGGCTGACCATGGCAAAAATGCTGGACATATTGACCACCACCGCATCGGGGCGCTCGCGCAACTGCGGCAAAAACGCACGGCAGCCGTGGACCACGCCCCAAAAGTTGATGTTCATCAGCCACTGCGCATCGCCGGACTGAATGCTCTGCACCGGTGCCACCAGGCCCACGCCCGCGTTATTGATCAAAAAATCAGTGCCGCCCATGGTCTGTAGGGCATGGCTTGCCAGCTCAAACACAGCTTCTTCACTGCCCGTGTCAACCACCATCACATGGCAGGTGGCACCGGCCAGCCTGGCGGCTGCCGCCACACGCTCTAGGCCCGCCGCGTTGATGTCAGCCAGCAAAAGATGGGCGCCCCGCGCCGCAAACGCCAGCGCCAACGCCTCGCCAATGCCTGAGGCGGCCCCGGTGATGACGACTGACTGCCCCTTGATGCGGCGTGGGTTCATAGGTCTTTTTTGTAGAAAAGTTGGAGTTGGATGATCAATCCCCGCCAAACAAGATGTCGAGGGCATTGACCACCTCAGGGGACTGTGCACGCAAATTCAAAAGTGGTGCGCCCAACCATCGCAAAGGCACGGCAGCCAGGGCGGCGGTGTCCAGCACCATCGCCTGCCCTTCTACGGTGCACACAGGATTGAGGTCGCGCATAGGCAAAGGGGCAAATTCGGCAGCGCGCAAAGGGATCACCACCCGCGTGGCAATGCGGTCCAAAAAGCTGTTTTGCACATCCAGCAAGTAGGGCGTGCGCTCGCGCAGGCGGGCATCGGGGTGGGCATACACATCGAACTGGGCCACGACTCAAAAACTCCGAAAAGCGTCCAGGGGCAAGCCTTCTTGTTCAATGCGGGCGTTGTAGCTGGCAATCGCATCCTGGTTTTGCGAATTCCAGCGCGCCCAATATTGACGCTTGACCTCTTCGGCAAGCAAGGCATCCACGGTTTTGGACAAGTTCATGCCCAATTCACGGGCCATGGCCAACACCTCGGCATTGAGGGATAAATTGGCTGATTTTTTAGGGGCATCATCAAAGCGCAGCATGAATAACCTTTAAAAACGATGCGCATAGTTTATGCGCAAAAAAAGAAAGCTCAAGAGCCATGGAGGCTCAAACATGCCAACCCATCCAACCAAAACGGCTCAGGACACCACGCTGTGGGCCAGCTGGGCCGCTTGCCCCAGGGCTCACAGGCCAGGCGCTTTACGCTTTTAACTATTGATCAGATTGATTCAATTAACTAGGCAAATCGAAAAGCCCTTCTTAAACTGAAATTTGCTGCGGCGGTAGGGGTTCATCATGACTGTTGAAAAAGCGCAAGCTCACACAATTGCCTAAGACGGAACTTTTTTACCGCGCTGCCCAAATCAATCTATTTGAACGATTTTTTCTTCACAGGAGTACCCATGAGCACCCCATCCACCTCTCAATGCCCGTTTCATGCCGTCGTCGGCGCGAACGCCTCCAACGGCCGACGCTCCAACGCCGACTGGTGGCCCAACCAGCTGAACCTGGCCATCTTGCACCAGCACCAGCCCGTCTCCAACCCCATGGATGCGGACTACGACTACCGCAAAGAATTCGCCAAGCTTGACTTTGCCGCACTCAAGCAAGACATGGTCGACTTGATGACCGACAACCAAGAGTGGTGGCCGGCCGATTGGGGCCACTACGGCGGCCTGTTCATTCGTCTGGCTTGGCACGCTGCCGGCACCTACCGCACGGCCGACGGCCGTGGTGGCGCGAGCACTGGCAACCAGCGTTTTGCCCCCCTCAACAGCTTCCCTGACAACGGCAACCTCGACAAAGGCCGCCGTCTGCTGTGGCCCATCAAGAAAAAATACGGCAACAAAATCTCTTGGGCCGACCTGTTCATCCTGTGCGGCAACGTGGCCATGGAAACCATGGGCTTCAAAACCTTTGGCTTTGGCGGCGGCCGCCCCGACATCTGGGCGCCTGAAGAAGACATTTTCTGGGGCGCTGAAAAAGAGTGGCTGGCCACCAGCGACAAAGACAACAGCCGCTACAGCGGCCAGCGCGAGCTGGACCACCCCCTGGCCGCCGTGCAAATGGGCCTGATTTACGTCAACCCACAAGGTCCGGACGGCAACCCCGACCCCAAGCTGTCGGCCCACGACGTGCGCGAAACCTTCGCCCGCATGGCCATGAACGACTACGAAACCGTGGCCTTGGTGGCCGGCGGCCACACCTTTGGCAAGATGCACGGCGCAGGCGATGCAGCCTTGGTCGGCCCAGAGCCTGAAGGCGCGCCCATTCAAGAAATGGGTTTTGGCTGGATCAACAAGCACGGCACCGGCAAAGGCGGCGATACCACCACCAGCGGCTTTGACGGCGCCTGGAAACCCAACCCCACCACCTGGGACATGGGCTACCTCAAAGTGCTGTTCAAGTACGAATACGTGCAAATGACCACCCCCGCTGGCGCCATTCAATGGCACGCCAAAGACTGCGAGCCCGAGGACATGGTCGTTGACGCCCATGACCCGAGCAAAAAGCACCCGCCCATGATGACCACCGCCGACTTGTCGCTGCGCATGGACCCGGACTACGAAAAAGTCTCACGCCACTTCTTGAACAACCCCGATGAATTTGCCGACGCTTATGCGCGCGCCTGGTTCAAGCTGACCCACCGCGACATGGGCCCCAAGGTCAACTACCTCGGCCCAGAAGTGCCCGCCGAAGACCTGATCTGGCAAGACCCCATCCCGGCAGCCAAGGGCGCGCCCATTGATGCGGCCGACCAAGCAGCCCTCAAAGCCAGCATTGTGGCCAGCGGCTTGAGCGTGAGCGAGTTGGTGGCCACGGCCTGGGCCTCGGCCAGCAGCTTCCGCGGCTCGGACAAGCGCGGCGGCGCCAACGGTGCACGCATTCGCCTGGCCCCACAAAAAGACTGGGAAGCCAACCAGCCTGCCCAACTGGCCAAGGTGCTGGCGGCGCTCGAGGCGGTGCAAGCCGCTTTCAACGCCAAAGGAGGCAAGCAAGTGTCCTTGGCCGACTTGATTGTGCTGGGCGGCTGCGCCGCAGTGGAGTCTGCCGCCAAAGCCGCAGGCTTTGACGTGCAAGTGCCCTTCACACCCGGCCGCACCGACGCCAGCGCAGAGCACACCGATGCAGCTTCTTTTTCGGTATTGGAGCCCTTGGCCGATGGCTTCCGCAATTACCAAAAGAAAGCGTTTACCGTGTCGGCCGAAGAAATGCTGGTCGACAAGGCGCAACTGCTCGGCTTGAGCGCCCCAGAAATGACGGTGCTGGTCGGCGGCTTGCGCGTCTTGGGCGCCAACACCGGCGGCTCCAAGCACGGCGTGTTCACCCAGCGCGTGGGTCAATTGACCAACGACTTCTTTGTCAACTTGACCGACATGAGCGTCGCCTGGGCGCCCACCTCGCCCGCAGAAACCGCCTTTGAAGCGCGCCACCGCAAAACGGGTGCGGTGCAGTGGACAGGCACCCGCGTGGACCTGGTGTTTGGCTCGAACTCACAGCTGCGCGCCTTGTCTGAGGCTTATGCCCAAGACGACAACCAGGGCAAGTTTGTGCGTGACTTCGTGGCCGCTTGGCACAAGGTCATGAACGCAGACCGTTTCGATCTGGCGTAAACAGCACTTAAACAACCCCCGGAGCCCAAACCTCCGGGGGTTTTTTGTTGAAGGGCCATGCAAGATGAATCTGACGGCGCTCAAATACATTGTTTCTTTGGCCAAGGAAAAGCACTTTGGCCATGCAGCGCAGGCCTGTGGTGTGACGCAGCCCACCTTGTCCATTGCGGTCAAAAACCTGGAACAAGAGTTGGGTGTGCAGTTGTTTGAACGCAGCCCCATGAATGTGCGCGTGACATCGTCGGGCCTGCCCATCGTGCGCCACGCCCATGCGGTCATGCAAGAAGTTCAGGCCATAGAGGAAATTGCCCGCAACAGCCGCAAACCCCACACGGGTCTGCTGCGATTGGGTTTGGTGCACCACCTCAGCCCCCGATTGATGCCCGCCTTGGTGCGCGGCATGCGCACACTGGCCCCTGAGATGCCCGTGATTTCGCACGAAGGCCACAGCGCCACCTTGTCAGAACAGCTGCGCGATGGCGCCATCGACTGCGCCTTGATGGACACCCTTGTGGCCGACAGCGAACTGCACTCAGCACCGCTTTTTGACGAGGATTTGTACGTGGCGGTAGGCCCCAAGCACCCTTGGGCACAGCTTCAAAACATAGACCTGCCAGCCCTGCAGCAAGAAACACTTTTGCTGCCCAGCCTGGGACAAGGCTTGCTGGACGCGCTCATCCAAGGCAACCCTGAACTGGCCAGCCTGAGGGCGCACAAATCGGGCTTGGTGCAAGAAGTCAAAGGTGCCTCTATGGAGGCGCTGGCCCACATGGTGCTCACAGGCATGGGGGTGGCGTTTTTACCGCGCTGGCCCTCCACAGGGGCGACCTCAGCACATCCCCAAGACATCACCTGCCTCACCCTGTCAGGCAGCCATTTGACGCGGCGCGTGGCGCTGGTCTGGCGCGCCAACTCCAAGCGTGAAACTGACATGGAGCTGCTGCGGCAGGTGCTGCGAGATTTTCAATAAGAGTTTGTTCAACATCAACCTGCGCAGGAGACGAGGCGATGAGAGACATTGATGAACAAGTGGCGGTCAAGCAAGGCCAGTGGTTTTACGGCGGTTTGACCACCTGCCCGGTGCGCATCGTGCACCACACCACCCGCTTGGGCAGCCACGACCCCGAAGATCCGCCCGAGCTGGCCGCCGACACCCAAGCCGGAGGTTTTTACATCCGCTATCGCCCGCCCGGCCCCCACGGCCAGTGGCAGGGCGGCGGCATGGCTGGGAGCTTGCGGGAAGCAATGTTTTTGGCGCAACGCAAGCTGGGGCCGGTGTTGCAGTGGGAAGACTGAACCAGGTGAGCCAGGCCACCAGGTATTGGGACCTTTACGCCGCTGGGTTTGTAGCAGCGCTGGAGGTCATGTCAGCCTAGGGCTGGGATGCGTGAACGGGTTGTGTATCCGCACACCTTGAATGCTTGCACCATGGTGCATGTCTTCGCTAAAAAGTGTCTGCGCTCCACAGTCAATGGCTGCCGCGACGATGTGGGCATCGTAAAAGGACAAATGATGTTGCTGAGCCACTTCTAGCGCTTTGGCATGGGTGCCCACCGTCAAAGGAATGACCTTGCAGTTGGCCTTGATGGCGTTGAGCAGGTCCAAAGTGTCTGGCCAGGCCAGCTTGAGCTTGCGCTGGCAAACCGAGGTGACTTCATTCAAGACCTGAACACTGATGGTGGGTTGTTGAACAAGCAATGCCTCTGCGGCGTCGGCTTTGGCGGTGTCAGCAGACAAAAGATAAAGAATGACATTGCTGTCCAAAAACACGCCACTCACGGGGCTGAGTTGGCTTCGAGCCGGTTGAAATGAAAGTCGGGGGGCAAACGACCACGCAACTGGCGCAGCCGGACCAGCAATTCGGCAGGGCTGGCTTTTTTGCTGACCTCAAATTGTTTGTCACCAATCAGATGCAGCTCGACTTCTTCACCTTCTTTGAGGTCTAGCGCTGCGACCAAACTGGCAGGAAGCCTTACGGCCAGTGAATTCCCCCATTTTGCGACTTGCATTTTTCGCCTTTAAAGATATACAAAAATAATTGTATATCTCAAAATCAGTGGCATCCAAGTGCTTGGCGCAAGGGCAGCCTCACCAAGCCGCCACAGCCCCGTCCGTGCGAGGTTCTGTCCCGCCGCACAGCACGCCGTGGGCATCTCGCCAAATGATTTGGCCGCGACCAAAGGCAATGCGGTTGTTGGACCAACTCACATCGTGGCCCAGGCGGGCCAGGCCGTGGAAAAGGTGCTCGGGCGTGGCGCGCTCGATGTTGACGCGCTTGGCCGACTCCCACTCCCAGCGGGGGGCGTCCAGCGAGGCTTGGGGGTTCAGGCCAAAGTCCACCGTGTTCATGACCATTTGCACATGGCCTTGGGGCTGCATGAAGCCGCCCATCACGCCAAACGGCCCCACCGCCTGACCGCCCTTGGTGAGAAAACCCGGAATGATGGTGTGGTAAGGCCGCTTGCCTGGGGCCAGGCAGTTGGGGTGATCCGCCTTTAAAGAGAAGTTGTTGCCCCGGTTGTGCAGGCCAATGCCCGTGCCTGGCACCACCATGCCAGAGCCAAAGCCCATGTAATTGCTTTGGATGAGCGAGACCATGCTGCCCTCGCTGTCGGCGGTGCTCAGGTACACCGTGCCGCCGCGCGAAGGCTCGCCAGGCATGGGCAGGCTGGCTCTGTCGCCAATGAGGGCGCGGCGCTCGTGGGCGTAGCCGTCGCTGAGCAAGTCGGCCACAGAGATGCGCATGTGGGCAGGGTCAGCAATGTGGGCCAAGCCGTCGGCAAAGGCCAGCTTGATGGCCTCAATCTGCCTGTGGTGGGTGAGCAGGTTGTCGCGGTCGGTGAATTCAAAGCCTTTGAGGATGTTGAGCGCCATCAGCGCCACCAGACCGTGGCCATTGGGCGGGATTTCCCACACGTCATAGCCCCGGTAGTGGGCGCTGATGGGCTGGCACCAGTCCACGCGGTAATCGGCCAGGTCTTGGGCGCTCAAATAGCCGCCTGCAGACTGCACAAAAGCGCTGATTTGCTCGGCCAGCGGCCCCCGGTAAAAGCTCTCCGCGCGGGTTTCGGCGATGGCCTGCAAGGTGTGGGCATGGCCTTCAGAGCGCCAGAGCTCGCCCGCCACAGGGGCGCGCTGTGGGGCAAAAGTGTCAAACCAATGCTTGAAGTGATCGTCCTTGAAATGCTGGCGGAACACGGCCGTGGCTTGTTGCCAGGCAAAGGCCACCGAGGGCGACACCGGAAAACCTTCTTGCGCCAGCTCAATGGCGCCGGCCATGGAGGTGGCCAGCGGGAGGCGGCCAAAGCGCTCGGCCAGCGCGGCCCAAGCAGCGGGTGTGCCGGGCACGGTCACGGCCAGCGGGCCGTACTTAGGCACCTCGGTGTGGCCCAGGGAGGTGACTTTGTCCAGCGTCATGCCCATGGGCGCCGGGCCGCTGGCGTTCAAGCCGTGCATTTGCCCCTGGTGCCACACGAGCGCAAAGGCATCGCCGCCTATGCCATTGGCCGTGGGTTCCACCACGGTGAGCGCGGCAGCCGCGGCAATGGCCGCATCAATGGCGTTGCCGCCGGCCTGCAGCACATTCAAGCCGGCTTGCGCGGCCAGCGGCTGCGAGGTGGCCACCATGCCGCGCTTGGCGTAGACCGCGTTGCGGCGGGAGGCGTAGGGGTAGTTCAGAGCGTCGAAATCAAGCATAAAAATTCACTTTTGACGGGGGTCCAGGGCGTCGCGCAAACCGTCGCCCAGCAAGTTAAAAGACAAAACCAACAAGAAAATAGACAAGCCAGGCCACACGGCCATCCAGGGGGCGTTGTCCATGTAGTTTTTGGCGGTGTTGAGCATGCTGCCCCAGCTGGGCGCAGGCGGCTGTTGGCCCAGACCCAAAAAGGACAAGCTGGCCTCGGCAATGATGGCCGCCGCAATCGACAAGGTGGCTTGCACAATGAGCGGCGGCAGCACATTGGGCAAGATGTGGCGCAGCGCAATGCGCCAGTGCGGGTTGCCCACGGCGCGCGCAGCCTCTATGTAGTCTTCCACCTTGACGGCCATGACTTGGGCCCGCGTCAGGCGAATGAACACCGGCATGGCCGACACGCCAATGGCGATCATGGCGTTGCCGAGACTCGGGCCTAAAAAGGCAGACAAGGCAATGGCCAAAATCAAAAATGGCACGGCCAGCATGGCGTCCGTAAAGCGCGAGATCAAGCTGTCGGTCCAGCCGCCCAGGTAGGCCGCCAAAAGACCTATGGGAATGCCCAGCGCCATGGAAATGCTCACTGACACCAACCCCGCCATCAAGGACGCTTGGGCGCCCCAGATGATGCGGGACAGCACGTCGCGGCCAATCTCGTCGGTGCCAAAAAGGTACTCCCAGCTGGGTGCCTTGCGCACGGCGCTCCAGCTGGTGGCAATCGGGTCGTAGGGCGCAATGAGTGGCGCAAAAATCGCCATCAGCACAAAGAACACCACAAAGAAAAGGCCCAGCATGGCGCCACGGCGGCGCAGCAAGCGGCGCCAGGCGCGCTGGGCCGGGCTGGCCTCACGCGCCTCAAAGACAGGAGAAATCACAGCTGCCATGGCTTAGCCTCGCAGACGCGGGTTGACAAGAAAATACGCCATGTCTGCCATGAGGTTGAGCAAGATGTAGACGCTGGAGGTGAACAGCACCACGCCTTGAATCACCGCGTAATCTCGGTTGAACACCGCATCCACAATGAGCTTGCCAAAGCCGGGGATGGAAAACACCTGCTCGGTGAGCACCGCGCCGGACAGCAGCGTGCCAAACTCCAGCGCCCCCAGGGTGATGATGGGTGTCATGGCATTGCGCAGCCCGTGCTTGAGCACCACAGTGCGCTCGCCCAGGCCCTTGGCTCTGGCGGTGCGCACGTAGTCGGCGCTCAGCACCTGCAGCATGGCGCTGCGGGTGTGGCGCATGAGCACGGCGGCAATGCCGTTGCCGAGCACA
The DNA here is from genome assembly GCA_945878995.1 of Polaromonas sp. YR568. Taxonomy (GTDB): domain Bacteria; phylum Pseudomonadota; class Gammaproteobacteria; order Burkholderiales; family Burkholderiaceae_C; genus Polaromonas. The sequence goes on along the minus strand of CAMCUN010000063.1, from coordinate 7,645 downwards.
AAGGCCGGCATGATCATGGCCGCCAGGTTGCCCCACAGGTCTTCAAAGGGCGAGACATAGCCCGAAGCCGGCAACCAGCCCAGCGAGACCGAAAACAGCAAAATCAGCAAAATACCCAGCCAAAAATTGGGCGTGGACAAGCCCCACAGCGCCACCATGTTGGCCACGTAGTCCCAGGCCGTGTCTTTGCCCACGGCCGACACAATGCCCGCTGGAATGCCCACCAACAAAGCAATGACCATGGCCATGCCGGCCAGTTGCAGCGTGACGGGCAGCTTGTCTTTGATGAGCCCCAGCACCGGCTCTTGAATGCGCAGCGACTCGCCCAAGTCGCCCTGCAGCACGCCGCCTATCCAGTAGGCATAGCGCACGGGCAGCGGCTCGTCGAGGTGCATCTTTTTTTGCAGGTAGGCAATGACCTCGGGGTCTTGCTCTTCGCCGGCCAAGATCAAGGCCGCATCACCGGGCAGCAACTGCTGCAGCCCAAAGATGATGAGGGTGACAAAAAACACGGTTGGCACCAAAGCGGCCAAGCGTTTGAGGAAATAGTTCAGCATGTGCTCACTGCAAATTCAGGTCGCGCATTGGGTAAAACAGACGCGGGCCGCCCCCAGGGCTGGCAACCGCATCGCGAATCGCTGTCAAGCGAAGGTCATTACATCTTCACGCCTTGAACGCGCACCAGGCCGTCAGGAATGGTTTTCAGGCCGGTCAGTTTTTTGTTGTGGGCCCACAACCAGTTGCGGTGGTAGAGGTAAACGATTGGGATTTCTTGGGCGGCTTCAGCGGCCAAGGTGGCAAACACCTTGATGCGGCCCGAGGTGTCCAGCGTGTTGCGCGAGCGGTTGAGCAAGTCGTCCCACAGAGGGCGGCACTCGCCGCTGTAGTTCAGAGGCTGCTTGCAGCCGTAAAAGCTGAACAGGTTGCCGTCCGGATCGGCGCGGCCGCTCCAGGCCAGCACATAGGCGTCAAACTGGCCTTTGTCGGCCAGGTTCAAGGACGTGGCAAATTCAGTGGACTGAATCTTCACGTTAAAACCTGCTTCTTTGGCCATGGCTTGCACCACCTGGGCCACCCGCTGGCCGTCAGACGTGGTGGGCGTCATCAGCGTGAAGGTTGGGTTGGGGATGCCGGCTTCTTTGAGCAAGGCCTTGGCCCTGGCCACGTCGCGCTTGGGCATGGGCACGTTTTTGGCGTAAAACTGGTTGGTGGGCGGCACCCACTGGTTGCCCGGAATGGCTTCGCCGTCCATGGCCACTTGCACAATGCCAGCGCGGTCCAGCGAGAGCTCAAAGGCTTCGCGCACGCGGCGGTCTTGGGCCAGCGGGTTGCTGCCATCGCCCTTGCGGGTGTTGATGGTGATGCCCTGGTAGCCCAACTCAGTGATACGCGACATGGACAGCTTGCTGTCCTTTTTGACGGAGGCCACATCCGAAGGCGCCACACGCTCGATCAAATCGAGCTGGCCCGAACGCAGGTTGGCCAGGCGCACGGTGGCGTCCACGATGGGCAGGTAAACCACCTTGTCAAAGTGAATATTGGCCTTGTTCCAGTAGTTGGGGAAGCGCTCCAACACGATACGGTCTTGCGCCACGCGCTCGGCAAACTTAAAAGGACCCGAGCACACCGGCTTGGAGCCAAAAGCCGTGGGGTTGGCCTGCGCAGCCTTGGGCGAGACCATCATGCCCGCGCGGTCGGCCAGCACGGTCAAGAGGGGCGAGAAAGGCGCGCTCAGGTTGATGCGGGCGGTGAACTCGTCGATCACGTCGACGGTGGTGACGGGGGCCAACTCGCCGCGGCGGTTGGAGCCGGCCAAGGACTTGTGGCGCTCAATGTTGAACTTGACGGCGTTGGCATCGAACTTTTCACCGTCGTGAAAAGTCACGCCAGAGCGCAGCTTGATGGTCATGGACTTGTTGTCGGCCGCCCACTGGAAGGAGGTGGCCAGCTGAGGCACGGGGTTGAGCTTTTCGTCGATGTCAAAGAGCTTGTCGCACAGTGCAGAAAACACAATCCGGCCCACAAAGCTGCGGGCCAGGGTGGGGTCCAGCACATCGGGGTCTTCGGCCAGACCAATGCGCAAGGTTTGGGACTGAGCGGCAAAACTTGCGGCCAGCGCCAGGGCCAAGAGAAGCTTTTTCTTCATTGCTATTTTCCTTTGACGATTAAAAACAAATACACCACGGAGGGACTAAAAAAGGGAAACACCAGGAACACACCATGCGGGTCGAGATGGCAAACTCAGCCCAAAATATCTGCAGGCTGCGCGGCATGGCTGGCCGCACCAAAGGCTTTTTGCAGCCTGAGCAAGCGCTCATTGACGGCAGGCGCTTGCGCCATGGACTGCGGCGCCTCAATTTGTTCCCAAAAATGGCAGGCCACCAAGTGGCTGGCACTGGCATCGGTGGGGCGCAGCACGGGCACCTCTTGCGCGCAGCGCGCTTGTGCATGCGGGCAACGGGTTCTGAAACGGCAACCCGAGGGCGGGTTGATGGGGTTGGGCACATCGCCTTGGAGCAGCACACGCTCGCGCTTCAAACCAGGCTCGGGCAGCGGAATGGCCGACAGCAAGGCCTGGGTGTAGGGGTGGCGGGGCGCGGCGAACAAGCTGCGCTTGTCCGAGTACTCCACCATGTGGCCCAAGTACATCACCGCCACATGAGAAGCAATGTGCTTGACCACCGCCAGGTCGTGCGCAATGAACACATAGGCCAGGCCCAGGCGCTTTTGCAGGTCTTGCAAGAGGTTGATGACCTGCGCTTGTATGGACACGTCCAGCGCAGACACCGCCTCGTCGCACACGATCAATTTGGGTTCTACCGCCAAGGCCCGCGCTATGCCAATGCGCTGGCGCTGACCGCCTGAGAACTCATGCGGGTAGCGCTGCAGGTACTGGCTGGACAGGCCCACCAAGTCCATCAGCTCGACCGCCCGCTCGTGGTGCCTGCCGGTGGCCAAGCCGTGCAGGGCCAGAGGCTCGGTCAGCGTTTGCTCCACCGTCATGCGGGGGTTGAGCGAGGAATAAGGGTCCTGAAAAATCATTTGCAGGTGCCTGCGCGCCTGGCGCATGCGCTCTGGGGGCAAGGCCATGAGGTCTTGGCCTTCAAACCACACCTTGCCGGAGGTGGCCTCCAGCAAACGCAGCACCAGGCGGCCCACGGTGGACTTGCCGCAGCCCGACTCGCCCACCAAGGCCATGGTGTCGCCCGCGTGCAGATCAAAGCTCAGGCCGTCAACCGCGTGCACCACGTCCTTTTGGCGGCTGAACAAGCCCTTTTGCACGGGAAAGTGCTTGACCAGCTGGTCCACACGCAACAAGGAGTCAGGCTTGTTCATGGCGCCACCTCCAGCGGGGCGCGCCAGCAGGCGGCCTCGTGCCCGGCGGCCACTTCGCGCAAGAGCGGCACGTCCTCTTTGCACTGGGCCACGGCAAACGGGCAGCGTGGGGCAAAGCGGCAACCGCTGGTCTGGGACATGGGCGTGGGCACCTGGCCTTCAATGGCGTTGAGCCGGTCTTGCTCGCCATGCATTTTGGGGATAGAGCCCAGCAAACCAATGGTGTAGGGGTGCTGGGGCATGGCAAACAGCTGGGCCACGGGTGCGCGTTCGACCACGCGGCCGGCGTACATCACCACCACGTCGTCGGCCAGCTCGGCAATCACGCCCAGATCGTGGGTGATGAGCACAATGGCCGTGCCTGTTTCTTCGCGCAAGCTGCGCATCAAATCGAGCACCTGGGCTTGGATGGTCACGTCCAGCGCCGTGGTGGGCTCGTCGGCAATCAGCAGCTTGGGGCGGCAAGACAGCGCCATGGCAATCATCACGCGCTGGCGCATGCCGCCCGAGAGCTTGTGGGGGTACTCGTCAATGCGCTGCTCGGGCGAGGGAATGCGCACCAGGCGCAGCATCTCTATGGCGTGCTCGCGGGCTTGCTCGGCCGTCACGTTTTGGTGGCAGCGAATGCCTTCGATCAGCTGCTGGCCAATGGTGAACGCCGGGTTCAGCGATGTCATGGGCTCTTGAAAAATCATGGCCATGCGGTTGCCGCGCAGGCTGCGCATTTCTTCAGGCTTGAGGGTGGCCAAATCGCGCCCTTCAAACACCACAGAGCCCGCCGAAATCCTGCCCTGCCCTTTGGGCAACAAGCCCATGATGGACAAGGAAGTCACGCTTTTGCCGCAACCGGACTCGCCCACAATGCCCAGCGTGCGACCCGCCTCGACTGAAAAACTCACCCCGTCCACCGGGGAAAACTCGCCACCGCCTTCAAGCTTAAAGCTGGTGCGCAAGCCCTTGACCTCCAGCAAAGCACTCATGCAAGGGTCCCGTGGGCCAAAGAGCGCGCGGCATGGAAGCGCTGCACCTCGGCCTCAATCAGGCTGCGGTCTGTCAGGCCCGCAGGCCGCACCTTGGACGGCAGGCAGTGGGTGAAGGGCTGATAGCGCTCTAAGCTTTTGGCGTACAAGCGCTGCAATTCGGTGATGGGCTCGTCGTGGTCGTCTACCCGCAGGTCCAGCGCGGGGTAGTCTTCGGTGGTGAAAACACGCAAGGCGGCGCCCTGCTTGCCGCGCTTGTCGCCACCGGCAGCTTCGCCTGCGGCCAGGGCCAAGATCAGGCGCTCGGCAAAATCAAGGTGGGCATGGGCCTCGTAAAACTCCGCCGTGCGGGCGACCACCTGCGGGCCGGCCAGCATGTTGCCAGCCACCGAATAGCCATCCCCAGCCACATGACCGCACCAGTCTATGCAGGCCGAGCCTGTGTAGGCAGCCGATCGGTTGGCGTCGTCTATCATGTGCAGCTGCCGGTGGTCACGGCCTTCGTCAGCGTCTGTCAGCGTTCGAACGATGTCCTCAGGGTGCGTGCCCTGGGCCATGGCCTCAAAGCCAGGGGCCACGAACAGCGGGTTGAGCAGCGCCTGGGTGGCCAGTGCGCCTAGGCCGCTGCGGGCATGGGGGCACAGGGCGCCCACGGCAAAAAACTTGCTGGCCACTGCGACACCAAAAGCGCCCGATGCGTCGCGGGCAATGATGGACCAGGTCATTTTGGAAATTCTCTTTGAGGTGCCCCAGTGGTGTCCCGGTCTTTTGCGACCCCGGAGGTAACTGCCACTGAGAATTTTTTAGACATGTCGATTGACACGGTGTCCAAGGTTCCCGACAAAGGGATTGGTAGACGGATTGAATTGTCGAAATTCCCAATGCACAGGGTGAAAAGCATCATAGCGGAAGGTCAGGATGAGCAAAGAATGGCAAGTGCCCCCAAAAACCCAAGTTTCGCCACTCAATTCGTCAACTGCCCCCACACTTTGTCCAGGCGCTTGACGCTCACGGGCTGCGGCGTTCGCAGTTCCTGGGCAAAAAAGCTCACGCGCAACTCCTCTAGCAACCAGCGGAACTCCTGCATGCGCACATCTTGCGCGCCTTTGCGCTCGGCCACCAAGCGCCAGTAGCGCTGCTCTTGGGGCCTGAGCTCGGCCAGCCTTTGAGCGTCGCGCGCTGGATCGGCGCGGTATTTGTCAAGCCTGAGGGTGATGGCTTTTAAATAGCGGGCAAAGTGCTGCAGCTGCAGCCATGGGGTGGTCGACAAAAAGGCCTTGGGCATCAGGCGCTGGAGCTGCTGGGTGCAGTCTGCCGTGGCCTCGGGGGCGTTTTTGGTGTCTTTGATCTTGCGCACGGCGCTGGCGTAGTCCAGCAAAATCACGCTGGCAAGGCGAGCCACCTCGTTGGCGATCAGGGTGAGGCGGCCTCGGCCTTCGTCAATTCGCTTTTGAAAAGCCTGCGCGTCGCTGGGCAACGGATCGAGCAAAAAGGCGCGATCCAGCGCCACGTCAATGATTTGGGCCCTGAGCTCGTCGGCCGTGCCCAGGGGCATGAAGGCAACCGCCATTTTTTGCAGCTCGGGAATGTTTTTTTCCAGGTACTTCAGGGCGTCTTTGATCTGCAAGGCAAACAAGCGGCTCAAGCCTTTGCGGTGCTTGGCGGCGGCCATCTCAGGCTCGTCAAACACCTCAATGCTGACGGCGTCGCCGCCGTCAATCAAAGCGGGAAAACCAATGATGGTTTGACCGCCTTTGCGGATTTCCATCAGTTCAGGAAGCTCGCCAAAAGACCAGCTGGTGTAGCGTTGGTCGGCCACGGCGGCGGGTTTGGGCGAGGCGGCGCTGGCGCTTGGCTTGATGATGCGGCCTGCGGGGCTGGTGGAGGCGCCCGCGGCAGTCGCCGGAGGCTGCAATAAATCTGTATCTGACCCCAATTTAGGTTTGAGCTGGGCCAGGGCTTGAAAGGCGCCGCGCGCTTTGCTGCCCCACTCGGCTTTGAGTGCGCCCAAGTTGCGGCCCATGCCAAGTTGGCGGCCGTCGTCGTGGACCAGGCGCAGGTTCATGAACAGGTGGGGGCTGAGCATGTCGAGCTTGAAGTCGGCTCGTTTGACATCCAGGCTGGTCTCGTCGCGTACTTTTTTGAGCAGCACATCCATCAGCGAGCCTGCGCCAAACACCTCGGGCACGCACAGCTCAGCGGCCAGCCGGGCGGCGCTTTCGGGCAGCGGCACAAAGCGGCTGCGCGGGCGCTGGGGCAGGCTTTTCAAAAGCGCTTGGATTTTGTCCTTGAGCATGCCCGGTACCAGCCATTCGCAGCGCTCCTCGCTGACCTGGTTTAGCACAAAAAGCGGCACCTCGACCGTGACGCCGTCTTTGGCGTCCCCCGGCTCGTGCAGGTAGCTGGCCTTGCAGTCCACGCCGCCCAGCCGCAAGGTCGTGGGAAAGGACTCGGTGGTGATGCCTGCGGCCTCGTGGCGCATGAGCTCCTCGCGGTTGAGGAACAACAGGCGCGGCTTCTCCCGGGAGGCGTCTTTCCACCAGCGCTCAAAAGCCGCGCCGTTGTGGATGTCGGCGGGCACCTGCTGGTCGTAAAAGGCAAAAATCAGTTCGTCGTCCACCAGCACGTCTTGGCGGCGCTGCTTGTGCTCGAGCTCTTGCACCTGGGCAATGAGTTTTTGGTTGGCGGGCAAAAAGGGCAGCTTGCTTTCCCAGTGGCCAGCCACCAGGGCTTCGCGGATGAAGATCTCGCGCGCCCCGTCGGGGTCGACCAGGCCAAAGTTGGCCCGCCGGTTGTTGTAAATCACCAGGCCGTAGAGCGTGGCACGCTCCAGGGCGGTGACCTGCCCGGCCTTTTTTTCCCAGTGCGGGTCCAGCAGCTGCTTTTTTAACAGGTGGCCGCCCACTTGTTCTATCCAGGCCGGGTCGATGTTGGCGATGCCCCGGCCAAACAAGCGCGTGGTCTCCACCAGCTCGGCCGCCACAATCCAGCGCCCGGGCCGCTTGGACAGGCGCGCGCCGGGGTGGCGGTTGAACTTGATGGCGCGCGCGCCCAGGTACAAGTCCTCTTCTTCGCTCTTGCAGCCCAGGTTGCCCAGCAGGCCGCAGAGCATGGACAGGTGCAGCTGCTCGTAGCTGGCGGGCTCGGTGTTGATCTGCCAGTTTTGCTCTTTGACCACGCTGAGCAGCTGCGAATGAATGTCGCGCCACTCGCGCACGCGGCGCACGTTGATGTAGGTCTCGCGCAGCAGGTTCTCGTACTGGCGGTTGGAGAGTTTGTGTGGCGCGGGGACGTTGGGTTTGGCGCTGGCTTGTGATTGGAGGCCGCTG
>CAMCUN010000062.1 GCA_945878995.1 Polaromonas sp. YR568 | reverse complement strand
TTAATCCCCTGAGTTTCGGGGCTAGTGTTTTGTCTGTTCCAGGCGCTGACTACAGCGGCGAGGACAGTCTTAATCCCCTGAGTTTCGGGGCTAGTGTTTTGTCGTGCACCGAGCCGGCACTATTGACGTAGAGCGGTCTTAATCCCCTGAGTTTCGGGGCTAGTGTTTTGTCTATAAGACAGCAACAACCCGCGCCAATTTTTTCGGTCTTAATCCCCTGAGTTTCGGGGCTAGTGTTTTGTCCACGCGTCTCGCCACATCAGCGGCCGCGTCAAGTCTTAATCCCCTGAGTTTCGGGGCTAGTGTTTTGTCGGCCACGCCTGAAGAGATCGCCTTCTTGAAGGGTCTTAATCCCCTGAGTTTCGGGGCTAGTGTTTTGTCTGCTCAGTCCAAAAAATTCAATGTCAACAAGCACTTGGGTGAGTGTTGTCCATGCATTTGAGGGCGTCAATAGCTGAGCTTTTTATGGGCTGATGCTTGCTGCTCCGTGCTGACCTGAGCAGGCTCTCGCAGTTTATCCATGAATGCATCGCACAGCTGGTTGCCGCCGTCGTTGAACTGGGTTCCCAGTCCCCAGAGCCGGGTGTTTTCGGTCAGGGGATAAATGCGCACGTCGTCGCTGTGCTCGTCGATCAGGTTGCGTAGTTGTTCCATCACCCGTTCAATGGCATCGCGGTCGCCCTTGAGCAGGTAGACCGAATGCTGCATTCGCACGCCTTCTTGCCTGAGGTAGCGCCATACCCGTTGCAGGCGCTTGGGCTCTCTGATGTCGTGCGCCAGCAGCCAGCGCTTGGCATGGCTGTGCGGGAGTTGGCTTGGCGTGTGTGTCTTGCTCATGGCTCAGAGCCAGTGCGTGCGCAGAAATTGTTCAAATGCGAACAGCAGTTGGCTCATGCGTTGTTGCCAGTGGGCGGCTTGCCGCTCGTACAGAGCGACGGACCAGCGGGTGAGTTGCTCGGGTGGGGCCAGGCGCGGCGCATGGTGCACATCGGTGTGGGCGTGCAGGCTGATGAGTTGGCCAAGGTCGCTGATCAAGTTAAGCCCTGGCCGGTGCCAGGCCAGCAGGGCCGGGTCGCTGCTTTCGTGCATGAGTTGGGCGGCCAATTCGTGCTGCGCCAGCAGAGACAAGGCATGCAGGTGGTGGGCGCAGCCTTGCTGGTGTTTTAGAAAGTGGGCGTTGCACAGCGCCGCTCTGGGGCTGTGGCGCGCGGCGGGCGTGCTGGGCACGCCGCACAGCAGCAGCACTTGGGCGGCGGTGGCCGCATGATGTTGCGTGAGCCAGACGCCGTATAGGCTTGCCCATGTCGGGTCGTCCAGGGCGTGGGTGAGGAGCTGGCGCAAGCTGGTTTCTTTGCGGCGTGTGCCCAGGCACCAGCCCAGTGTTTGGCCGTCGCTGCCGATGATGGACAGCGGAATGCCGCCCTGCAGGCAGGCCATCAAGGCGCGGGCGCTGATGTCCAGGCTGCTGCTGCACACAATGCGCGAGACATGGTGCAGCGGTATGCGCCTGGCCGGCAGGTCTTTGCGTTCGATGTGCAAGCGTTGGGCCGCATCCAGGTCCAGCCTCTGGGCGCTGCCGTGGTGCAAATACAGCGGCATGGCGTTCATGGGGCAACTCCAGCCTCTGGGACTGCAGTCTCGCCAGTCAGGTGTGCCCAGGCCTGGCCTGGGTTGGCCGCGCTCAGGCTGTGGCCCAGGGTGCGGGCATAGCGCAGCAGGCTGCGCTGGTAATGCGGTGCATGCTCTTCCCAACTGGCGTAAAAGTGGCTTCGGCCGGCTTTGCCGAGCAGGCAGGCACCTGCGCCGTCGTGGCCAAAGTGTTCGGGGCGCAGAGTGCCCTCCCGAAACAGGTGCCACACCCACAGGTCGACAAGGGGGCGGTAGGGCTCCATGAGGTCGCAGGCCAGGGCGGCACGGCCGTGGCTGAGGGTGTGCAGGGCGCCCAGCGCAGGGTCCAGGCCTGCGGCCCAGCAGGCGGCGGTGGCTTGGCTGTACAGCAGGGTGTAGCTCAGTGACAAGACGGCGTTGACCGGGTCGCGCGGCGGTCTGCGGTTGCGCGTGCTGGCCCCCAGAGCGGGGGCAAAGGCGCTGAAATAGGCCTCAAAGTACATGGCGGCGGCCGCGCCTTCCAGGCCGCGCAGTGTGTCCAGCGTGTGCGTGTCCAGGGTGTTGGTTGGTGCTGAGGACTCGCGCAGCGTCTCAAGAATCCGCTCCAGCCTTTGCCGCCCGTCGTGCAGGGGTTTGCGCAGATCGGGGCGGTGCGCGGCCAATTCATTCAATGTGGCGAGCTGGCGCTTGACCTTGCTTTGAATAAGCTGGCGCGCCAGTAGCGCACAGGCCTGCGGTTGGCTGAAAGTGAGCACTTGTTGCCAGCGGCGGCGGGCGTCGTTGTGCGGTGTTCCGGTGATTTGGGCAATGTGCTGCCCACCACGCCCGCCCAGTGCAATGAGGTTGACGCCGCCTTCGGCCAGGGCGCACAGCACTTTGCTGCTGAGCTGGGTGTCAGCGCGCAGCACGATGCGGTCCAGGTACTTGAGCGGCAGGCGCCGGTCTGGCGCATCGGGTGTGCTGATGTGCAGCACGCCGGTCTGGATGCGCAGTTCGCTGCCTTGGCGGTCGATGTAGAGGGTGCTCATTTTTTGGCCGGTGTGGTGGCTGCGCTTCAGGCGACGTGGAAGTAGTCGGCGCCGTGAATGGCCTCCGCCTGTCCCAGTTGCAGGCTGGGGCTGCGTGCGTCCAGGCGCACAAAAATTACGCGGTCGGTGTCTGCATTGATCAAGGCCCGCATTTGGGCCAGCAGGGTCTGCAACTCGGCCACCGTGAGCCAGCATTCGTAGAAAGACTTTTGCCCGCCCAGCGCGTGGTGCTGCACGTCGCGCAAGGCGCGACGACGGGTCGAGTTGTCTTGAATGTCGTAGCCGACGAGGAACAGGTGCCGTGTGTTCATGGCTGCCAGTGTCCAGCGCTTGGGCGCTGTCAGCGCGTTTGGCAAGCTTGCCGAGTTGGTGCGCTCAGCCCGGCTCGATGGCGCCGAGCTGGTAGCGGCCCAAACCCATGACGATTTCTTTGCCCAGGTGCAATTGCTCACCGCGTTGGAGCAGCGGCAGCAAGGTGGCCAAAGCCTGGGCGGGCCCGTGCAGGGTGGCGCTGCCCACCAGGCCGCCCAGCGGCAGCTTGCCCTGCTGCGTGCTTGAGTAGCGGTCAATGTCGTGCCAACGCATCTGGCGGGTGTCAAGCTGGCAGTGGCCCATGGCCTGGATCTGCGGCTCGGTATCGGTGGGCGCTTGCGCGCTGAGCTGGCTCCACTGCAGGTGGCGGCGCACCAGGGCGCGCACCAGGGTGGAGGCGTCAAGCAACTGGGGCTTGAAAATGGGTTTGCCCTGCTTTTGCAATCGCAAAGGAGTGAGCCAGCGCAGGGTAATCTGGGCTGGTCGGTCGGGTTGGGAGCTTGCCCATTCTGGGATGGCTGCCGGCCAAGGGGCCAAGGCTTGTTCTTCGGTGCTGAGTTGCTTGAGCTTGAACTGCCCGGGCTGCATGAGCTGCTTTTCAGTGGCCGCTGTCATGATGTGCTCAAGCAGTGGCAAATGGGCTTGCGCGCCGGGCAGCAAGAGCAGGGCAAAGCCTTGCTGCTGGCCAGCGCTCAGTTGGCAGGCGCCCAGCGCGGGCGGCTGCACCAGGTAGCGCGGTTGGCCGTCCTGAAACGATGGGTGCAGTGGCTGCGCGGGCGGTGCCGGGTCAAACACCACACCGTAGGCGCAGCTTTGGCGAAGCGGGCAGCCTGTGCATTTGTCTTGACCGGTAATGCAGGCGGCCTGGCGCAGTGCGCGGCCCACCGCGCCACGCAAGGTGCTGCCCGCAAAGTGCGGCCAGGCCACGGTTTGGGTGGCCTCGATGGTGACGGTGATGCGGGTGATGGTGTGCATGGCGTGCAATGGCGTGCAATGGGTGCGACGGGGTCAGGCTTTGGGGTTGACCCACTGTTTGAGTTTTTCGTCAAGCCTGCCGAGCGCAGCACCGGCCACGACTTCAATGTGCAAGGCTTTGGCCAGCCGCAGCTCAGCCTCCCTGAGCGGTCGGTAGGTGGCCAGCATGCCGCGGGTGCCCAGGCCACCGATACGGCGGCAGTTTTCTGAGAGCTTATACAGCGTGTCGTTGGCCTTGAGGTCTTCGGGGTTGTCCATGCGCGCGGTTTTGCACTCGATGACAAACAGCCGGTTGCGGGCCAAAAAGGCCACATCCATTTCGTTGGGCTGGCCGCTGATGTCTTGCACTTGCAGGTTGGCGGCTTTGTCACGAATGGCCAGGGGGCCAGTGACTTGGCTGACGGTTTGGTAAACATGGTGCTCTATCCAGCCACCGTTGGCAAAAGCGCGCGCCGCTTCGCTGGGAAAGTGCAAGCTGGCACCTTTGACTTGCAGCAGTTGGGCTTGTTCGAATTTTCTCAGCAGGGTTTCGAGGCTGCGGCTGTCGAGTTGCCGGACGCTGAGCGGGGCGCGCAGGCTGCTCTTGGCCTCTTGGGCCAGGTAGTTGAGTTGCCCAATCGGCTCGCTCAGCGTGCCGACGTTGAGGACCAGATCGGTCATGAGGGTTTGCCACGCTGGGTTGGGCTGTGGGCGGTCCACACCGTCTGTCAGGGTGGCACCATAGCCCCGCAAATAGTGGCGCAGGCGCAGCTGTTGCGTCAGGGCTTGGGCGGGACGGGTTTTGTCGAGCCAGACCACATGGTCGGTGTCCACATCCACATAAAAAGCAGGCCAGCCCGCAGCCTGCGCCACGGCTTGCGCCGCCAAGGCCATGAGTTTGTTGCCGCCGGTGACGTTCAGGGCGATGGACTGGCCTTCGCGCTGGGTGGCCATGTCCATGAAGGTGCTTTCTAGCGCAGCCATGTCGTGCTCGTCGGGCAAGGAGACAGTGTGGGTTTTGATGCCCGCTTCTTGGAGCACGGCTTGCAATGCCTGCGCGCGGGCGGTCATTTTTTGACTCACCAGCAGCACAGCTTCTTTGGGTTTCATGGCCGGGTCGAGCGCGGGCAGCAGATTGGGCGCGGCTTGCTCGGACACGAGCATGAGGTGGGTGTGGGCGGGTGTGTTCATGGGGATTTGCACAAGTTACGTGACTGTATTACGATGTCATACGCATCGGAGAGGTGCGCTGAAAGGACTGAAATGAGTACCTTGACCGTGCGTTTGACCGAGCGCGAAGAGCGCGATTTGCAGCTGGCTTGCGAGCAAACGGGCAAGACCAAGAGCGAGGTAGTGCGTGAATTGCTGGCCGAGTCCTTGCGGGGGTATCGCTTGCGGACAGCTTTGCAAGCGGCGCATGCTGAACTGGGCCCCGCAGCGCGGCAGTCGGGCTGGCTGACCGAGGACGACATTCTGCGAGACGTGTCGTGAAGGTGTTTTTGGACACCAATGTGTGGCTGTCGGCCACGGTGTTCGCTGGTTTGTGTGAGGCGATATTGACCGAGTCTGCCCAGCGCGCTTGGCTGGTGACCACCCGGCTGGTGCAACAAGAAGCGCACGAGGTCTTGGGCCGAAAATTTGCGCATCTGCCCCAGGCGCAGGTTTTGTTTGACGCGGTTTGGGTCGAAGCCGCATGCGTGCCCGATGTGGATGAACCCGCAGATGACAACGATGCACGGCTGGTGCAGGCGGCACTGAACGCTGGAGTCGCAGTGTTTGTCACGGGGGACCGGCGGGTGTCGGACTGGGGTGCGCGGGGGAGCATGCAGATCTTGAGTCCACGCGATGCTTGGATGCAGCTTTTTGCACAAAGCCGCATGGATTGAGGCACTTGGGTTTGGCGCATGGTTTTTTCAGGCCTGGCCTTGTCATGCCAATTGATCTAGCGGCTGGTCGTGCGAGCGGATGTCAAATCCTTCCAGCCGGGCGTTGCACTGGCGCAATTCACTGACGCTGAGTTCGCGCCCGCGCCAGTGAGCGGGCAGGTCCAGACTGAGGTTGAAAAAACGAGCGCCACGCTGGCAAACCACCGCCGCAAGATTAATGGGCAAGGTGCCGATGACCGTGTCTCCGTGTTGGATGAGCGCTGTATCCAGATGGGTCAAATGCTGGTCGATGCGCAGGTCTTGCTGCGCAGCCCAGACGATAGCGCCGGGGTGGCGGCTGATGAAGAAGGTGGTCATTGAGCCAGGTGAAATGATTTTGGGATTCGGAACGGATCACTTCATGCGCGCTGGCTGTCTGGGCGTATCTGTTCTACGTCAATGTCTGCCTGTACAAGGCGTGACCAAGCACGGTCGGCGGTCAATGCCGTGGCGCTGCGTGACTGCGCGAGCGCCAGACAGCAGCGATCTCCCAGCGATAGGCCCTGGGAGCGGGTGATGCTTCGCAGTGCAGCACTGGCCAGGGCCAGTCTGCTGTCAAAAGCAGAGATTTCGAGCGGTAGGGCAGCGCACAGGGCGGCTTGGTTGGCGCTGCTCATGCCCTGGTCAGCGCATTTGCTGAGCACTTCGGCCAAATTGACGCTGCACATGATGGCTTTCCCTTGCTCAATGCATTGTCGAACTCGCTCGGCTCCTGGTTCACCGTTCAAATAGGCGAGCAAAGCGGATGCGTCAAGCACAAAGAGGTGGCTGCCCTCGTCCACTTGGAAAGATGGCGCGGAGGGCGTTGTAGGCGGCGTGTTAATGCTGGTCATGCGGGTTCATCGCGCTCGGTTTCGCTGCGCCGTTCGTTCAAAAAATCTTGCACCAAATTAGGCTGCGATCCGGCTGGGATGCACTGTTGAAACAAGGCGCGGGCTTTTTCGAGTTGCTTTTTTCGGGTGCTGAGGTGGACCTCACCGTTTTGCATGTCCCACACCACAGTGTCGCCCTCGTTCAACTCGAGGCTGCGGCGGATGGGCGCGGGTATGACCACGCGCCCGCCTTCGGATACTTTCATTTCGTACATGAGAAACTCCATTTCGTCGTTAAATGACATTTTTCTAAAAGTATGTCATTTATTCAAAGAGCTGTCATTTTTTATCTTTGATCGGGCATTAACTTGCTCTGTACATAGCCTTAGGTTTCCCCGCGCAAGACCGCCAGCTTGAGTTTTTTGCGCTCGTCTTTCATGTCCACGGCCACCACCTGAGGCAGCCATTCGGCCAGAGCCTCGGCTGCGGCGCACTTTTCTTCGGCTGTCCAGTCGACGCCTTCAAGTGCTGCTTTGGACAGCGCGCGGGCTATGGCATGGGTTTCGGCGTTAGGCTTTTCTTTGCCGCCGCGCAGTTGGGCCATTTTGTTTTGGCAGGTCAAGACAAACGCTTCTATCAACCGCGCGTTGTTGCTCAGCTTGGCCATCTTGGCAGCCAGGGCAGCGGCCGCTTGTGCTTGGGCTTGTGCATGGGCGAGTTTGGCCTCAGATTGAGTGTCGCGGCCCATCGCCCCATAGCCCACCGATGTCTTGCCACCAAAACCCAGCCATGCAAAAGCGTGTTCAAACGCTTCGGTGAGCAGCGTTTTCCAGCGTTCGTTGTTGGCCAGATCGGGGGCCAAATCTTGAAGGCGAGAGGTGCCGCACACCACATGGAACGCAAAGCGGGAGTTGGGCGGCACGGTCAAAAAGCTGATGGGGTTGGGCGAGCCGCTGTCGTGCGGGCTGGTGCTGCCTGCGCCTTTTTTTGCGTCTTCTTGGTAGTAGTGGCTTTGGTGCGGGGTCATGATCTCGACCATCAGGCTGTTGCCCTCGATCTGCGGAATCACATCCCAAAAGCTGAGCACGCCGCGCAGGTGGTTCTCGCCGATCAGGGCTTCGCTGCCAAAGAGCACATCGAGGTCGCTGGCGTCAAAAAGGTGTTTGCCTTGTTTGTTGTGTACTTCGTGGCGCAGGTCTTCAGCGTGATGCCACTCTTTGCTGTCCCATTGGCCGCTGGCCAGCTCTTGCGCAGCCGCGCGCAACACGCCCTTGACACCGCTGCCTGCCAAGTACGGCAGGCCGTAGGGGCTGAGGAAGGCAAAGCCGTTTTCCAGAGGGTGCTCGTTGCCAAGTCCAGTGGTGAAGGGGGCGATGGCAGTGGCTTGCAGTCGCAGTAGGTCAGAAGCTCCAAAGGTACTGACCTGTTCACTTTGTCGAGCAACAAGTGCTTTCATGCGCTCAATATCGCCTTTGTTCAGCGCACAGACATCGCGCCAAGCTTGCCGTGAGGCGAAGTCGTTTTTGTCCCACAGTCCAGCCAGGGGCTTGCGGTCACGCTGGCGCAGCGCAGCAATGGCGGCGTCCATGCCTTTGCTGAGTAAGGCACTGACTTCGTCACCTTCTCGGCTTTTGGCTTCGGCACGTTTGCGAACATCGGCTTCTTGGTCGGCGCGGGCCGTCCATATCGGCAGGTACATGCCAAAGCGTTGTCCGGGGGATGCAGACTTGAAGTCATTGCCCAGGTATTCGGGTGTGGCGGCAATGGGCATGTCAGTCTTTCTTGTCTTGCTTGAGACGGGCGGATGACATTTGCCGCATCCAGCGCAGCCAGGCATAGGCCTCGGTGGTGATGGCCTGGTAGTCAGTCGGCTGGGCCTTGAGCAGGCTTTGCATAAAAAGTTCAAAGCCAGGATCGCGGGCGACACCGTTGAAGCGCAGGTTCAACCAAGTGCGCAGGTGAGTAGCTACTTGTTCGTTGGCTTTGCCTTTTTCATGGCAAAAGGCCAGCACTTGCATGAGCCCACTGTTCATGATGAGCGCGGGCAGGCCTTTGGCGATGTTGACGTGTTCTTTTTCGTAGTTGACGCATTGATTCCAGGCGTCTTGGGCGCGCAGTTGTTCCAGCGTGAGCGGGGCAGTTTTGGTGGCGGTGTTCATGGCGTGCTCCTTATTTGCACATCACAGTGGCGGCCACCAGGCCGCGCCCGGTGGTGGCATCGCCGCCCACTTGCAGAAGCTTGCTGTGCAGCACGGCTTTCATGTGGGCCATGACAGTGATGGCGTCGATGAGTTCTTCTGGTTTACCGCTGCGCGTCTGGCTGGCCAGCAGTGGGGCAATCAGCAGCGATTCGGGGGGCAGGTTCTCGGTGTAGAACAGGCCGCCGTCGCTGGCGGTGCCGGTTTCGTTTTCGATGCGCACATGCGGCTCGATCAGCATGGCGTGTTGGCTGAAGTAGTCAAAGTCGCTGTCGCTGAGTACCACCAGATCGGTGGCCATTTTGTCGCGGAAGAAGCTGTAGCCGTCGCCAGTTGGCAGGCCATGTTGAGCCAGGTCTTGGGCGATGGTTTGCAGCGCGGCGCAGGCTTTGTCGGCGGCTTGGTATTCAAAAGCTTCAAGGTGCAGGCGGTCTGCGTCTTTGCCGCCCAGTTGTGCAGTGTGGCTGGTCAGGCAGGTGCCTGGTTTGACCTCGGGCAGGGCAGGCCATTGGCGCGTCAGGCCCAGGTGGGCCAGCAGGCGCTGGGCGCGTGCGATGGCTTGCGGGCAGGTGGCGTAAACAAAGCCGCCTTTGAGGCTGCGCACGGGAAGGGCCACGACTTGGGCGTCACCAAAGCTGACGGCACCGGCGTGCAGGTCTGCGCTGCCCGATTCAGGACCAAACAGGCGGCTGATGTGGTTTTCATCGCCACCCAGATTTTTGAAACTGTGGCGCACGGCACCCTTGATGCCGCTGCCCGCAAAGCAGGGGTGACCGGTGTGGCGTTCGCGCTGGATGGGGTTGTCAATCACCCCAATGGCTTGGCCCGCGCCCATGTGGACGGGGCTGACGGCATACAAAAAAACGGCGGCTTGTTGTTCAAACATGGTGAGTCCTTGGAAATCTAAAAAAGTCGTTGTGTGTCTGTGGGGGCGGCAGGTCTTAGGCGCAGTCGTAGGCGGCCAAGGCGAAGCGGTTAAAGCCTTCGGCGCGGCGTTGCGTATCTTCACAGGCGTCAGACCAAAAACCGCTTTCGGCAAGCTTGCCAAGGGCCTCGGGTGTGGCTTGCAATTGGTCAAGCCAGTACACGCTGCCCGTGGGTGCGGCGCGCAAGGCGGCTTTGGGCTGCCAGCGGGCTAAGTCCCAGCCCGAGATGGTTTCAGCACGCGGCACCGTGGCGCAGACCAGACGGGCGCGCACGCCGTGCAACACAAGCCAGTGGTGGCCGTCGCTTTGCTGGGCAAAGCCGTTGGGCAGCCATCCCTGGGTAAACAAACCGGGTGTGGTGAGCACGACCCGGCAGCGCCCCTGGGCGGCAATGGCGTGCAGGTCGGCTTGGGGTGTTTGGTGCGCCACGCGTTGGCTGCTGGCTGCGCGACCGTCGCCGCCCAGTCGCAGCGTGCCTTGTGCGGGCAGTGGGGCGCCGCGCACGCTGGCCACAAAGCCGATGCCAGGCTTGAAGGCCACGGCTTGCGCTGTGAAGAGCTTGCCCTCTTCTACGCTGCGGGTGCCAGCGTCCATACCTATGCCCACGCGGGAGTCGATGGTCCAGAGTTCGCGGGTGTCGACCAAGTCGGTGGTGGGGTTGGGCAACTGACCGCTCAGGTAGCTTTGCCAGCCGGCCTGTGTGAGCCACAGGCCGGTTTCGGCTTTGCGGCGCACGGCTTCTGGCAGCACGGGGACTTGCACCAAGCTGCCAGAGCTTTGCAGGCCGTGGCTGGGCGGCTTGGGGCGAAGGCTTTGGATGGAAAGGGCCGCTTTGTTCTTGGTGACCACCAGGTCGGCAGGCAGGGCGTGCAGGGTATGGACGCTGCCGCCCGCCGCTTGCCGCGCCAGCGTGAAGGCGGTGAGCGCAAAGCTGCCCGGTGCCGTGGGCCTGCCCAGGCTGGGGTGATCCACATCGCCTTGGGCAAAGGCGCGCAGATCGACCCCGTCATGGGCCAGCACCTGGCTGCGCAGCGCGCCTGCGGCGGCACTGGGCCACGGGGGTACCAGTGATTCGCCGTGGCTGCCGGGATCGCCAAAGAGTTTGTTGCCGCGCAGAAAGAGCACGTCCAGCGGCTCGATGTAGCGGTGTTGCAGGTCTGGGGTGGCGGCGCTCATGCGGGGGCTCCGGTGGCTGTGGGCTGTTGGAAGGGGGTGGCGCCGGTGCGGGTTTCACGCGCCAGGAATTCGGCCACGCCCATGAAATTGGCCAGCCAGTTCAAGGGCTGCTTTGTTTGTGCTGCACACAGGGTGGCCAGTCGCTGGGCCAGGGCGGGGGCGTCTTTATTGGTTTGGCTGCCAGCTTGGGATTGGCGGTCAAACTGGTAGCTCAGCAAAGTGGCCAGCATGGTGGTGGTGTCGGCGTTGGTGGGTTCGGGCAGGTCGCGCATCCAGTCCAGGCTGTTGAACACCGCGCGGCGGCTGGTGCCTTCAGCGCGCAAAAAGGCAATGAGGGCGTGCAGCAAGTCCATGGGCTCGCCCCAGTGTTCGGTCAGGCTGAGGGTGCCGCCTGAGCGTTTGACGACGGTGATGGAAAAAGCATCTCTGCCGCCACGGTGTCCACCCTCGTTTTTGGCGCGTTTTTCAGCAGCGCGCAGCGCTTGCAGCACCGCGCCCAGCGGGGCCTGGTGGTGGGCGATGACGGCACCGGTGGAGGCGGTGGCCTGGGGGCTCATCATGCGCATGAGGCGGCCATTGAGCCAGGCAAAGCCTTTGTTGAGCACAAGCTGGTGGCGCACATCGCCTTGGTGGTTGCGCACCATGCCCCAGTCGGTTTGGGCGTCGTGGGGCGCGCTGCCGCTGTAGGCATGGCGCAGTCGCTGCATGGCGCTGAGCAGGTCTGCCGTGGGCAGCATGGCCAGCACGTCGTCGCCGCCGGCGTAGAGCACGCGGCCCAGGTGTTCTTGTTCCACCACATGGCGCACCACGGTTTGCGAAAAATCATTGAGCGCCCCGGAGATGGCCAGGTGCCGGTTGGGGCTGATGGCGCGGGGCTGGTCGCCGTAGGCTTTGAGCTTGGCGTTGCGCTCGGCTTGTTTCTCAAAGCCGCTTTGCACCTTGGGGTGAAAGCTTTGCAAGTAGGAAATGGCGGTGTGGGTGGTCTTGTCGCCCGCAAGAATAGCCCCCATGCGGTCGCCGTCCATCATCAGGAGACTGTAGTAGGTTTCAAGTTTGTCCACGCCCAAGGTACCTCGCACGACTTTGGTGGCGTGTTCGTAGGCGCTGGGTTCTTCGCTGTCCCGGGCGGCTTCGAGCAAGCCGGGCAACACCTTGGCGTCTTCAACGTGGTTGCTCTCATGCCGCATGAGGCGGCGTGGCAAAGCCACAGATTCAGGCTCAAGTTTTTGATAAGCGTCCGAAAAGTCCGGCCCAGCAGGTGCGCCTTTCCCAAGCCAGTCGTCAAGTTGGCTGGCCAGCGCCATGGTGTGGGTGGAGACCACAAAGCGGCCCACAGTTTTGCCAGTGGCTTGGCCGACTTCATCGGCAAACACGCTGGGCCACAGGCGCTTGAGCGCAGCCAGGCCGCCCAGGTGTTCGCCTTCTTTGGCCCAGGATTTTTTGGCTTGGTGCACCTTGGCCCACAGCGTGTCTTTTTGTTGGCGATACGACTTTTGCAGCTGTGCCGGGTCGGTGGTGAGCCACTCGCTCTCACCCGTGAGTGAACAACGCCAGCCTTGTTGCGGCAGTTGCTCAAAGCTGCGCGAGGCTTTGGCGGCGGCCAGCGCCCGCTCGGCCAGATCGAACACCGCCGGGTAAAGCGTGCCGGGGTTGGGGGACCAAAAAGTGGTGCGGTCGTCCCATGCCATGTCGTCTTTGAGCACTTGCCAGGCGGGGCTGCTCAGAAAGCCTGCAGGCTGGTCTGGCGCTGCGCCAAAGTACGAGGCCATGGCCGCGCTAAGCTGGGTGGTGTCGAGGTCGTTTTGCTTGTCGGCGTTGCGCGGACGGATGAGCGAGAAAGGCACGGCGGCCCAGTGCACTTCGGGGAAGCCTTTGAGTTGCTCTCGCATTTGTTGGTGGCAGTGTTGCTCGCCTGCTGTATTCAGGCCAGCGGCTTCCAGCAGGCGATGGATCACGTCTTGGCCGGTGCTCTGCAGCCAGTCGCGCACGGCTTGTTCGCACTTGTGTGCAAGGGCTTGCGCCTGGGCTGCAGGCACCACGGCCACAAAGCGGTTGGGCAGGGCTGCGCTAAACAGGGGGTTGGCGTCGGTTGCGCCCTTTTGCCATTCGCAGTCTTTGAAAAGTTCTGCGGGCAGCTGCATCTGGTCGCGCAGCCACAGGTCCACTTGTGGGATGCCGCGCAGGCGCGGAAAGAGCACGGCGTCTGGCCCGAGTTCTTCGCACAGGGGGCGCATGCATTCCCAAGCCAAGCGCGAGAGCAGGTGCGAGCCGGCCCACAGGTCGCTGGTGGAGCGGGCGGCGGCAATGAAGCTTTGCACCGGGCCCAGCGACACGGTGAGCAGCGCCACTTCTTGCTGCGGGTCGGCTGCAAAGGCACCGGCAAAGGCGCTGGTCAGGTCCAGATGGTCCCAGATGCTGTGGTCGGGTACGCGGGTGTCGGCAGGAAGCAGGTGCCAGAGGGCTCCGAGTTCGCCGTTGTCGGCGGTTTCATTGATTTCGGGGGCAAAGCGCCACAAGGCCATCAGGGTGCGGCGCATGTCGTGAGGCTTGCCGGCTTGGATGCCCAGGGCTTTGAGGATGCCCAGGTGGTGGTCATAGCTGCGCTCTTTGATGTCGCTGACTTCGGTTTCTTTGAGCTGGCCCAGGTTGATTTGTTCACCCGAGAGCGGGTGGATCAGCACGGGTTGGCTGGAGAAACGCACCTGCGAGCCCTCGGAGACTTTGAGGGTGAGCTCTTCGCCCTTTTTGGTGACGACCGCGATTTCTTGCATCGGCCATTGGGGTCGGTCGGCGGCGGCGGCCCACCAGTCGGCGCGCTGCACGGTTTTGTACATGCCGCGCGGCAGGCTGGCCTTGAACACAATGGCGTTGAGGGGCCGCAACTCGGCAGTGTCGTCCTCTTCGTTGTAGTTTTTCAGGCCCATGAGGCGGCTGAGGGCGAGCGAGGTGCCGTTTTCGTGGCCCGCAGGGTCGCGCATGAGCACCAGCGCTTTTTCGGCCGGGTCGTGGATGCGGGCGGCAATTTTGGTGTGCCAGACGTTGGAGTTGGTCATGGTGTTCAGGCGTTGATGCGGGTCAATGTCAGGTGTGCGCTGTTTGCACTGGGGTGGGCGTAACCATCCAAGTGCTTGTGGACCAGACCCCATATGCGCAAAAGCTCTGCTGGCCTTGGGTCAAAGTCCGCTGGCGGTTTGTGGGGCATGTGAAAAATAAAACCCACCAATTTCCCATCTGCCGTGGAGCGGACTTTGAAGCGCAGCTGGTTGGGCAGGCGCAGGTTCTTGCGCTTCCAGTCGTTCACGTCATGGCGCGTAATGGGGTAGCTCAGCCAGTGCCGGTCATGGACTTGTCCGTCAGGTTGTGCGTGCGGAAATTTGAATGCAGCTTGAGTGCGCAGCGCGATCTTGATTTCAGCAAACGTCCTCATCAGCCCCCCCCAGTCTGGGTGGTCCCGTGTTTGCCAGGCCAGGGGCCCCCGGCTGTCGGCGCCTAAAGCGAGCGGCCAATCAGCGCTCAGGCATTTGGTCAGTGCCTGGGTTGGGATTGCAGTGACGGGCATAGGCTCGCCGTCAAGCCGCGTCAGGCTGTACGAGCCCCAGCCGTTGCGGCTGCGCCCGCCTACTGTGCCATACAGGTTCATGAGTTGTAGGGCGTGCTCCAAGTTCTGTGCCTGCTCGTCTGGAAAGGCGATGGTTAGTTCGGTCTGCTCTTTGGCCTGAATCGCTGCATTTGCTTTCAGGGCGGGTTCCCTGCTGCCGCGTGGTAACAGGACGGGGCCGTATCCCATGTACAGGTGGCTGTCCACCATCCCCACTTCTTCGTGTTTGACCTTGCTTGCAGCCTGCCAGGATTTCAACTGTCCTTCATCCCAGCGGCCCAGCCGAATGCGGACTTGGCTGCGTCTCGCGGCCACTTTGTTTCCCTGGTCGTCTTGGTCGTTCTCCAGCCAGGCATGCCCAAACAAGCGTCCTTCGACCTCTCGCATCTCGCGCACGTTCACCGCGAACTGCTCTTGCGCCGCATAGGCCACCCGCCACCACTGGCGCAGCTGGGCCTTGAAAGGCGGGGTGCGCCATCGTCCACTTTGGTTGGCGTCACCCAAAAAGGCGGGGGTATGGAACTGGATATGGAATCGATGGCAGATTTGCATATGGTGTTGGCGGGTATTTGTTTTTTGAGGTTTTTTCAAAACTTGCTTCATCTCAATGTAATTCAACCAGCTCAACATTTGTAGTTTGGCAAGCTTGCCGAGAGGTTATGCGGGCTTGATGATCTGCACCCGTTCTGGCGTCAGCTTCAGGCTGTAGCCCTGCTGGCGGCCACGGCTGCCGATGTTGGTGCGGTCTATTAGCCCGCTCAGAGGCAGGGCGCCGCTGTCACGCAGCGTTTTTTCCATCTTGGAGAGTTGCTGGCTGAAGGTGTCGCCCATGGCCAGTTGATCGTTGAGCCTCTGGTCCAGGCGGTCAGGAATATGCATCTCGCCCATGGCTTTTTGCAGGTCATGGCGCACCTGCGCTTTCCACACGGGATCGTCCGCTTCCTTGGAAGGCGCAGGCAGGGCTGGCAGTTGTTGCTGGCAACGCCAAGCGAGCAGACACAGCAAACCGATTTGCATGGGCGGCAAATTAATGGTGTGTTGATTGATTTGAACGCAATTGCGGGAAATGTCAATTTCGAGCGCTACTTGGTCCAGCGCCTGGTTTGCTGCTTCAACGGCTTGAGCGAATCCGCTGCGTTGGTCCTTTAAGCTGACAGGCAGCAAGCCACGCAGACGCACAAAAGGGATATCGCCCAGCCAGACTTTGGCGGTCTGTGCATCCAGCGGGTCTTGCCCAGGACCCCGGGATGGAATGACCAGCGAGCTGGGGGTGGGGTAAAAAAATTCAGGCCGGGATTCAAAGGGGGCCGACACCAAGACGTGTGATAGCCGGTCTTGCGGCCTGCCCCACAAGCTCATGGCGTAACCCATGAAAAACCCCATGGTTTTGCGTCCGCCTGCAATAGAGGCGTGAATCTCGGTGTTGTCGTCTTCGGTCAGTCGGCGCACCAGGTCGGCAATGCCGTCGGCCGCGCGTTGGTTGTCTTGGTCGTCCCGTATATCGTCCAGGGCTTGGCCTTGCGCGTCTTTCAACACTTCAATGTGCGAGGCATCAAAAGCAATGGGAGGCAGCTTCCAGTCTGTGCAAAGGCGGTGAAACCAACCTGGACTGTCAGACAGCAACATCAAGCGCGCATTAGCTGAGCCCCGTTCGGTGGTAATTAGACGGATTTCATCTGGAACCCAGGCTGGCGTCTGCGCTACACAGAGGGCGTAAAGGGTTTCGGTCACGATTTGCGGGGATAGCCCAGTAACGCAGATCAAAATGCGACGACGGGTTGAGGCTTTTTTATTTGCAACTTGGACCGATTTGGTGTTCATGTGATCAGTATCTGAAAGTTCAGCCAACTAAGCTTGTTTGGCAAGCTTGCCGTGGCCCCGGACAAACCCGAGTGGCCACCTTCATATGGGTTGACACCTTAAGCCCAGTGGGTTGGGTGTGTGTTGTTTATTTATCTGTATGGCGGACACTTTTGGCCTTGCTCGGAGCTGTCCAGTGCGCCAGCAGGTGCTACAACCCTGCCCATGACCACCCCCACCGACTGGACCGCCAGCGAGCTGTCCTCCCGCATCCATGCCCGCGATATCTCCTGCGTCGAAGTCATGCAGGCGTACCTGGCGCGCATTGAGCGCTTGAATCCGCGCTTTAACGCCATCGTCAACCTGGCCCCGGCCGAGGCGATGCTGGCGCAGGCCCTGCAGTGTGATGCGGAGTTGGCGCTGGGCCGCTCGCTTGGCTGGCTGCATGGCATACCGCAGGCCATCAAAGACACGGGCGATGCGCTGGGCTTTCCCAGCACCTTGGGCAGCCGCTTGTTGGCTGGCCGCATGCCGCGTGCCGACAGCATCATGGCGGCGCGCATGAAGGCGGCGGGCTGCATTGTGATTGGCAAAACCAACATGCCCGAGCTGGGTCTGGGCTCGCACACCTTCAACAGCTTGTTTGGCGCCACGCCCAACGCCTGGGACACGGCCGTGAGTGCCGGTGGCTCCAGCGGTGGCGCGGCGGTGGCCTTGGCGCAGCGCATGCTGCCGGTGGCCGATGGCTCGGACTTCATGGGCAGCTTGCGCAACCCGGCGGGCTGGAACCATTTGTTTGGCATGCGGCCCTCGCAGGGGCGGGTGCCTTATGGCTCAGGCGTGGGCTCGGGCGCCGACGTGTGGCTGGACCAGCTGGGCACCGAGGGGCCCCTGGCGCGCAGCGTGCGCGACTTGGCGCGGCTGCTGGCCACGCAAGCCGGGCGTGATGCGCGCCAGCCTTTGTCCATCAGCACGCCTCTGGACGTTGCAGGCATGGCGTACAACGCTGACTCTCTCAGGGGCTTGCGCGTGGGCTGGCTGGGCGACTTGGGTGGCCACTTGGCGGTGGAAGACGGAATTTTGCAGGTGTGCCAAGAGGCCTTGCATGCCATGCAAGGCGCGGGCGCTGAGGTGGAGGTTTTGGCGCCTGGTTTTGACCCGCAGGCGCTGTGGGACTGCTGGCGGGTGTGGCGCGGCGCGCTGGTGGGTCCTAAGGTGGCGGGCTTGCTGGCGCTGCCGGGGGCGGCCGAGCACATCAAACCCGAGGCCCTGTGGGAGCACGAGCAGGCGCTCAAGCTCACGGCCATGGACCTGATGCGGGCCAGCCAGCGGCGCACGGTTTTTTATCACCACCTGCTCCAGCTGTTTGAGCGTGTCGATGTGCTGGCTTTGCCGGTGGCGCAGGTGTGGCCTTTTGCGCTGCAAGAGCGCTGGCCCCAGGCCATTGCAGGCCGCCAGATGGACACTTACCACCGCTGGATGGAATGCACCATTTACGCCACGCTGGCGGGCCTGCCCGCCATCAGTCTGCCCGCAGGCTTTCATGCCAGCCAGCCTTGGCCCATGGGCATCCAATTCATAGGCCGGCCCCAGGGCGATGTGGCGCTGCTGCAGATGGCGGCCAGTTACGAGGCGGTGCGCCAAGAATGGTTGCAGCGCCGGCCTGCCATGGGATAAATTTTTGTGCATCACACCCAGTGCTGATTTACCAGCACTGTCACTGAACAATGCCCTGACCATGAAAATGCTCAAACCCGCCCACCCTGGCGACATTCTGAAGGGCTGGATGTCCGACATGGACATCACCGTGACGGCTTTTGCCGAGCATGTGGGGGTCAGCCGCGTCATGCTGTCGCGGGTCCTCAATGGCCGCGCTGGCGTGAGTGCGGACATGGACCTGCGCCTGAGCGAGGCCTTGGGCACCACCCCGGGTTACTGGCTGGCCATGCAGACCCAGCGGGACCTGTGGGCCGCCAGCCAAGCCGCCAAGACCCGGCCCCGCATCCAACGCATGAAGGCCGCGCCAGTGCCTGCCTGATGGGATGGCGCCAAGCCCAAAGCACAAAGCGGGTTTGCGGAGCGGAAAACAAAAAATCCCGGAAGTTTTAAGACCTTCCGAGATTCAGATTTGGTACCACCAACAGGAATCGAACCTGTATCTAGCGCTTAGGAGGCACTCGTTCTATCCATTGAACTATGGCGGCACAGCCATGGGATTCTAGAGTCTTTGTCAGCTGGCCCTGCGGCACAGCGAATGGAACAGGGCTCAGACGCTGCAAGGGCTGAGCACAGAAGCCTTTGACTGTGCCTGTGTGACAATCCCTCTTTTTATTCCTATATCAAGAGGGAATCAATATGCATGCTGTCAACGTCTCCGGGCTCAAAAACAACCCCAGCGAGGCTTTGCGTTTCGCGCGTGACGACGTGGTGGTGGTCATGAACCGTGACCAACCAGACGCGGTGATGATCGGCTTGCAGTCTGGCCAATTGCTGTCAGAACCAGGCGCGCGTGCGGCCTTGGCCACGGCACTCTTTCGCGACGGCGGTTTGTCGCTGGCCCGGGCAGCTCGCATGGCGAAAATGCCTTTGGCCAACTTCATCACGCATGTGTCGCGGCTGGGGATTTCGGTCGTCAGCCACGATGCGAGTGA
The DNA here is from genome assembly GCA_945878995.1 of Polaromonas sp. YR568. Taxonomy (GTDB): domain Bacteria; phylum Pseudomonadota; class Gammaproteobacteria; order Burkholderiales; family Burkholderiaceae_C; genus Polaromonas. The sequence goes on along the minus strand of CAMCUN010000062.1, from coordinate 5,286 downwards.
AGTGGCACGGGACCTTCAAACGCTTGACCAATGGCTCGCCGCGTCATAAGCGACGCCAGCCCTTTGATCGGGCTGGCCATGGTGGGTGGGCTGGAGTGGCTGCCTGCCTTGTTTGGAACAGTCTGGATTCCCGCGTCTGTGCAACGCGAAGTCCTGCCTGGCGTTCATGCGCGTGGGGAGTTGGAGTTGGCTGCCGCCATCCGCAAGCAATTGCTGCGGGTGTGGCAAAAGCCTATTTCAGTGGGCGCTGAAAAGCTGCAAGACTTGGACGAGGGAGAGACAGACTGCATTCGCATCGGGCTGTCCGAAGGAGCTGCGAAGGTTCTCGTCTTGATGGACGAGCGTGCAGGGCGCGCCGTGGCCCAGGAGTTCGGCATTCAGGTGGCCGGCACGGCGGCTGTGATTGGTTTGGCGAAGAAGCAAGGCCTGATCAAGTCTGTCAAACCCAGCTTTGAGCGCTTGCACTCGTCGGATTTCCGAATCAGTGCGGACATCATTCGGGCGGTGATGAGCCGCGCAGGCGAGCTCTGACAGACATAAGTAGGTAGTCGGGTAGCCCCTGATCAAGCTTGATCAAGGCCAGGCTGCCACTCCTTAAAGCGCCGGACGCGCACTTATTTTTTGGGTCGGTTGAACCAATTGGCCAGGGCGAACAAGCCAAAAACGACAAACATGATGATCAGAACGTTCTTAATTTCCATGGTGCTTCCTTGTTAAAAACAGTGGGTGAAGTTGGGGTCTTCAAGGTCAGGCCAAGCCCGGCTCCAGGCCGCAACAGGGAGTGCTCTGCTGGGCGACTGACTTTCAAGCAGATACCTTATCTTGCAAGGCGCGGGCACCTTGATGGCCCGTGCGCTTTTTCTGGGCCAACGGCCACATGGCGGCCAAGGTGCCCAGCAGCATCATTTGCTCCAGGCCGTACACGCCCACATAAGCGTCTGTGGTGCCCAGCGGTGCCGCCAGCAGGTCCCGCAGTATGCCGCCCAGTGCAATGGCCAGGCCCGCTGCGCTGGCTTGCACCGCCCCCCAAGCGCCCAAGGCCAGGCCCACTTGCTCGGGCGGGGCCGTTTGCATGCTGGCCGTGAGGGTGCCATGGGCGAACAAGCCGCCGCCCAAGCCAATGAAAAAGACGCCGCCCACAAACAGGGCGGTTGATTGCAAAGAGGACGCACCCATGACGGCGGCAAAGGCAGGCAGGCCGACCACGGCGCCCCAGCAGGCCATGCGGTAGGGGTCTGCGCCGCGGCCCAACACAAAGGAGGCGGCGGCAAAGCCAATGAGCCCGCCAAACGCCAGGGTGGCGGTTAAAAAAGTGGTTTGCGACACGCTCAGCCGCAAGACCTCGCCGCCGTAGGGCTCGAGCAAGACGTCTTGCATGGTGAATGCCATGGTGCCCAGGCCCACGCCGAGCAGGCGCCGCAAGGTGTGTGGGCCGCTGCAAAAATGCCTCCATGCGGCAGAAAAAGACTCGTCCTCGCCAGGGGCTCTGGCCGCGCCGGGTTTGCGCAAGCTGCTGCGCGGCTCTTGCTTCCACAGCGCTATCACGTTGAGTACCAGGGTGGTGACGGCCACGGCCTGCACCACGCGGATCAGCCGCCCTGGGCTGAAGTCGCTCAGCATCTCGGCCAAGACCACGGCGCTGGCGATCATGCCCAGCAGTTGCATGACGTACATCAGCCCCACCACTTGGGGTTGCTTGTGGGCGGGCGCCAGGTCGGTGGCCAGGGCCAGGCCCACGGTTTGGGTGGTGTGCATGCCCGCGCCCACCAGCAAAAAGGCCATGGCGGCGCCTAACTGGCCAATCCAGGCGGGGGCCTGGGCCGACTGGCCCGCACCGGCCAGCACCAGCAGGGCAAAAGGCATGATGGCAAAGCCGCCGAACTGCACCAGGGTGCCCATCCAGATGTAGGGCACGCGCCGCCAACCGAGCTCGCTGCGGTGCCGGTCTGAGCGAAAGCCGATCAGCGCACGAAAGGGGGCGACCAGCAAAGGCAAGGCCACCATCAACGCGACCAAGTGGGCGGGGACCTTGAGCTCCACAATCATTACGCGGTTGAGCGTGCCCACCAGCATGACCACGGCCATGCCAAAGGAAATTTGAAACAGCGACAGGCGCAGCAGCCTGGACAGCGGCAGGTCGGCGCTGGCAGCGTCTGCAAACGGCAGGAATCGGGGTCCTAGGCTGGCCCAGTTGGTCATCCCTTGGCGCTTAGAGTTGTTCATGAAAGGTGGACCGACCACCGAGGTGGCCGGTCCTCTGGGCACGGTTGGCCTACTTTTTGGCCGCTGGCTCTGCCGCTGGTGCCGCCGCTGGGGCTGCAGCCACCGCCACTTTGGAAGCGCTTCCGTTGAGGAAGTCCTTCACCCAAGTGGTGTTCATGGTCAGCGCCAGGTGCACGCTGAACGATGCAACTGCCACGCCGGCGATGAACAGAGGAATACCCACTTGCGGCCTGACGACCGTCCACATTTTTGCGTAGATCATGGGTTTACCTCACTTGAGCCAGGGCGAATAGATGTAGGCCAACAGGTGTGCCAAAACGGCGATCATCCCGAAGATCTGCGTGCCCTGGATGAGATTGCGGTGAATCTCTTCCGACTCGCCCACGGTCAATCCCGTGGGCCCTACCTTGCCTTGATCAGACATGGGTTTCTCCTTGAAGAAGACGTGCTGGACCCGCACTGGGTATTTGCGGCTGTGGGCCGCAAATGGAGGTGAACAACGAGGTCCATGATGTCATCATAAGTTGACAGATTAATCTGTCAACCCTGTGCGACACGCCGCTTTCTAGGGCGGAAACCCTTTTTTTTTCAGCGCTCCACAGGGGAGGTGGGGTGTTGTCTCTTCAATTGCTGGCCAATGTGTGTTGCAAAGACCACAAAAATAAAATGGAATTGATCTTGGATGGCGACCATTTCCTATGTGGAAAGTGCTTTTTTGAGGCGACCTCTGGCGCAGGCAAACAAGCTTGGCTGGGCCAGCGCTGACAGGGGCGGCAGAACATCAATCAAGTTCTTGAACTGTGTGCTGCGTTCATTGCACATGGTTGATCTTAAGAAAAGAAACTCTAAACCAGTGGCCTTGAATGGTGAGCCATGCATTTAAGTAAATGCTGGAAAGCTACCTCAATCAATTTATTTTTATTATTTGCGATTGTCAACCTCGGCAGGGCGGATATAGTGTATTTTGAGCCACTCATCAATGCAGTGCAAGAATTTATCAGTCAAGCTGAAACTTTTGAAACGTTCATCCATGCCAAGCCTTGGCAAGATAATCCATCCTTCCGACTCTAAATTTCTTAAAAGCAACCGTGTGGTGCTCTCAGCGCAATTCATTGATAAATATATTTCTTTAAGCGGTGTGTGTGCGTTAATTGGTAGCTCTGCAAGTTGTAAAAATAACTCATAGCCTGCCTTTGTGCCATAAATTGGCAAATTAATCTTTTCCCATTGATTAACTTTGCGTATTCTTTGAATAAGAGAAAATCTATCATATTTTGGCATAGTTGACCTCAATTGCACTATATACCTAAAGAGTCATAGACAACAATTAAATCAACGGTGAATTTCGTTGACACTCAAAAAATAGATCAAAAAAATCTAATTTAGCTCGAATTTTTAAAGATCCCAACCAGAAGAGGCAGTAAAAACCCGGATTTGACCTGCCTGCCTGCCTGCATGCAAGGTAAGGCAAGACAAAGCTAAATATTTTATAAATTAAGGACTTACCGCCAGAAAATCAGCGGCCACAGCCCTTCAATATTTATAATTAACCTGTATCAAATAAAAGATATAAATTATTTTCGGGTTGAACAAAGTCAAGCCAAGCTCAATTGACCGCCTTCGTCACTAATGTAAGTCCAAGGCGCAGATGTAGAGATATAAGTCCACAATTGATTTGAATAAATCCACTCGGTCAGTACAGAGTCATCCATACCATCGACCACATCGATCATGAATTTACAGGTGATAGAGAATTGTAGTTTTTTACCTTGGCAATGTGCGGTGATTGTGTTGGCTGTATCGGCGCGGTCAAATTGAATTAAAAAACTAGGTTTTAAAAAATAAGCTTTGACATCTTGATCCAAGAAGGTAGTGTCAAAAATGAGGTTAAATTCTGGCAAGTCTTTGGTTGCTTGTGAGTTCATACCAAGACGGACAGCAAATCTACAGGCAAGCAAAGACTCTTTGATGTCATCGTCGTCTATGGAGTCAAAGTCAACAACTGCTTTGTTGATGGACCAGAGCATTGATCGTTTGGCCATTTGAAATATTATTTCATTGATTGATAAATATTTCTAAAAATAAATTAATATACAAACGGACTATATAATTTATATTTTAGACAAATATCATATCTTTGAAAAGAATATGTGTGCCAGTGCTGACGAAATTCATCGCCGATCGTATTCCTGGGACGACAGGAGCCATTCCAGCACGCTTGGCGTTGAATCCAAGCCCCAGCCGCAGGGCTGGCTCAGACCAGGTGGCAGGCCACCTGGGCACCGGCCACGGCGCGCAGCTCGGGCCGCTCTTGGCGGCAGCGCTCGGTGGCCAGGGGGCAGCGCGGGTGGAAGGCGCAGCCTGTGGGCGGGTTCAAGGGGCTGGCCACCTCGCCCAGCACGGGGGTGCGGGCGCGGCCGGTGTGGCGGATTTTGGGCACCGCGTCCAGCAGCATGCGGGTATAGGGGTGCTGGGGCTGGGCAAACAGCTGCGCGGTGTCGGCCAGCTCCACCAAGCGGCCCAGGTACATCACGCCAATGCGGTCGCTCATGTGGCGCACCACGGCCAGGTTGTGGCTGATGAACAGGTAGGTCAGGCCCAGCTTGTGTTGCAGGTCCTTCATGATGTTGAGCACCTGGGCCTGCACGCTCACGTCCAGCGCCGAGGTGGGCTCGTCGCAGACCAAAAACTCGGGCTCGGTGGCCAGCGCCCGGGCAATCGAGATGCGTTGGCGTTGGCCGCCTGAAAACTGGTGCGGGTAGCGGCTGATGTCGGCCGGTGACAGGCCCACGGTGGTGAGCAACTGGGCCACGCGCGCCAGGATCTCGTCTTCATTGGCAGTCAGCCGGTGCTCGCGCAGGCCCTCGGCCACGATGTCGCCCACCTTCCAGCGCGGGTTGAGGCTGGCGTAGGGGTCTTGAAAAATCATTTGCACGCGGCGGCGCAGCTGCAGGGCCTGGGGGCCGGCGTAGGTGGCGTGGGCGTCCATGCCGTCAAAGGTGACGCTGCCGCGGCTGGGGCTGTACATGCCCACCAGCACGCGGGCCCGGGTGCTTTTGCCGC
>CAMCUN010000061.1 GCA_945878995.1 Polaromonas sp. YR568 | reverse complement strand
GGCACGCAAAGGCGTCATTGAGCTGGTCAGTGGCACCTCGCGGGGCATACGCCTGCGCAGCGCCACCTTGCGCACGCTCAATGAGTCGCGCATGAAACAGTTCACACTGCCGCTGCAAAGCCTGGCCCAGCTGGTTTTGCCGCTGGTGGGTCGGGTGGCTGCGGGCAACCCCATTTTGGCCCAGGAGCACATTGAGCAAACCTTTCACCTTGAAGCGAGCTTGTTCCAGCGCCAGCCCGACTACCTGCTCAAAGTGCGCGGCATGAGCATGCGCGATGTGGGCATCATGGACGGCGACCTGCTGGCCGTGAAACAGGCCAAAGAAGCCAGAAATGGGCAAATTGTGGTCGCCCGCCTGGGCGATGAGGTCACCGTCAAACGCTTTAAACGCACCCAGGACAGCATTGAATTGCTGCCAGAAAACCCCGACTTCCAACCCATTGTGGTGCAGCCGGGCGAGCCCTTTGAGATCGAAGGCTTGGCGGTGGGCCTGATTCGGGGCAGCTTCTTGATGTGAAAGGCGCGGTGCGCATCGGTCACTGCCACCGGTGCTGGCGCCAGACAGACACCCCACCCATGCCCAGGCCCAAATTCAATGCGTTGCGTCGCCTGAGCCCAGGCCAGGCTCAGCCCCAGGCTTGCGGGAGTCTGCCCGCTTGGGACGCAGTGCGAACGGTGGGGCGTGGCCTCATGGGGGGACTGCTGGGGCTTTTAATAGACGCCCTGTGGCCTGGCCCGGTCAAAGAATCGGAGGACTGAGGGCACAATACTGGGATGAACATTGTGATCCTGGACGACTATCAAGATGCAGTGCGCAAGCTCAACTGCGCGGCCAAATTGGATGATTACCCCGCCAAGGTGTACACCAACACGGTCAAAGGCATTGGTCAACTTTCGATTCGTCTGCGTGACGCCGAGGTGATTGTGCTGATCCGCGAGCGCACCCACATCACCCGCCAGCTGGTGGAAAAACTCCCCAAACTCAAGCTGATTGTGCAAACCGGCAAGGCCGGCAGCCACATTGATGTGCAAGCGTGTACCGAGCGCGGCATTGTGGTGGCAGAAGGCACGGGCTCGTCCGTGGCACCGGCCGAGCTCACCTGGGCCTTGATCATGGCCGCCATGCGGCGCATTCCCCAGTACGTGGCCAACCTCAAGCACGGCGCCTGGCAGCAGGCCGGGCTCAAGTCGGGCTCCATGCCGCCCAACTTTGGCGTGGGCTCGGTCTTGCGCGGCAAGACCTTGGGCCTGTGGAGCTACGGCAAGATTGGCCAGATCGTGGCCGGCTACGGCAAAGCCTTTGGCATGCGGGTGGTGGTGTGGGGCAGCGCCGAGGCACGCACTCGCGCACAGCTCGATGGCTATGAGGTTTCGGCCAGCAAAGCTGAGCTCTTCACCCACAGCGATGTGCTTTGCCTGCTGCTGCGCCTGGCCGACAGCACGCGCGGCTGCGTCACGCTGGAAGACCTCTCGCGCATGAAACCCACGGCCTTGCTGGTCAACACCTCGCGGGCCGAGCTGATTGAGCCTGATTCGCTGATCGCCGCCCTCAACCGCGGCCGGCCCGGCTTGGCGGCAGTCGACGTGTTTGAGTCCGAACCCATTTTGCAAGGCCATGCCCTGCTGCGCCTGGAGAACTGCGTGTGCACGCCCCACATCGGCTATGTGGAGCACGACAGTTACGAGTTGTACTTTGGCGCGGCCTTTGACAATGTGGTCAATTTCATTCGCGGCACGCCCACCAACATCGTCAATCCCGGCGCTTTGCAGGTGCGCCGCTGAACCAGCGCGGCCAGGGGGCTGGTCAATAATCAGGCCATGTCTTCTACTTTTCACACCATTTCAGTCATTGGCGCTGGCGCCATGGGCAGAGGCATTGCCCAAATGGCGGCACAAGCGGGCAGCCAAGTGTTGCTTTTCGACACCCAGCCCGATGCGGTTCAGCAAGCCATTGCGGCCGTGGGCCAGCAATGGGACAAGCTCGCGGCCAAAGGCCGGCTGGAGCCGGCGCAACTGGCGGCCTACAAGAGCCGGCTCCAAGGTGCGGCTTCACTGGCCGAGCTCAAAGACTGCCAGTTGGTGGTGGAAGCCATCGTCGAGCGGCTGGACATCAAGCGTTCGCTGTTTGCCGAACTCGAAGGCATCCTCGCAGCTGATGCCGTGTTGGTCAGCAACACCTCTTCACTCTCAGTCACAGCGATTGCCGCTCAACTCAAGCACCCCGAGCGGGTGGCAGGCTTTCACTTTTTCAACCCCGTGCCCCTCATGAAGGTGGTCGAGGTGGTGCGCGGTCTGAAAACGCGTCCAGACGTGCTGGAGCGACTGACGCAATTTACCCGTGAATTTGGCCACACGCCGGTGCAAGCGCAAGACACACCGGGATTCATCGTCAACCATGCGGGCCGCGCCTATGGCACCGAGGCGCTGCGCATCGTGGGTGAAAGCGTGACCGACTTTGCCACCATTGACCGCATCTTGCGCGACCAAGTCGGCTTCAAGCTCGGCCCCTTTGAACTGATGGACCTGACCGCCCTGGACGTCTCGCACCCGGTGATGGAGTCCATTTACCAGCAGTACTACCAAGAGCCCCGCTACCGGCCCAGCGTCATCACCGCCCAACGCTTGGCGGGCGGCGTGTTGGGCCGCAAAACCCAAGCCGGCTTTTACAACTACACCGACGGCCAGGCCCAGGTTCCTCCAGAGCCGCCCACCCCGGTGGTGGGCGAGATGCCGCCGGTGTGGGTGTCCACACGGGCCACGCGCCGGTCCGAGCTTTTTCAGTTGCTCAAAAGCCTGGGCGCCACCATTGAAACCGGCCAAAGCCCCTCGCCCCAGGCCCTCACGCTGGTGGCCCCCCTGGGCTTTGACATCACCACCGTGGCCGTGGTGGAGCGGCTGGACCCGGCCCGCACCGTGGGCATAGACCTGTTGATTGACGACGCTGCCACCCGCCGGCGCGTGCTGGCCACCAACCCCGCCACCCGCGCCGACATGCGCGACGCCGCCCACGCCCTGTTCGCGCGCGACGGCAAGCCCGTGAGCGTGATCCGCGACAGCGGAGGCTTTGTCAGCCAGCGCGTGGTGGCCGCCATCGTGAACATTGCCAGCGACATGTGCCAGCAAGGCGTGTGCAGCCCCGCCGACTTAGAAACCGCCGTCACCCTGGGCCTGGGCTACCCCCTGGGGCCCTTGGCCATGGGCAACCGCTACGGGCCCACCAATGTGCTGGAGGTGCTGTTCAACATGCAAACCGTGTATGGCGATCCGCGCTACCGCCCCTCCCCCTGGCTGCGCCGACGCGGCGCCATTGGCCTGAGCCTGCTCCAAGAAGAAAGCTGACCCCATGGCTGCCGTCCTGAAAAGCACCAGTGAAGCCGGTGCCTTGATCCTCACCATCAGCCACCCCGAACAGCACAACACCCTGAGCCCCGATGTCTATGCAGCGGGGGTGGAAGCGCTCAATGCCGCCGAAAACAACCCCGAGGTGCACTGCGTCATCCTCACGGGCGAGGGCCGCATCTTCAGCGCCGGCGGCAATTTGCGCCGCTTGCAGCAAGCCCGCGAGGGCGATTTGGACCTGCAGCGCCAATCCATAGATGCGCTGCACAGCTGGATAGACTCCATACGCACCTTCCCCAAGCCGGTGATTGCCGCGGTCGAAGGCCCGGCCGCAGGTGCTGGGTTTTCTCTGGCCCTGGCTTGTGACTTTTTGATCGCCAGCGAGACGGCTTACTTCAGCATGGCTTACACCAAGGTGGGCCTGTCGCCCGACGGCGGCGCGAGCTGGCACCTGGCCCGCGCCCTGCCCCGTGCCCTGGCCATGGACGCGCTGATGCGCGGCACGCGCCTGAGCGCCCAGCAATTGGCCAAGCACGGCCTGGTCAACCAAGTCACGCCTGAAGGCGCGGCCCTGGGGGCCGCTTTGCAACTGGCCAGCGATTTACAAGGCCGAGCAGGCAACGTGCTGGCCAGCATCAAAGAGCTGCTGGCCCACGCCGAGGGCCACGAGTTGCCCGAGCACCTGCTGCAAGAGCGCCAACACTTCATGCGCAACCTCGTGCACGCCAACGCCGGCGAAGGAATCGCCGCTTTTTTTAACAAACGCGAGCCCCGCTTTCGCTGACCCATGCGCCAATCTTTTCTTGACACCATCCACGCCAGCCAGGACAGACCGCTGGAGCCGCACCTCGATGAACACCGGACAAGCCCCCGCAGGCCGCTGACCCAGTCACCCACAAGACAGGCCATGGACGATCCCATTCTTACGATGGAGGAACGCGCCGCCATCAACGCGGGGCGCTGGTTCTCCACCCTGTCACCTTCTCTTCGCCACGACATCCTTCGATGCGCTTATGTCAAACGCTTTCGCGACGGCGAGCTGATCGCCGCACGCGGCGACACGCCCGAAGAATGGATGGCCTGCGCCCGCGGGGCCGTGCGGGTGAGCTCCACCTCGGTGACGGGCAAGCAAATCACCCTGACCTACATCGAGCCGGGCCTGTGGTTTGGCGATGTCTCCATCTTCGACGGCGACAGCCGCACGCACGATGTGTATGCCCACGACGAGACCACCCTGCTGTGCGTGGCGCGGGCGGATTTTCAAAAAATCCTGGCCCAGCACGTCGAGTTTTACCAAGCCATGCTGCGCCTGAATGCAAGGCGCATACGCCAGCTTTACGGCCTGGTGGAAGACCTCAACACCCTGCCCCTGCGGGCGCGGCTGGCCAAGCAGCTTTTGCATTTGGCGCGCAGCTACGGGGTGGCCAGTTTGGCCAACGAAGGCGAAATTCGCATTGGCCTGCAGCTGGCGCAAGAAGAGCTCGCGCAGCTGCTGGGCGCCTCGCGCCAGCGGGTGAACCAAGAGCTCAAAGGCATGGAGCGCGAAGGCCTGATCCGCATCGAAGCGGGCGGCCTGGTGGTGCGCCAGCGCGAGGGGCTGATGCGCCTGAGCGAAGCCGACAGCGACAAGTAAACCGCTGCAGCCACCGCCCCCCACCCCCCCCCTCCTGCACCGCTGTGCAGTCGCGCAGGCCCAAGGTCAGTCCCACCCCCCACGAAAGATGCTGTTGTGAGCGCCACCGAGCCCCCATTGCCCTTTGACCCCCCGGCCCTGGCGACCTATTTGGAGCAACACCTGCCGGGTTTTGCAGGCCCCCTGTCGCTGCACAAATTCCCCGGCGGCCAGTCCAACCCCACCTACAAGCTCAGCACGCCAGGCCAAGCCTATGTGATGCGCACCAAGCCCGGCCCCGTGGCCCAGCTGCTGCCCTCGGCCCACGCCATTGAGCGGGAATACCGCGTCATGCAGGCCCTGGCGGGCACCGAGGTGCCGGTGGCCCGCATGCTGTGCCTGTGCGAAGACGAGGCCGTGATTGGCCGCGCGTTTTACGTGATGGAGCATGTCGACGGCCGCGTGCTCTGGGACCAGTCGCTCACGGGCATGAGCAAGCCTGAGCGCGCTGCCATGTACGACGAGATGAACCGCGTCATCGCCGCCCTCCACCGCGTGGACTACGCGGCGCTGGGCTTGGGCGACTACGGCCGGCCCGGCAACTACTTTCAGCGCCAAATTGGCCGCTGGAGCCGGCAGTACCTGGCCTCCATCACCACGCCCATTGCCGAGATGGACCAACTCATTGCCTGGCTGCCGTTGAATTTGCCAGAGGCCGCCCGCCAAGATGGCTTGACAGCCATCGTGCACGGTGACTTTCGCATGGACAACCTCATGTTCCACCCCACCGAGCCGCGTGTCTTGGCCGTGCTGGACTGGGAGCTCTCCACCCTGGGCCACCCCATGGCGGACTTTGCCTACCACTGCATGTCTTGGCACATCGAGCCCGGCGCCTTTCGCGGCATTGGCGGGTTGGACATTGCCGCCCTGGGCATCCCCAGCGAGGCCGAGTACCTGGCCAGCTACTGCGGGCGCATGGGCATGACTGCGCCCAGTGTGGCGGACTGGAACTTTTACCTGGCCTACAACCTCTTCAGGTTGGCGGCCATTTTGCAAGGCATTGCCAAGCGCGCCGAACAAGGCACGGCGTCGAGCAACCAGGCCAAAGCCTCGGGCGCGGGTGCCCGGCCCCTGGCTCAGCTGGCTTGGCAATTTGCCCAACGCGCACAGCACGCACAGGCGAGCGCCTGATTTTTTAGACCCCGTATTTTTTGAAAGACCGACCATGAACTTCGACTACACCCCCAAGGTCCAAGACCTGCAAGCGCGCCTGCTGGCTTTCATGGACCAGCACATTTACCCCAACGAGGCGCGCTACCACGAAGAAATTGCCGAAAACCGCGCCAAAGGTAACGCCTGGGTGCCGCTGCTGCTGATTGAAGACCTCAAGCCCCTGGCCCGCCAGGCAGGCCTGTGGAACCTGTTTTTGCCGCACTCTTCGCGTGTGCCAGAGGGCCTGTCCAACCTGGAATACGCGCCCATGTGCGAGATCATGGGCCGCGTGAGCTGGGCGCCCGAGGTGTTCAACTGCAACGCCCCAGACACCGGCAACATGGAAACCCTGGAGCGCTACGCCAGCGAAGACCACAAAAAGCAGTGGCTAGAACCCCTGCTGCGCGGCGAGATCCGCTCGGCCTTTCTCATGACCGAGCCGGCCGTGGCCTCGTCAGACGCCACCAACATCCAGTGTGAAATCCGCCGCGACGGTGACGACTACGTCATCAACGGCCGCAAGTGGTGGTCCTCGGGCGTGGGCGATCCACGCTGCGCCATTTTCATTGTCATGGGCAAAACCGACGCCGAAGCGCCCCGGCACTCGCAACAATCGATGATCTTGGTGCCCGCCAACACACCGGGCATCACCATCTTGCGCCACCTGCCGATTTTTGGCTACGACGACGCCCCCCACGGCCACATGGAGGTGCTCCTTGAGAACGTGCGCGTGCCGGTCTCCAACATCTTGCTGGGCGAGGGCCGAGGCTTTGAAATCGCCCAAGGCCGCCTTGGCCCCGGCCGCATTCACCACTGCATGCGCAGCATAGGCATTGCCGAGCGCGCGCTGGAGCTCATGTGCAAGCGCTTGAACGAGCGCGTGGCCTTTGGCAAACCCGTGTCGGCCCAGTCGGTGTGGCACGAGCGCATTGCCGAGTCGCGCTGCATGATCGACCAGGCCAGATTGCTCACGCTGAAGGCCGCCTTCATGATGGACACCGTGGGCAACAAAGTGGCCAAGGCCGAAATCGCCATGATCAAGGTGGTGGCCCCCAACATGGCGGCCAAGGTCATTGACTGGGCCATTCAAGCCCACGGCGGCGGCGGCATGTCGGACGACTTTCCGCTCGCTTACGCCTACGTGTGGCAGCGCGCCCTGCGCTTTGCCGACGGCCCAGACGAGGTGCACCGCGCCTCCATCGCCAAGCTCGAGCTGGCCCGCCACCTGGGGCTGCGCAAAGAGGTGGACATGCCCATCACGCGCGGCTCTTAAGCTGATCAAGAACCACTTCACGCCCGCCCTTTTTTAACTTTCACAGCTCAGCCCCATGCTCAAGGTCTACACCTGGCCCACCCCCAACGGCCACAAAATCCACATCATGCTGGAGGAATGCGGCCTGCGTGAGGGCCGAGACTGGCAGGCCATTGCGGTGAACATTGGGCAGGGCGACCAGTTCAAGCCCGAGTTTTTGGCGGTCAGCCCCAACAACAAAATCCCCGCGCTGGTGGATGCGCACGGCCCAGATGGCAAACCCATGTCGATTTTTGAATCGGGCGCCATGATGATTTACCTGGCCAGCAAATACGGCAAGTTCATGCCCCAGAGCGACCGACACAAATTCCAGACCCTGGAATGGCTGATGTTCCAAATGGGCGGGGTCGGCCCCATGCTGGGGCAAAACCACCACTTCAGGCAGTACGCGCCTGAAAAAATCGAGTACGCCATCAACCGCTACACCAACGAGGCCAAGCGCATTTACGGCGTCATCGACAAGCGCCTGGCCACCAGCAAATTCATCGCCTGCCACCAGTACACCATCGCCGACATGGCCATTTTTCCGTGGCTGCGGAACTGGAAAAACCAAGGCATGGAGCTGGCCGATTACCCGCACCTGCAAGCCTGGTTCAACAAACTCGCTGCCCGCCCCGCCGTGCAGCGCGGCATTGAAGTGCTGGCCCATTTGCGCAAACCCATCACCGACGACAAAGCCCGCGAAGTGATGTTCGGCAGCACCCAGTACGCCAAGCGCTGAGCGCGGCAATCTCAGGACCCATACTTCGGACTTCACGCCCCCCCTACCGATGGCCCCGACAGGCGCCTGCAGCGTGCCCCCCCGTTCACTGCTGAGACTGCGGCTGCGACAGACCCAAGGCCACCTTGGTACGCAATAACACCCCACATTCACCACGCCTGCGATGGTGACGGGAAGAGGTGTTTCCTCATTAAAAAATCGCCAGCAGGCTGGCTCCTACAAAGGCAAACGCAGCTTGTATTTGCAGGCGCTTGCCTGCAAGCGAATGGGGGCGCTCAACGGGCAGGGCTTAAGGCGAAAATCGCCGGCAGGCTGGCTCCTACAGGGGAAAACGCAAGAAATAGACGCGACCCGCCCTGCGCGCTTCAACGCCCGCCCAAACCCATGCCCCGCGAGATCACCTCTTTCATGATCTCGTTGGTGCCGCCGTAAATGCGCTGCACGCGGGCGTCGGCGTAGGCCCGGGTGATGGGGTAGTCCCACATGTAGCCGTAACCGCCAAACAGCTGCACGCACTCGTCCATCACCTGGCATTGCAGGTCGGTGGTCCAGTACTTGGCCATGCTGGCGGTGGCGGTGTCCAGCTCGGCCTTCATCATGAGTTCGGTGCAGCGGTCCACAAAGACGCGGGCCACCTGCACCTGGGTTTGCAGTTCGGCCAGCTTGAAGCGGGTGTTTTGAAACTGCGCCACGGCCTGGCCAAAAGCCTGGCGCTGCTGCACATGCGCCACCGTCCACTCAAGCGCGGCCTCGCTGGCGGCCACGGCGGTGATGGCAATTTGCAGGCGCTCCCAAGGCAGCTGCTCCATGAGCATGACAAAGCCTCGGTTTTCTTGCGCGCGCCCGCCCAGCAGCTGCTCGGGCGAAAGCCGCACACCGTCAAAAAACAGCTCGGCCGTGTCTTGCGCTTTCATGCCCATTTTCTTGAGCGGTTTGCCCTTGGAAAAGCCAGGCATGCCGCGCTCGACCAAAAACAAACTTGTGCCCTTGGCGCCGCGCGCCGGGTCGGTCTTGGCCACCACCACCACCAAATCCGCGTGCCAGCCATTGGTGATGAAGGTTTTGCTGCCCTGGAGCACATAGGGTGCGTCCTCGCCCTCACCCTCGCGCAAAGCCGTGCTGCGTATGCCTTGCAAGTCGCTGCCCGCCGAGGGCTCGGTCATGGCGATGGCGCCCACCATTTCGCCCGAGGCCAGGCACGGCAGGTAGCGCGCCTGCTGCTCGGGCGTGCCGTAATGCGCCAGGTAGGGCGCCACAATTTCGCTGTGCAGGCCAAAACCAATGCCCGTGAAACCGGCACGCGCCACCTCTTCCATTTGCACCACCGAGTACAGCTTGTCTGCGCCTGAGCCGCCTTGGGACTCGGGCAGCGTCATGCATAAAAAGCCATCGCGCCCAGCCTGCTGCCACAGGCTGCGGTCCACATGGCCGGCCTCCTCCCAAGCCGCGTGGTGGGGCGCGGCATGCTTGTCCAAAAAGCGCCTAAAGGCGTCGCGAAACTGCTCGTGCTCGGCAGAAAACAAGGTACGGGCAATCATGTTGTAGCTCAAAAATGATGACGAAGCTATTGACCGCCAATCCAAGCTCGCGAGCAAGCGTGTTTACGCCAATGGCCGCCTGTACCCCGGCTTGTCTAGACTTGCCCGGCCGTTTGTGCGGCGCCAGACCAGGAGACCCTTCATGAGCCAAGCTTTTATTTACGACGCCATCCGCACCCCGCGCGGCAAAGGCAAGGCCGACGGCCGGCTGCACGAGGTCAAGCCCGTGAACCTGCTGGCCGGTTTGCTGCAAACGCTGCAGCAGCGCAGCGGCTTTGACACCGCGGCAGTGGACGACATCGTCATGGGCGTGGTCTCGCCCGTGGGCGAGCAAGGCGCGGTGCTGCCCAAGGTGGCCGCACTCAAGGCCGGCTGGGACGTGCGGGCCTCGGGCGTGCAAATCAACCGCTTTTGCGCCTCTGGCCTGGAGGCGGTGAACCTGGCCGCGCAAAAAGTGCGATCGGGCTGGGAAGACCTGGTGGTGGCCGGCGGCGTGGAATGCATGAGCCGCGTGCCCATAGGCAGCGACGGCGGCGCCTGGGCGCAAGACCCCGAAACCAACAGCGCCACGCTGTTTGTGCCCCAAGGCATAGGCGCAGACCTGATTGCCACGCTCGCAGGTTTCAGCCGCCAAGACGTGGACGCCTACGCCGTGGAAAGCCAGCGCCGAGCCGCGCACGCCCGCGCCCAAGGCTGGTTTTCAGGCTCGGTGATGCCCGTCACAGACGCGTTGGGCCAGGTGATTTTGGGCGAGGACGAATTCATCAAGCCCCAGACCACGCTGGCCACGCTGGCTGGGCTCAAGCCTTCTTTTGCGCAGCTGGGCGAGTTGGGCTTTGACGAAGTGGCGCTGCAGCGCTACCCGCAGGTCGAGCGCATTGCACATGTTCACCACGCGGGCAACTCCTCGGGCATCGTCGATGGCGCTGCCGCCGTGCTGGTGGGATCGGAGGCGGCGGGCCGCACGCACGGCCTAGTGCCCCGCGCCCGCGTGTTGGCCACGGCGCTCAGCGGCGACGATCCCACCATCATGCTGACAGGCCCCATGCCGGCGGCGCGCAAGGCCTTGGCCAAAGCCGGCCTCAGCGTGGAAGACATCGATTTGTTTGAGGTCAACGAGGCTTTTGCCGCCGTGCCCATGCGCTTCATGAAAGAAATGCAAGTGCCTCATGACAAGGTCAACGTCAACGGCGGGGCGATTGCCCTAGGCCACCCCCTGGGCGCCACAGGCGCCATGATTTTGGGCACGCTTATTGACGAGCTGCACCGCCGGCAGCTGCGCTACGGCCTGGCCACGCTGTGCGTGGGCGGCGGCATGGGCATTGCCACCATTGTGGAGAGGGTTTGACATGAAGACGATTCGCTACGCCTTAGAAGACGGCATTGCCACCCTCACCTTTGACGAGCCCGACTCCCCTGTCAACACCATGTGCTTGCAGTGGCAGGACGATTTGAGCGAGGCCACCGCCCGCGTGCTGGCCGACCGGGCGCAGCTGCGCGGGCTGATTCTGGCCTCGGCCAAGACCACGTTTTTTGCAGGTGCCGACCTCAAGGCCGTGATGCGCCTCACCTCGGCCGACGCGCCGCAGGTGTACGCCGAGGTCGAGCGCATGAAAAAGAACTTTCGCACGCTGGAAACGCTGGGCATTCCGGTGGTCAGCTGCCTGGGCGGCTCGGCCCTGGGCGGCGGCTGGGAGGTGGCGCTCATAGGCCACCACCGCATTGCCGTGGACCACCCGCGCACCCAATTGGGTTTGCCCGAGGTGACGCTGGGCCTCTTGCCCGGCGCAAGCGGCGTGACCAAGACTGTGCGACTTTTGGGCCTGATGGCGGCCCAGCCTTTGCTGATTGAAGGCCAGCTTTTGAACCCGCAGCAGGCCCTTGAACTTGGCCTGCTGCACGAGCTGGTGGCCAGCGACGCAGCCCTGCGCCCCCAGGCCCTGGCCTGGATTGCCGACCACCCGCAAAGCCAGCACCCCTGGGACGCCAAAGGCTGGCGCATTCCCGGCGGCGATGCGCGCAGCCCCAAGATTGCCGGTGCCCTTGCGGTGGCGCCCGCCATGCTCAAGAAAAAAACACGCGGCCTGCTGCCCGCGCCCGAGGCGATTTTGGCCTGCATGGTCGAAGGCAGCCTGGTGGACATGGACACCGCCTTGCGCATAGAAAGCCGCTACCTGGCTCAGCTCATGACCCGAGGCCAAGCCCAGGCCATGATCAACACCTTTTTCTTCAACCTGAACGCCGTCAAAAGCGGCGCCTCGCGGCCGGCCGGCGTGCCGCGCTTCAAACCACACAAAGTGGGCGTGGTAGGCGCCGGCATGATGGGCGCAGGCATTGCCTGGGCGCAGGCCAGCCGAGGCATGGCCACCGTGCTGGTGGACACCGACGCGGCCAAGGCCGAGCGCGGCAAGGCCTACAGCCACAAGCTCTCGCAGCAGCGCGTGGACAAGGGGCGCATGACGGCCGAGCAACAGGCCGAGCTGCTGGGGCGCATCACCGCCACCGACCGCATGGCCCAGTTGCAAGGCTGCGAGCTGGTGATAGAGGCCGTGTTCGAGCAGCGCGCGCTCAAGGCGCGCGTCACCCAAGAGGCCGAGCAGCAGCTGGCGCCTGGCGCCATCATGGCGTCTAACACCTCCACGCTGCCCATCAGCGGCCTAGCCCAGGCGAGCAGCCGGCCCGCGCAATTCATAGGCATCCACTTCTTCAGCCCGGTCGACAAAATGCAGCTGGTGGAAATCATCCGTGGCCAGGCCACGAGCGATGACACCGTGGCCCGCGCCATGGACTATGTCCAGGCCCTGGGCAAGCTGCCCATTGTGGTGAACGACTCCCGCGGGTTTTACACCAGCCGCACCTTCGGTACCTATGTGATGGAGGGCGCAGCCATGCTGGGCGAAGGCATCCCGGCGGCCGTGATTGAAAACGCCGCGGTGCAGGCCGGCATGCCGGTGGGGCCGCTGGCCGTCATCGACGAAACCTCGCTCACCCTGGCCGTGCATGTGCTCGAGCAAACTCGCGCAGACTTTGAAGCCGAAGGCCGCTCCTACACCGCCACGCCCGGCGAGTTGGTGGTGGAGAAAATGGTTCAAGCCGGCCGGGGCGGCCGTGCGGCAGGTGCAGGTTTTTACGACTACCCGGCAGGTCAGCCCAAGCATTTGTGGCCAGGGCTGCAAGCCCAGTTTGGCAAGCCTGACTTGACCTGGGACTTGCAGGAAATCAAAGACAGGCTGCTCTACCGGCAGGCCGTGGAAACCGCCCGCTGCCTGGCCGAAGGCGTGCTGACCAGCGTGCACGAGGCCAACATAGGCTCTATTTTTGGCATTGGTTTTCCGGCCTGGACAGGCGGGGCGCTGCAGTTCATCTACGGCCAAGGTGTCGCCCAGTTTGCAGCGCGCAGCAACCAACTGGCCTTGCGGCACGGCGAGGGCTTTAGACTGACGGACGCTGTGCAACACAGCCTCCTTGCGCACCAACCGCGTTGGTGAGCCCCATTCATTTTTAGATTTTTACGCATACATGCAACGACTCCAAGGCAAGGTCAGCATCATCACAGGCGCAGGCCAAGGCATAGGCCTGGCGACTGCGGTCAAGTTCGCGCGCGAAGGCGCCACCGTGGTGGTGGCCGATGTGCGGCAAGCGTCGGTGGACGCGGCCGTGGCCGCCTGCCAAGCCGAAGGCGCCCCCACCCTGGGCCTGCTCATGGACGTGACCGACCGCGCGCAAGTCGATGCTGTGGTGGCGAGGGTCTTGGCGGAGTTTGGCCGCATCGACGTGTTGGTCAACAACGCCGGCATCACCCAAGATGCACGCCTGCAAAAAATGACGCAAACGCAGTTCGACCGCGTGATCGACGTCAACCTGCGCGGCGTCTTTCACTGCAGCCAAGCCGTGGCCGATGCCATGGTCGCGCAAGGCAGCGGCGTCATCTTGAACGCCAGCTCCGTGGTGGGCATTTACGGCAACTTTGGCCAAACCAACTACGCGGCCACCAAGTTTGGCGTGATTGGCTTTACCAAAACATGGAGCCGCGAGCTCGGCCCCAAAGGCGTGCGCGTGAACGCGGTGGCCCCTGGCTTTATCCACACCCCCATCTTGAACACCATCCCCGAGAACGTGCTCAAAGACATGGAGCAACGCGTGCCCCTGCGCCGCCTGGGCCAACCCGAAGAAATCGCCAACGTCTATGCCTTTTTGGCCAGCGACGAGGCCAGCTACGTCAACGGCGCGGTGCTGGAGGTGTGCGGCGGCATGACGGTGTGAGACCTATTTAATTGGGGTCATTTAATTGGGGTCAGATACACATTAATCGAGGTAACCGCAGCTGGTTTTTGTAGGAGCTTGCCTGCAAGCGATGCGTGCCGGTCAACGGGCATGGCCTAAGGCGACGATTCGCCAGCAGGCTGGCTCCTACAGAAGGCAAAAGGCAAGAAGCAGGGGACAGTCGCTGGCTTCGGGCTGAGCGAGATAATCAAGGAATGAATTCCATCACCAGCGTGCAGCCGCGCCCCCAAACCCTGACCGAGCTTTTTTTGGGTTTCAGCTGGTTGGCCTTGCAAGGCTTTGGCGGGGTGTTGGCTGTGGCGCAGCGCGAGTTGGTGGAGAAAAAACGCTGGCTCAGCCGCGATGAATTCATTGAAGAATGGGCGGTGGCGCAGCTGATGCCTGGCCCCAACGTCATCAACCTGGCCATTTCACTGGGCAGCCGCTATTTTGGCTGGCGTGGCGCCTGGGTGGCCATGGCGGGCATGCTCGCTTTTCCGCTGGTCATTGTGCTGATCTTGGCCACTGTTTATGCCCAACTGGCGCACCTGCCCGCCGCGGCAGGCGCGCTGCGCGGCATGGCCGCTGTGGCGGCGGGGCTGATTGCGGCCACCGGCCTCAAATTGGCACCGGCCTTGAAAATCAATGTGCTGGGCAAGCCGCTGTGCGTCTTGCTGGGGGTGGCCACGTTTGTGGGCGTGGCCTTGCTCAGGCTGCCCTTGGCCGTGGTGGTGCTTGGCTTGGGCGCGCTCGCCTGCACTCTGGCCTGGCGCAGGTTGCCCGCATGACGGAGCTGAACCTCAGCCCGGGTGACTGGCTGACCTTGTTTTTGCACTTTGCTTCGCTCTCCTTGCTGAGCGTGGGCGGGGCCATCACCACCTCGGCAGACATGCACCGCTTTTTGGTGGACCGCCAAGGCTGGCTGACTGATGCGCAGTTCAACACCTCGGTGGCGCTGGCCCAGGCCGCCCCCGGCCCCAATATTTTGTTTGTGGCGCTCATGGGCTGGAACGTGGGGCTCAACACCGGCCTGCCCTGGGCGCCTGCGGCGGCCATGGTGCTGGCCATGGTCGGCATCATGCTGCCCAGCTCTTTGCTGTCTTATGCCACTTCCAACTGGAGCCACCGCAACCGCCATTTGCGGGGGGTGAGGGCTTTCAAGCAGGGCTTTGCACCCATTGTGGTGGCCTTGTTGGTGGCCACCGGCTGGGTGATGGCCTCGGCCACCGGCCGCACAATGGATCACTGGCCGCTGTGGCTGCTCGCGGCCCTGAGCACGCTGGTGGTGTGGCGCACAAAGCTGCATCTTTTGTGGCTGCTGGGGGCCGGTGCGGTGCTGGGGGCCTTGGGCTGGGTGTGAGTGCCGGGCTCGAATGAGCCAAACATCAGGCCACCATCCGCCCTGCCCTCACGGCTTAGCTTGCTGAGCTGCAGCGCCCAAAGACACGTCCGCCCCTGCGGACGGCGACCACAGCGCGCCAAAGTTCTGGGCCAGCCAAGCCTCGCCGTGTTCGAGCATGAAGTAGCGAAAAGACTCGGCCGCCGGTGAGAGCATCTTGGAGCGGGTGTGCACCACGTTCCAGGCCCTCACCACGGGCGCACCGCGAACGTCCAGCAGGGCGATCAGGCCATGCCGCATTTCCATGCCAATGGCGTGCAGCGACACAAAACCCAGACCCAGCCCGGCCATCACGGCCTGCTTGAGGGTTTCATTGCTGTGCAAATTCATTTTCAGGCGCGGCGCCACCCGGTGCTCGGCAAAGAACTGTTCCATGGCGGCGCGGGTGCCTGAGCCCGGCTCGCGCGTGATGAAGTCGTGTCCACGCAGGTCTTCCACGCTCAGCGGCCCCAGCCCCACCAAGGGGTGGTCGGTGGCGGCCACAAACACATGCGGGTGCGCTGCAAAGGGCTCAGCGCGAGTCTGCAGCTCTTGCGGGGGCCGGCCCATCACCGCAATGTCCACCTCGTTGTGCCCGAGCATGCGCACCAGCTGCTCACGGTTGCCCACCAATAAATTGACGTCCACGCCTGGGTGACGTTTTTGAAATTGGCCCACCATGTTCATTAAAAAATACTTGGCTGTGCTGACCATGCCCACTGTCAAGCGCCCGGACTCCACCTGCTTGAGCCGAGCGGCCGCGTCTTCAGCGTCTTTGACGGTGGCCAAGATGCGCCTGGCGTAAACCAGCATGTACTCCCCCGTGGTGGTGAGGCTCACCTTGCGCCCTGAACGCTCAAACAGCGGCGCGCCCACATGGCCCTCCAACTCCTTGACCTGCAAGGTCACGGCGGGCGGGGTCAGGTGCAGGGCCTCGGCCGCGCGCACAAAGCTCAGGTGGCGCGCCACCTCGTTGAAGACGCGCAGCTGTCTGAAGGTGGCGTTTTTCATTAAGCAATCACTTAACTGTGAACAAATTATTTTTAAATATACCTTATCTATTTGAATCTCTACAGTCGCCTTCACTCCTTCAACCACTTTTGAAAAGGCCCCCATGAACGCAGCGACAGACACTGAAATCACGGACAAGAAAGCGCGCTACAGCGCCGGTGTACTCAAGTACAAGCAAATGGGCTACTGGCAGCCCGACTATGTGCCCAAGGACACCGACTTGATCGCCATGTTCCGCATGACGCCGCAAGAAGGCGTGGACTCCGAAGAATGCGCCGCGGCCGTGGCCGGCGAATCCTCCACCGCCACCTGGACTGTAGTGTGGACCGACCGCCTGACCGCCTGCGACCTCTACCGTGCCAAGGCCTACCGAGTCGACTCCGTGCCCAACACCGGCCCCGGCACCAAGACAGAGCAGCAGTACTTTGCCTACATCGCTTACGACATCGACCTGTTTGAAGGCGGCTCGATTGCCAACCTCACGGCGTCCATCATCGGCAACGTCTTCGGCTTCAAAGCCGTCAAAGCGCTGCGCCTGGAAGACATGCGCATTCCGGTCGCTTACCTCAAGACCTTCCAGGGCCCTGCGACCGGCGTGGTGGTCGAGCGCGAGCGCCTGGACAAGTTTGGCCGCCCGCTGCTGGGCGCCACCACCAAGCCCAAGCTCGGTCTGTCGGGCCGCAATTACGGCCGCGTGGTCTACGAGGGCCTCAAAGGCGGTCTTGATTTCATGAAGGACGACGAGAACATCAACTCGCAGCCCTTTATGCACTGGCGCGATCGTTTCCTCTACTGCATGGAGGCCGTCAACAAAGCCAGCGCTGCCAGCGGCGAGGTCAAAGGCCACTACCTGAACGTCACCGCCGGCACCATGGAAGAAATGTATGCCCGTGCCGAGTTCGCCAAGAGCCTGGGCAGCGTGATCATCATGATCGACCTGGTGATTGGCTACACGGCGATCCAAAGCATGGCCTTGTGGGCGCGCAAGAACGACATGATCTTGCACCTGCACCGTGCAGGCAACAGCACCTACTCGCGGCAAAAGAACCACGGCATGAACTTTCGCGTCATCTGCAAGTGGATGCGCATGGCGGGTGTGGACCACATCCACGCCGGCACGGTGGTCGGCAAGTTGGAGGGCGACCCCATGATGATCCGGGGCTTTTACGACACGCTGCTCGACACCCACACCCCGATGCAGCTTGAAAAGGGTCTGTTCTTCGAGCAGGACTGGGCGTCGCTCAACAAGGTCATGCCGGTGGCCTCTGGCGGCATCCATGCGGGGCAAATGCACCAGTTGCTGACCTACCTCGGCGACGACGTGGTGCTGCAGTTCGGCGGCGGCACCATAGGCCACCCCATGGGCATCCAAGCCGGTGCCACGGCAAACCGCGTCGCCCTTGAAGCCATGGTGCTGGCGCGCAATGAAGGCCGCGACATCTGGAACGAAGGCCCGCAAATCCTGCAGGACGCCGCCAAGTGGTGCTCGCCCCTGAAAGCCGCCATCGACACCTGGGGCGACATCAGTTTCAACTACGAGTCCACCGACACCGCCGACTTTGCCGTCACGCCGACGGCTTCCATTTAAGGAGAACCGCATCATGATGACCAACCAAGGCAACCGCCTCACCCAAGGCCAGTTCTCTTACCTGCCCGACCTCACTGACGCGCAGATCACCGCACAGATCGAGTACGCGCTAGCAAAAAACTGGGCCGTCGGCGTCGAATACACCGATGACCCGCATCCGCGCAACACCTACTGGGAGATGTTCGGCAACCCCATGTTTGACTTGAAGGACGCGTCGGGCATCTTAAAAGCGATCAATGCCTGCCGCCAAACCTTTGCCAACCACTACATCCGTGTGACGGCCTTTGATTCGACACAAGGCGTCGAGTCGCCGCGCATGTCTTTCATCGTCAACCGGCCCAAAAACGAACCCGGGTTCGGTCTGGCCAGGCAGGAGATAGGCGGGCGTCAGATTCAGTACACCGTGCACAGCTACGCCACCGACAAGCCCGAAGGCGAGCGTTACTGATTCGAGCGGACACACACAGCATGCACGACCTGCCAAGCGACAAACGCTCTGAAACGCCAGCGCCTGAGCACGCTGCGGCCTCACCCGCCGCAGCGCCACTGACCGTCTCCCAAGTGATGGCCGAATCGCAGGTGCAGACCGTGCTGGCTGAGCTCGAACAGGGCCTGGTCGGCCTGGCGCCTGTCAAGCAAAGGGTGCGCGACATCGCTGCCCTTTTGGTGATAGACCGCCTGCGCAAAAACCGGGGCCTGGCCGCCCAGGCGCCCAGCTTGCACATGTGCTTTTCAGGCAACCCTGGCACGGGCAAGACCACGGTGGCCCTGCGCATGGCGCAAATCCTTCACCGCTTGGGCTATGTGCGCAAAGGGCACTTGGTGGCCGTCACCCGAGACGACTTGGTGGGCCAGTACATCGGCCACACCGCGCCCAAGACCCGCGAGGTGCTCAAAAAAGCCATGGGCGGCGTGCTGTTCATCGACGAGGCCTATTACCTGTACCGGCCCGAAAACGAGCGCGACTACGGGCAAGAAGCCATAGAGATTTTGCTGCAAGTCATGGAGAACCAGCGCGACGACCTGGTGGTGATCCTGGCCGGCTACAAAGACCGGATGGACACCTTTTTTTCGTCCAACCCCGGCATGAGCAGCCGCATCGCGCACCACCTGGACTTTCCGGACTACAGCGCCCAAGAACTGCTGCGCATCGCCGATCAGATGCTGGTTGAGCTCAACTACCGCTTTGACGATGGCCGAGACGGTCTTGAGAGCGCCCGCGCCGCTTTTGAGCAGTACCTGGAACTGCGCATGCGCCAGCCCCACTTTGCCAATGCGCGCAGCGTGAGAAACGCTTTGGACCGCGCCCGGCTGCGCCAGGCCAGCCGCCTGTTTGCCCAAGCCGAGGTGGCGCACAGCGCCGAGGACCTGAGCACGCTCAACGCCGCCGACCTGCGGGCCAGCCGCGTCTTCGCTCAAGCAGCACCTTGAAGTGACCCCATGCTGCAAGCCCTGATCTTTGACGTAGACGGCACCCTGGCCGACACCGAGCTGGTCCACCTTGCCGCCTTCAACCACGCCTTTGCCGAGGTGGGCCTGGACTGGCACTGGGATGTGCCGCTTTACACCAGGCTGTTGGAGGTCTCAGGCGGCAAAGAGCGCATTCGCGCCCACTGGACGGAACGGGGCGACATGCCGCAAGACATTGGTGACGGCAACGAGCTCAACGAGCTCATTGCCCACATCCACGAGCTCAAAACAGCCGCCTACGCCCAAGCCGTGCAAGACGGCCACGTGCAGCTGCGCCCCGGCGTGCTGGCCTTGCTCTCGGCCGCTGCCGACGCGGGCCTGCGGCTGGCCATTGCCACCACCACTTCGCCGGTCAACATCAGCCACCTGCTCCAGCGCGGCGTGGGAAGCCACTGGCAGCGCCTGTTTGCCGTGGTGGAAGACGCGGCCACCGCCCCGCGCAAAAAACCCCACCCTCAGGTCTACCAGCAGGCCTTGCAGCGCCTGGGCTTGCCAGCGGCCCACGCGATGGCCTTTGAAGACTCGGCCAACGGCTTGCGCGCCGCGCGCGCCGCAGGCCTGGCCACGGTGGTCACGCCCAATGCCTTTACCGCCCACCATGATTTCACTGGTGCGCTGCAGGTGCTGCCCAGTTTGCAAAGCTTGACCTTGGCGCAGTTGCACCAGTGGAATGCCATGCCATCATCGACTTCAAGCCCGCCAGCCATAGGAACGCCCCCATGCCCTTGATCGTGCGCAACGCCTCCACCTTGACCCAGTTCCTCATTGAGCAGCGCCGCCGCCACCCCGAGGCCAGCGGCGACTTCAACGCCTTGATTTTGGACGTCTCCCGCGCTTGCAAGGCCATTGCCAAGACCGTGGCCTACGGGGCACTGACCGACATGCTGGGCAAGCAGCCGGCCGCCCGCAGCGCCGGCCAAGTGAATGTGCAAGGCGAGGTGCAGCAACAACTCGACGTGCTCAGCAACGAGGTGTTCATCAGCATGAACGAGCGCGGCGGCTGCTTGGCAGGCATGGCCTCCGAGGAAATGGAGGCGCCCTACCCCATTGCCGCCCCGCATGCCCGGGGCAAGTACCTGCTGGTGTTCGACCCGCTGGACGGCTCGTCGAACATTGACGTCAATGTGTCGGTGGGCAGCATCTTCAGCGTGCTGCGTGCGCCCGCCCTGGTGCGCGAGGGCGCCACCTTGACCGAGGCCGACTTTTTACAAGCCGGCACCCAACAGGTGGCCGCGGGCTACGCACTTTACGGCCCCAGCACCATGCTGGTGCTGACGGTGGGCACGGGGGTGCACGGCTTCACGCTGGACCCGGTGATGGGCGAATTCATGCTCACCCACCCGGCCATGCGCGTGCCTGAGGACACCCAGGAGTTCGCCATCAACGCGTCGAACGCCCGCTTTTGGGAGGCGCCGGTCAAACGCTACGTGGACGAGTGCCTGGCCGGCCGCACGGGCGTGCGCGGCAAAGACTTCAACATGCGCTGGATCGCCTCCATGGTGGCCGAGGCGCACCGCATCTTGATGCGGGGCGGCGTGTTCATGTACCCGCGCGACACCAAAGATGCGAGCAAGCCTGGCCGCCTGCGCCTCTTGTACGAGGCCAACCCGGTGGGCTGGATCATGGAGCAAGCAGGAGGGCGCGCCAGCACCGGCCGCGAAAATGTGCTCCAGGTCCAGCCCAGCGGCTTGCACCAGCGCATAGGCCTGGTCTTTGGCTCCAAAAACGAGGTGGAACGCATTGAGCGCTACCACGCCGAGCCGCAGCGCGTGGCCGACAGCCACACCCCGCTGTTTGCCGAGCGCAGCTTGTTTCGGGACTGATTTTTAAAACCAAGGCCTTGCCATGTCAGAACGCCATCCCATCATCGCCATCACCGGCTCGTCCGGCGCAGGCACCAGCACCGTCACCCGCACCTTTGCCAATATTTTCCGCCGCGAGGGCGTCAAAGCCGCCATCGTCGAAGGCGACAGTTTTCACCGCTACGACCGCCTGGAAATGAAGCGCCGCGCCGCCGAGGCCGAGCAGCAAGGCAACGAACACTTCAGCCACTTCAGCGCCGAAAACAACCTCTTTGGCGAGATAGAAAACCTTTTTCGCAGCTACGGCCAAAGCGGCAAGGGCCAGGCCCGCAAGTACCTGCACAACGCCCAAGAAGCGGCGCCCTACCAGCAAGAGCCAGGCACTTTCACCGCGTGGGAAGACCTTGAAGCAGACACCGACATGCTGTTTTACGAGGGCCTGCACGGTGCCGTGGTCACGCCCGAGCACAACATCGCCCAGCACCCCGACCTGCGCGTGGGGGTTGTGCCTGTCATCAACCTCGAATGGATTCAAAAACTCTGGCGCGACAAGCACCAGCGCGGCTACAGCACAGAGGCCGTGACAGACACCATCTTGCGGCGCATGCCCGACTACGTGAACTTCATCGTGCCGCAGTTCGAGCACACGCATGTGAACTTTCAGCGCGTGCCCATGGTGGACACCTCCAACCCCTTTGTGGCCCGCGACATTCCCAGCGCCGACGAAAGCGTGGTGGTGATCCGCTTTGCCAACCCCAAGGGCATAGACTTTCAATACCTGCTCAACATGATCAACGGCTCCTGGATGAGCCGGGCCAACACCATCGTGGTGCCCGGCGGCAAGATGGAGCTGGCCATGCAGCTGATTTTTACCCCCTTTGTCTGGCGCATGATGGAGCGCAAAAAACGCGCCATGGGCCTGGCCTGATGAAAGCCCCGAACATGCGCTGGGACGCGATTTTTTTCGACCTCGACGGCACGCTGGTGCAAACCTCGCCCGAGATTGCCGATGCGGTCAACGACACCTTGCGCCACTTCGGCTGGCCGGCCGCCGCGCAAGCGCAGGTGGACCTCTGGATTGGCCACGGCACACGGGAGCTTTTGATTCAAGCTCTGGCGCAAGCCACAGGCCAAAGTGCAGAAGCCGTGCACCTTGGCCCCGTTTTGCAGCAAGCCTTGCCGGTTTTTGATGGCCACTACCAAGCGCGCTGCGGCACCCGCAGCCAGCTCTACCCGCATGTGCGAGAAACCTTGGGCGCGCTGCGACTAGCCGGCTGCAAGCTGGCCGTGGTCACCAACAAAGAAGGCCGCTACACCGACACCGTGCTCAATGCCCACCAGTTGCACAGCTGCTTTGACTTGGTGGTCAGCGGCGACACCTTCCCCCAGAAAAAACCCACCCCGGTGGGCATCAACCATGGCTTGGCGCTGTGGCAGGTGGCCCCCGCGCGGGCTTTGTTTGTGGGCGACTCCTCCATTGATGCGGCCACCGCACGCAACGCCGGCATTGCCGTGTGGCTGCTGCCCTATGGCTACAACATGGGCGAGCCGGTGCAAGCGTGCCAGCCCGACCGCGTGATTGCTGATGTATCTGAATTGCTCACCTGAATCCCAAAAGGACACCCCATGGCCCTCGTTTCTCTGCGCTTGCTGCTGGACCACGCCGCCGAACATGCTTATGGCGTGCCAGCGTTCAACGTCAACAACCTCGAACAAATTCAGGCCATCATGCAGGCCGCCCAGGCCAGCGACAGCCCTGTCATCCTGCAGGCCAGCGCCGGGGCGCGCAAGTACGCGGGCGAGGCCTATCTGCGCCACATGGTGCTGGCCGCCATTGAAACCCACCCCCATATTCCGGTGTGCTTGCACCAAGACCACGGCGCCTCGGCCAGCGTCTGCGTGCAAGCCATACGTTCGGGCTTTTCCAGCGTCATGATGGACGGCTCGCTCATGGAGGACGCCAAAACCCCCGCCAGCTACGACTACAACGTGCGGGTCACCCGCGAGGTGGTGCACATTGCCCGGGCCGTGGGCGTGTCGGTAGAGGGTGAGTTGGGTTGCCTGGGCTCGCTGGAAACCGGAGAGGCCGGTGAAGAAGACGGCGTGGGCGCCAGCGGCCAGCTCAGCCACGAGCAAATGCTGACCGACCCCGCCGAGGCCAAAGACTTTGTGGCCCAAACCGGCGTGGACGCCTTGGCCATTGCCATTGGCACCAGCCACGGCGCCTACAAATTCACCCGCCCGCCCACGGGCGATATTTTGGCCATAGACCGCATTGCCCAAATCCACGCGGCCGTGCCCAACACCCACTTGGTGATGCACGGCAGCTCCAGCGTGCCCCAGGAGTGGCTGGAGGTGATTCGCCAGTTTGGCGGCGACATCAAAGAAACCTACGGCGTGCCCGTGGCTGAAATCGTGCGCGGCATCGCCAGCGGCGTGCGCAAAATCAACATAGACACCGACATCCGCCTGGCCATGACAGGCGCCATGCGCCAAGCCATGGCCGAGCAGCGCAGCGAGTTCGACCCCCGCAAATTCTTGATCGCGGCCACCCAAGCCGCCCGTGCCATTTGCCAAGCGCGTTTTGAGGCCTTTGGCTGTTCGGGCCAGGCCAGCCGCATCAAGGTAAAGGCTTTGGCTTAAGTGAAGGCGTAAAGCTCAAACTCGACGCTGGCGCAGTGCCTCATACAGGCACACCCCACTGGCCACCGACACGTTCAGGCTTTCAACCGCGCCGTGCATGGGTATGGCCACCAACTCGTCGCAGGTTTTGCGGGTGAGTTGGCGCATGCCCTCGCCTTCGGCGCCCAGCACCAGGGCTGTGGGAATTTTCAGGTCGATGTCATAAATGGTCTTGGGCGCATCGTCGCTGGTGCCCACGCACCAAATGCTGCGCTCTTTGAGCTCATTCAAAGTGCGGGCCAAATTGGTGACCATGAAGTAGGGCATGGTTTCGGCCGCCCCACTGGCCACCTTGGCCACGGTGGCATTGATGCCAGCCGCATGGTCTTTGGGCGCGATCACGGCATGGGCCCCGGCGCCGTCGGCCACACGCAGGCAAGCGCCTAAGTTGTGCGGGTCGGTCACGCCGTCGAGCACCAACAAGAGTGGAACCGTGCCTTCGGCTTCCAGCTTTTCAATCAACTCGTCCAGCGAGGTCGCTTGCGCCAGGGGCTGCACGCGGGCCACCACGCCTTGGTGGCCGTGGCCTCCGCAGAGCTTGGACAAGCGCAGCCCGTCCGACTCCACCAAGCGCACACCGCCTTCGCGGGCGCGGTCCATGAACTGGCGCATGCGGGCGTCGCGCCTGGAGGCATCAAAAAAAACTTCCAGCACGGAGGCAGGCGCGGTTTTGATGCGCACGCCCACGGCATGGAAACCGAAGAGGATTTTGGGGGATGAAGACACAAATTGATTATCGCTGGGCCTGCTTCTGAGCTCCCTCGCCCCTCTGGGGAGAGGGCTGGGGAGATGGGCACGCGTGAGGCAACGGTGGTGCCACGCGGTGCCCCCACCCCGGCCCT